>NZ_JASCRU010000028.1:0-43135 GCF_030010285.1 Flavobacterium sp. XS2P24
TTATTACAATAACGATAGAATCAAGTCTAATTTAAACAAAATGAGCCCGATACAATATCGAGCTCATTATTATCAAAATTAATTATAAATTTGTCTAAACTTTTGGGTGCAGTCTAAGATAACAAGACGGCTTTTTCTATAATTCTCTAAAGATCTAGTTTTCTAACAATCTAATCTCTTCTACTTCCGCCCATATAAATGGAAACGTAATACAACAGCGTTGCGATAGATCCCAAAGCAGCCACGACATACGTTCTGGCAGCCCATTTAAGCGAATCTTTCGCTCCAGCTTGTTCTTGTTGCGTCAGCATTCTTTTGTTTTCTAACCAAGCCAATGCACGATTACTCGCGTCATATTCGACCGGTAATGTAACTATCGAAAACAAAGTGGTTGCTGCAAAAATGATGATTCCAATCAACAATAATGATGGAAAAGTTTTCATCATTAAAATTCCGGCAAGCAAAATCCATTGCATGTACGTTGACGCCACATTCACTACGGGCACTAATTTAGAACGCATCGTCAGCCATTGATATCCTACAGCGTGTTGCACGGCGTGACCACATTCGTGCGCAGCAACAGCAGCCGCAGCGGCATTGCGTTGGTTGTAAACTGCCTCACTTAGATTCACGGTTTTATCTACCGGATTGTAATGATCCGTCAAACGTCCCGGAGTAGAGATAACTCTCACATCACGAATTCCATTATCGGCAAGCATTTTCTCAGCGATTTCAGCGCCTGACATTCCGTTTTGTAATTGTAATTTAGAATAATGTTCAAATTTGCTTTTTAGTCTTGAACTAACTAACCAGCTGAAAAGCATAATTGCTCCGGCAAGAATCAAATAACCCATTCCCATATTTTTGTTTTTTAATTGTATCGTTAAAGTTATAAAAGAATCATCAAAATCTGAACCAATTTTTTACAATGTCAATTTGGCATTCTTGAAATGGAACACGGATTACACCGATTAAACTAATTGGCACGGATTTTAATAAATTTAAAAAAAAAATCCAAATCCCAAAAATGATTTTGGAATTTGGATTTTAGAATATTTGTAAATTCGGTTTTACCCCACCAAATTGATAATTTTTCCCGGAACAATAATCACCTTGTTTGGCGTTTTTCCTTCTAATTGTTTGATGGTTCTTTCGTCTTTCATTACAATTTCCTCGATTTGTTCCTTGGTTAAATCCAAAGGTAAAACCAACGTGAAACGCATTTTTCCGTTGAAAGAAACCGGGTATTCTTTACTGCTTTCTACTAAATGTTCTGGTTCGAATATTGGAAAAGCAACTGTTGCAATTGAACCTGTATTTCCTAATAACGACCATAATTCCTCAGCGATGTGTGGCGCATACGGCGAAATCACAATCGCTAATGGTTCCAGAATTGCACGCGAATGACAGTTTTGAGTAGACAATTCATTCACACAAATCATAAACTGAGAAACCGAAGTATTGAAAGAGAAACCTTCAATATCTTCCGCTACTTTCTTGATGGTTTTGTGTAATGATTTTAAGTTGTCTTTGGTTGGTGCGTCATTGGTCACAATCAAACCATTATCATCAAAATACAAACGACACAGTTTTTTCAAGAATCCAAAAACTCCTGAAATTCCCGCAGTGTTCCAAGGCTTGGCTTGTTCCAAAGGCCCTAAAAACATTTCGTACAAACGTAAGGTATCGGCTCCGTATTCGTTACAAATATCATCCGGCGTTACGACATTGTATTTGGATTTCGACATTTTTTCGATTTCGCGCACAACACAAAACTTGTCATCTTTTTCGTATATTGGTTTAGCATGCAAAAACTCAGGTTGCCATTTTCTAAACTTATCAATATCAAGTTCATCAGATGAATTTACAAAACTAACATCTACGTGAATCTTACTAAATGTTGGAGTTGAAGTACCTGTTAGATTTAATATTTTTTCTACTACCTCATCATGCTTCTCAGGATTAAAGAAATCTTCTACAATACCTTTTGACACATATACATCAGTTCTTTGATCAACTCTATACGCAAACGCACTCATTCCCAAAATCATTCCCTGATTAATCAGTTTTTTGAATGGTTCTTCGGTTGGCGCAAAACCTTTGTCTTTTAGGAATTTATTCCAAAAACGAGAATACAATAAGTGCCCAGTTGCGTGTTCGCTTCCGCCAATGTATAAATCCACGCTTTCCCAATACGCCAATGCGTCTTTGCTTGCAAATTCATTCTCATTGTGTGCATCCATATAACGCATCCAATACCAAGAACTTCCCGCCCAACCTGGCATCGTGTTCAATTCTAAAGGAAATATTGTCACATTATCTACTAACTGAGTACTAACTACTGAACACTGAACACTATCCCAAGCCCACGTAGTTGCATTTCCTAAAGGCGGCAAACCTTCTTCGGTTGGTAAATATTTCTCTACTTCCGGCAAAATAATTGGCAAATGTTGCGCATCAATCATTTGCGGCAAACCATTCACATAATATACTGGAAACGGTTCTCCCCAATAACGCTGGCGAGAGAAAACGGCATCACGCAAACGGTAATTCGTTTTTCCTTTTCCTTGGTTTAATTTTTCTAATTCTTCAATTACTTTTTGAGTTCCTTTTTTGTAACCTAATCCATTTAGAAAATCAGAATCTACCAATTGGAAACCTTCTTTGGCTCCAAAAGCACCTTCAGATATATCTTTATCAAAAATGTTTTTGATTTCCTGCATTCCGTTTTGACCTTTGAAGAAATTCGCAAAAGCATAATCTCTTTCGTCGCCACATGGAACTGCCATAACCGCGCCTGTTCCGTAACCTGCCAAAACATAATCCCCAATCCAAACCGGAATAGGTTCTTTCGTAAACGGATGTTCCGCATACGCACCCGTAAAGACACCTGAAATGGTTTTTACATCAGCCATACGTTCTCTTTCGGAACGTTTTGACGTTTTTTCTATATAAGCATCTACTTCTGCTTTTTGTTCTGCAGTTGTAATTTGAGAAACTAATTCGTGTTCCGGAGCCAATGTCATGAACGTAACTCCAAAAATAGTATCAGGACGTGTTGTGAAAACATCTATATATTGTTGCTCACTTTCGACTTTTGACTTTTGACTTTCGACTTTAAAAGAAACAGTCGCTCCAACGGATTTTCCAATCCAGTTTCTTTGGCTTTCCTTGATGCTTTCGCTCCAGTCAATGTCATTCAACCCTTGTAACAAACGTTCCGCATAAGCCGAGATTCGCATGCTCCATTGCGTCATTTTTTTACGAACAACCGTAAAACCACCACGCTCAGAAACACCATTTACGATTTCGTCATTAGCCAAAACCGTTCCTAATCCCGGACACCAGTTCACCTCAGTCTCGGCTAAATAAGTCAATCTATATTGCAGCAAAATTTTCTCCTGCTGTTCTTTTGCGAAAGCGTTCCATTCATTTGCTGAAAAAGCCTCTATATTTTCATCGCAAACCGCATTGACATTTGCATTTCCTTCTTTTTGGAAAATCGAAACCAAAGTCGAAATATCTTCTGCTTTATCGCTGTTTTTGTTGTACCAAGAATTGAATAATTGGATGAAAATCCATTGCGTATGCTTGTAATAATCCGAATTTGAAGTACGGACTTCTCTACTCCAATCGAAGGAAAATCCAATTTTGTCCAATTGTTTTCTGTAGCCGGCAATTTTATTTCCTTCTTTATCCATTCCCCCGTCAATATTTACCGAAGTCGTATCCTCAGGACGTTGCCCCGTTTGTATCGCATATTGTTCCGCAGGCAATCCAAAACTGTCATAGCCCATTGGGTGCAACACATTAAAACCTTGGTGCCTTTTGTATCTTGAATACACATCAGAGGCGATATATCCCAGAGGGTGTCCTACGTGTAATCCCGCTCCAGATGGATAAGGAAACATATCAAGTACGTAATATTTAGGTTTTTCTGAGTTGTTTTCGGCTTTAAACGTTTCGTTGTCTAACCAATATTTCTGCCATTTGGCCTCTATTTCGTTCGGATTGTATTTCATTCCTTTTTTTATTATTTTTTTAATGGAGTCATGCTGTCGCACACTCAAGTCATATTGTTAGATTCAAAGTAACTCGGTTACTAAGTTGCTGTATTATATTTGGAGAAATGATTATTTCAAGGTGCCAAATTTACGTTTATTGTACGAAAGTTGAAACTTTGAGCGTTATTAACTTTAAATAAAGAAATTCTTTATTATTTTTACCCAATAATTTCAGTAAACTATGAGTTCTTCCTTTGATAAATTTCAAAAACGCAGATTAATTTCCTCTTATTTTTCAGTAGTGCTAAGTGTATTCTTGGTTTTATTTTTATTGGGTGTATTGGGTCTTTTTATCATAAATTCTAAAAAACTGGCTGACGATTTCAAAGAAAATATTGCCATGACCGTTTTTTTCAAGAACGAAGCGAATGACAGTATTTTGAAGGCTTTTGGAACTGAATTAAAATCGAGCCGTTTTGCAAAATCATACGATTATGTAACTAAAGAAGCTGCCGCAAAACAACATACGGATATTATAGGAGAAGATTTCATGGAATTTCTTGGTGAAAATCCACTTCAAAACTCTTACGATATTCACCTGAAAGCCGATTATGTAATCAAGGACAGTATAGCAAAAATAGAAACCCGCTTGCGCAAAAATGCTATGGTTTCGGATATTGTGTATGACAAGCAATTAGTGAATCTAGTGAATGACAACATCAAAAAAGTAAGTATGTGGATTCTAGTAATCAGCGGATTTTTGGCCGTGATTGCTGTATTGCTAATTAATAGTTCATTGCGTTTATCCATACATTCCAACCGATTTATCATTAAAACAATGCAAATGGTAGGCGCAACCAAAGCTTTTATCAGAAAACCATTTGTGGTACGAAGTATAAAACTGGGAATGATTGGCGCAGGACTTGCAATTATTGCATTAATTGGCGTTTTGATTTACGTTCAAACTAATTTTCCAAATCTTGGTATACTTGACGATAAAGCTTTAATTGCATTGGTATTATTAGCTGTTTTAGGAATTGGAATATTGATTACCTGGTTAAGCACGTATTTTGCAACACAACGTTTCTTGAATTTAAGAACGGACGACCTTTATTAATTGAAGATAAAAAAAAGCATTATCATTCAGCATTTTTAGATGCTGAACTAAATTCAGCATAAATGAAAAATAACGAACAGCAACCAGAATTTCTTTTTGACAAAATAAATTATAAAATTCTATTACTTGGAATTGGAGTAATTGCCTTAGGATTTATTCTAATGGCTGGCGGAGGAAGTGATGACCCAAATGTTTTCAATGAAGACATCTTCAATTTCAGAAGAATTCGATTGGCACCAACTACCGTTTTAATCGGTTTTGGAATTACCGTTTATGCCATTCTTAAGAATCCAAAAAAATAGTAAACAGTGACTAGTAATAAGTTGCAGTATAAAGCAAACTATATCAACTGAACACTAAAAACTGAACACCGATCACTATATAATGAATACATTACAAGCATTTTTAATTGCTGTTATCGAAGGATTAACAGAATATCTTCCTGTTTCTTCAACAGCTCACATGGTTTTTCTAAGTTCATATTTTGGAATTCAAGAAGATGATTTTGTGAAACTATTCCAGGTTTCCATTCAATTTGGAGCCATTCTGGCCGTTGTCGCTTTGTATTGGAAGAAATTTTTCGATTTCTCTTCAAAAAGTGTTGCTATCAATTTTTACATAAAACTTATTTGCGCCGTAATTCCAGCTTTGGTTTTAGGGAAATTATTCGATGATAAAATCGAAGCGGTTCTTGGAGACCCTATTCCTATTGCGATTGTCTTAATTTTAGGCGGAATCATTTTATTATTTATAGACAGTCGTTTTCAAAGTCCTACGGTTCTTCAAGAAGAAGACATTACTATTAAAAAAGCAGTAACTATTGGTTTTTGGCAATGCTTAGCCATGATGCCCGGAACAAGTCGTTCTGCCGCTTCCATAATTGGTGGTATGCAACAAGGGTTAACGCGTCACGCTGCAGCAGAATTCTCATTCTTTTTAGCGGTTCCAACGATGATGGCAGTAACATGCTACTCTGTATTCTTGAAAACCTACGAAACGTCACAAATGAAAGGCTACGAATTGATTTTAAAGTCAAACGAAAACATTCAATTGTTCTTAATAGGAAATGTTGTTGCTTTTATTGTTGCCGTTATTGCCATTAAATTCTTCATTGAAATCATCAAAAAATACGGTTTCAAACCTTGGGGATGGTACCGAATAATAGTAGGTATTTTTTTATTGATCTATTTTTCATACTTAAAATAATTCCCATTGAAAACAGCCGAAGATTTCCAAAACGGACAAATTTTACTCATTGACAAACCCTTGAATTGGACTTCTTTTCAGGCGGTAAATAAAATGAAATGGGCTTTAATCAGTAAAGTTAATCTTCCAAAAAAATTCAAGATTGGTCATGCCGGAACTTTAGATCCTTTGGCAAGCGGATTATTGTTAGTTTGTACCGGAAAATTCACCAAAAGAATCACCGAGCTTCAAGGTCAAGCCAAAGAATACACAGGAACGTTCTATATTGGAGCCACGACGCCTTCCTATGATTTAGAAACCGAAATCGACCAAACTTTCCCAACAGAACATATTGACGAAGCTTTGATTCAAGAAACCGTAAAACAGTTTTTAGGAGAAATAGACCAGAAACCACCCATTTTTTCGGCTATAAAAAAAGATGGCGTACGCTTATACGAACATGCTCGCGCTGGAGAAACAATAGAAATTGCGAGTAGAAAAACAACCATTCACGAATTTGAAATCACTCGAATTGCTCTTCCAGAAATAGATTTCAGAGTCGTTTGCAGCAAAGGAACTTACATTCGTTCCCTGGCTTTTGATTTTGGAAAAGCCATGAATTCAGGCTCCCACTTAACCGTTTTGCGCAGAACAAAAATTGGCGATTATAATGTGGCAGATGCAATGGACGTTACTTTATTTGAGGATAGTCTTACTTCAGAATAATACCAAAAGCAAAAACACATGACAAATCCAATATTAAAATTGAATTTGCGATGTGTTTTTTCTAAAGTTAAAGTAGTTTTAATCCATACTCTATTTGTCTACGAGGCTCACGCCGATTGTTTAATAATTAGTTGCTTTTTTACCCCCAAATAGTAAATGTGACAAATAATCATAAAACTTTTCAAATCGATTTTTCATGATGATGTTTTTTAAGTTGTGAAACAATATTTAAACACCATTAAAAAAGTAAATTAACAATAGACCTGGTTGGCAGTCACCAATTTACAAATTTTTTTTCGATACACAAAAAAATTAACAAAAAATAAACTTAATTATTTTACCCCAATAAATACTGAACCTCAGGTGACTTTGCATTGAAAATTTTGCTTCAAAACAATGATTTCTTGCTCTATACTAAAGCATTTTTCGGCAATTATAATGCATCCAAAGTTATGAATATTGCCGCTTTTTAAAATTCTATTGTTCCAAATCAAGCATCAAGTTAACCAACTCATTTTGGGTACTGATTCCTTTATCATGCAAATACCACAATTGCAAGTTGGTTTTTGCCGTTTCATCAATAACCCCAAATTCTTTTTTATAATCCGTGATTAAATTGGTTGCACCTATGGGTCTTGGCCCCCACTTTCCTAGAACACTTCCTGTTGCTTTCTCTACGACAATCACTATTGGAATTGATTTCTTTTTATTGGTCAAAAACAACTTCATCAACTCCTCATTTTCATCACGCAGAACAATTTTCAATTCTATTTTACCGGAATCGATCGCCATTTTATTGATAATTGGCAGGAGTTGGGCAGCATCACCACACCAACCTTCGGAAATTACTAACCAAATATATTCGCTTTTTAAGCTCTTTAATTTCAGACTATTTTCATCGGTAATTTTCATCGTTTTGTCCAAACGATTCATTCGGGTTTCATTCAACTCAGTGTAATGGGTTAAATTTTCCGATTGTTCATTACCTGTTGATTTTCCTTCAAGTAATAAATCTGAAACTAGCTTTCTATACTCCGCATAAGAGTGACTATTAAACAACGCTTTAGCTACTGGAATTTTCATAATGAATTATTTGTTTTTACAAAGTTACCATAAAATTGGAGCATAAATATGACATATGTCACTTTCAATTCCACAAAAAGAGTAATTTTATCACAAATAAAAAAGATGGATTTAAAAACAAAATCAATAGGATTAGTACTTTCCGGTGGAGGTTCTAAAGGTATAGCCCATGCTGGTGTGATTAAATTTTTAGAAGAGAAAAACATTCGTCCGTCTCAAATGGCAGGAACAAGCGCAGGCTCAATTGTTGGTGCCATGTATGCTTGGGGAAAAACTCCCGAAGAAATTCTGGAATTTTTCAAATCGATATATCTTTTTCACTGGAAGCATTTAACCTTCAAAAAAGCCGGATTGATTGATTCCGAATCTTTCAAATCTTATTTTCACACTATTTTTAAGGATGCTACATTAGGTGATTTGAAAATCCCGATTCAAATTACGGCTACTGATATGGTTCGTGGAAAATTAAAAATATTTGGTCCGGAAACAAAGATCATCGATGCCATTTTAGCTTCTTCTGCATTTCCCGGGATTTTGTCTCCGTATGAAATTAAAGGAAAAATATACAGTGACGGCGGGATATTGAATCATTTTCCCACTGATATTTTACAAGGACAATGCGACACATTAATAGGTGTTTATGTGAGTCCGATTCAAAAAATTGAAGCCAAAGATTTAAGTTCAATCAAAGCAGTAACTACACGAGCCTTTGATATCCTTTCGGCAAATTCAAATCTGCATAAATTCAATATTTGTGATTGGGTTATAGAACCCAAGGATTTATGTCTCTATAGTACCTTTGAAACCAACAAAGTAAAGATGGATGCCGTGTTCAACATTGGCTATCAAGCCGCAAAAAAAGCGTACGAAAAACTTAATTTATAAAATTTCAGCAACATTATTTTAAAAAAAAAGAAAATTCTATATTTGCACCAATCAACTCAACACACACATGAAATACAAAAGAATTCTTCTAAAATTAAGTGGTGAAGCTTTAATGGGCGACCTGCAATACGGAATTGACCCAAAAAGATTAGCTGAATATGCTGACGAAATCAAGCAAATTCATGATAAAGGAGTAGAAATAGCCATTGTAATAGGTGGTGGAAATATTTTTAGAGGAGTTGCTGGAGCTAGTGCAGGAATGGACAGAGTGCAAGGCGATTATATGGGAATGCTAGCAACCGTTATCAATGGTATGGCGTTACAAGGCGCTCTAGAAGAAAAAGGTATGAAAACCCGTTTGCAAACGGCGTTGAAAATGGAATCTATTGCAGAACCTTACATCAAAAGAAGAGCCGATCGTCATCTTGAAAAAGGGAGAATCGTAATTTTTGGAGCAGGTACTGGAAATCCATATTTCACTACAGACACTGCTGCAGTATTGCGTGGTATAGAAATCAATGCCGATGTAATCCTAAAAGGAACTCGCGTAGATGGTGTGTATGACTGTGACCCAGAAAAAAATGCATCAGCAGTGAAATTTGATTTTATTTCTTTTGAAGATGTTCTTAAAAAGGGATTAAATGTAATGGACACCACAGCATTTACATTAAGCCAAGAAAATAAATTACCAATCGTAGTTTTCGACATGAACAAAGTAGGAAACTTATTGAAAATCTGCGATGGAGAAAATATAGGAACCGAAGTAAATATATAAATAGACAAATTAGATTGTTAGACTTTTAGATTGTCAGACAGTCTAAAGATCTAAAAATCTAAAAATCCAAAGATCTAAATTATGACTGAAGAAATTGAATTTATATTAGATAGTACTAAAGAATCTATGACAGGTTCTATTGCGCATTTAGAAAAAGAATTTTTGAATATTCGTGCAGGAAAAGCATCTCCGGCAATGTTAGGGAGTGTTTTTGTGGATTATTACGGATCTGCGACGCCGCTTTCTCAAGTATCAAAAATTAGTGTTCCTGATGCCAGAACAATCACATTGCAACCTTTTGAAAAAAATATGCTGCAAGTAATTGAAAAAGCAATTATGGTGGCAAACATTGGTTTTAATCCAATGAATAACGGTGATGTAATTATCATTAGCGTTCCCGCACTAACTGAAGAAAGAAGACGTGATCTTGCCAAACAAGCCAAAGTAGAAGCTGAAGACGCCAAAGTGGGGATTCGAAATGCAAGAAAAGATGCTAATACTGAAATCAAGAAATTAGAAAGAGAAGGAACATCAGAAGACATTTGTAAAAGTGCTGAAGAAGAAGTTCAAAACTTAACCAATACTTTCATCAGAAAAATAGATGAGCTTTTGGTGGTGAAAGAAGCTGAAATCATGAAGGTGTAACTCCTTTTCAAATTATATTAAAAATCCGTCTCGTTAGTTTTACGAGACGGATTTTTTTATTGTTATTTTTGCCATACCAAAACGAGATTATACCCGTTTTGCAGTAAACCCTATTTATGAAGCAATTGTGTTTGTTCTTCTTTTTTTTAACGCTTTCGCTACAGGCGCAATTTCAGGTAAATGGAATTGTGAAAGAATCTAACACCAACAAACCGTTGCCGTTTGCCACCATTACTACAAATAATGGCCTAAATACCATCTCTGATGTAGATGGAAAGTTTAGTCTCGCAACAGCAATTCCCTTTACAGCTTTTGATATTTCTTATATTGGTTTCACCAAGGCTAGGATTGCCATTGAAAAAAACAAAAATTATTATGTGGTTGTTCTTTCCCAAAAAACGGATAATTTGAATGAAGTGAGAATTTCAAATGAAAACCCGGCTTTGGCAATTATCCGGAAGGCAATCAAAAATAAGAATAACAACAATCCACAGAAAAAACTTCGCAGTTTTGAATTTAAATCCTACAATAAACTCATTGTAACCGCTAATCCTGACTCTATTGATGGAAGAATCGATTCCGTTTTTGTCCAAAAATCTATTGGAAAACAATTCTCGAAAATTGACTCTTCTGATTATAAATTTAAAGACGTCATACGCCAACAGCATCTTTTTCAAACCGAAAAAGTGTCACAATATCAATTTGCCAATAGTACATTAAAAGAAACCATATTAGGTACTAAAATGGCTGGTTTTAAGCAACCCGTTTATGAAATCATTGCTTTTAACTTACAGTCCTTCTCTATTTACGATTCCAGTTACGAGCTTTTTGAAACCAAATACAACAGTCCTATTGCCAATGATGCGCTAAAAGATTACAACTATAAACTCTTGGATTCACTTATCATTGACGGCAGAAACACCTATATGATTTACTTCAAAAACAAGAAAAAAAGAAAAGCATCAGGACTGGAAGGTGTACTTTATATTGACCAAAATAATTTTGCTGTTGCCAAAGCGGTAATGCGCATAAAAGGCGTTCTTGACATTAGCGGAATTCATGATTTTAAGTACATTCCTACTGAAAAATTATGGTTTCCAACGGACAAAACGTTTAAAATTGTAAAGGGCAAAAATGATGACGATATAAAAATTCTTGGCGGAACGATTCAATTTGATGGCGATGTAGAACAAGATTTTAAAGAACGAAAAAAAGTTGCTTCAGACTTTACTTATTTGCTTTCGCACACGAATAATTTTGAAATTCAATATAACATTCCGATACAAATTAAAAAATCGGCGATTTATATCGAAATCAAAGACGATGCGATTAACAAACCAGGACATTTTTGGAACACTTACAGAAAAGACAGTTTAGACAGTCGAAGCCAAAAAACCTATTTGGCACTAGATAGTATTTCAGTTAAAAAACGAATTGAAAGCCGCATCCGTTTTGGACGAAAAATCATCAACGGATATTTACCAATAGGAAAATTCGATTTAGACTTACGTAAATTATTCAGTTATAATAATTACGAAGGATTCAGATTGGGAATTGGCGGAGTCACCAATGAACAATTTTCAAAAAAATTCAGAATCGAAGGCTACACCGCTTATGGAACTAAGGATGGGAATTTCAAATACAATTTAGGAATGGCGACTCGGGTTGGCAAATTTTCCAATTCCTGGATTGGCGTTTCCTATACCGATGATGTTCGGGAAATTGCAAGCACCGTGTTTACAATTGATAAAAAAGCGTTCAAAATCTATGATCCAAGACCAATAAACATCAGTACATTTTACAATTATGTGAGTTGGAAAACATTTATAGAGACAAAAATCATTCCGAAAACAGAAAGTTTCTGGGAACTTTCCCGTGCCGCAATAGAACCAAAATTCAATTATATATTCAACCTAAACGAGAAATTATACTCGAGTTATGTAATGACAACCGCAATGGTTTCTTTGCGTTGGAATCCATTCAGCGATTACATGCAAACGCCTACGGGACGAATTGAAGTAGAAAAACGTTTCCCGAAATTCACTTTTCAATACACACAATCCCTGCCTAAGATTATGCAAAATGATTTTGAATTCAGCAAATTTGATTTCAAAACAGAGTATGAAAAGAAATATTTAAACGGGCAAAAAACAAGTCTACTTTTCGAAGCCGGTTATGCTCTTGGTGATGTACCGCTGACACATTTATACAATACGTCTCCTAATAATATTACCAAAGAAACCATCATGCAGAGAATCACTTTTGCAGGAAAAAACAGTTTTGAAACCATGTTTTTCAATGAATTTTTCTCCAGTGAATACGCTTATTTTCAATTCAAACATGGCTTTAGCCGCGTAACATTATTCAAAAAAGTAAAACCTTCCTTAGTTCTTGTTTCCAGAATGGCTTGGGGAAATTTACGCAAACCGGAACAACATGTTGGATTGGATTACAAAACCTTGGACAAAGGTTATTTCGAATCTGGAATAGAGTTAAACCAAATTTATAATGGCTTAGGATTAGGCGGATTTTACCGTTACGGTCCAAACCAGCTGAGTAAATTTCAAGATAATATTGCGGTAAAAATAAGTTTCGTCCTTAATCTGGGACTTTAATGGCTCGAAACGAATTTCAAACCAATAATCGAACTGATTAAAGTGGTAATGAAAAATATTCGCCAGAAATCGGCCGGTTCTTTAAATACAAAAATTCCAACAAGAACTGTTCCTACTGCCCCAATTCCTGTCCAAACCGCATAAGCCGTTCCAATAGGCAATGTGTGTGTGGCTTTGTAAAGCAACACCATACTTATTACCAAGCATATTAAGAATCCGCCCAACCATAATGTTGATGTCATTCCTGAACTTTCTTTGGCTTTGCCCAAACAAGTCGCGAAACCCACTTCAAAAAGACCGCCTATAATCAATAAAATCCAGTTCATGTTAATGCTTTATAATTAATACCGAAGGAACACCGCTCAACCAAGTACTTCTGGAATCAACGAGTTCTTTCCAGCTTTCAAGACTGATTAACATTAAATCCTGTTGATCCAAAAATTCCTTTTTAATTATTTTATTGGTTATCAAACTAATGTTGTTTGGATGTTTTTGTTCCAAAGAATCTATAGCGCTATTCATCACAAAATTAGTCGTAAGATGCCCATTTACATCCAAAAGAATAATTTTAGAATTGTTATTGTAAATTAATTTTTGCACATAATCAATCAAAAAGGAATCTTCTGGGCTGAAAATTGGAATAAAAACATGGTTTACTTGCTGCAAATCTTTATCGATCAAAATCCCTATTGGCATCTTGGTTTTAGAAATAATCTGTCTGGTTCTTTCGTCAAAAGGGGAATTTTCAAACAAGCCTTCTTTTCCGGTGAACTTATCTATCAATCGATCCGGATTGATTATTCTTGTTGTAAAACCAATTACTTTTCCAAGAATGGTTCCTTCAAATATTGATTTTCCCAAACCTATCAGCAGTAAATCATAATCCCCTTGATTGGCAACATCGGCAATCTCGGTTTCAATATCCATCGTTGCTTTAAAAATGGTGGTAATATCCTGTTTGAGCAGTTGGGATTCTTCAACAATAGGGTAAAAACTATTTTTCTCTTTGTCTTCCATATTAAAAGTATGCACCTCATCACTTAAAGATAAATGCATCACGGTAATACTGGAAGTGTTTTTTTGCCTTTTTATTAAACTATTGGCCAATCGCAACAAGGATTTTCCCTTTTCGTTGTTCCCAAATGAAATTAAAATTCGATATTTATTATGGTTTGTTTGTTCTATAATTTCAACACCATCTTTAGTTTTAAAGATATAATTGATTAAATCCAAAGCAGGTCCCGTCATAAAAGTAGTAACCAAAGCCATGATTACCATCATTGTAAACACTTCGGGAGTTAAAACTTTAAGTTCTAAACCGATGTTTAAAACAATCAATTCCATCAATCCTCTGGTGTTCATCAAGGCGCCAATAGTCAAACTGTCTCGCCAATTCTGACCTACAAATTTGGCTGCTAAAGCACTTCCTAAAAATTTTCCCACTACTGCTACCAAAATAATAAAACCGGTAACTTTCCATAAGTAAGGATCATTAATAAGGCCAATTTCGGTTTTCAAACCCGTGAAAACAAAAAACAAAGGCAGTAAAAGTATCAACGCAACATCCTCTACTTTTTCTATGAATATCGTTCTGAATTTTGGAACATCCGGCATAATAGCTCCCGCCATAAACGCTCCAAAAAGTGCATGAATACCAATCACTTCAGTAGCATAGGACGAAAGAATCAGTACCAGGAAAAAGATTGCCACAACCGGTTTGATTATAGTATCTTTTGAACCATACAAATCCCCAATTCTTTTCAAAAATGGTTTTACAATAAAAATCATGGCTACAACATAAAGTACTGCCAACATAATAATGTATAATGAACTGACGAAAGTTCCCGCTTTTACAATTGCAATTACCACGGCCAGAATACACCAAGCGGTAATATCATCGGCAGCGGCGCATGTAATGACAATAGCACCTAATTTTGTTTTATGAATTCCTCGTTCCTGAACAATTCTTGCTAAAACCGGGAAAGCAGTTATACTCAAGGCTATTCCCATAAACAAACTGAAAGCAAGGAATTTCACTCCTTCGGGAGCAAATCGATTGTAAACAAAATAAGCCAATCCAATCCCAAGTGCAAAAGGGATAACGATACTGGCATGACTGATTACCACCGCTTCATTGGCTTTGTTTTTCAGCACTTTCAAATCGAGTTCCATTCCTATGACGAACATAAAAAGTATCAATCCTATCTGACTCAAAAACTTTAAATTCCCTAAGGATTCAGCCGGAAATAATGCCCCGGAAAATTCAGGAAAATACAATCCCAATAAGGACGGTCCAAGAACAATTCCCGCAATAATCTCCCCGATTACTGATGGTTGTCCAATTTTCTTGAAAATCCAACCAAAAACTCGGGCAACAAGTATTATCGTTATAATTTGTGCCAAAAGGATGGCTAAAGGATCCTGAAAATTGTGTTGCATAGAAGCTATAAAATCACCCCAAGAACCGTTTCCGCTTTCAGGCGTTACAATAACTTCACTTGCTTCTAATTTTTTTCCTTTACTAATAATCCAATACATTAATGCAGTGAAACCGCCTGTTACACCTAAATAAAACAATGTATTTTTATAATTCTTCATATCCATTTTTATGTATTCATGCTCAACTCTAAAAAAACAAAGATGAGAAATTCAAATGTATAATTTATATCCCACAAAATTATTTAATTGTAAAATAAAAAACCGGCATAATCAGTCCCATAAAACAACAAAAAGTTTTAGTTAAAACAAATGATTTATAGTGGTTTTGACTACCTTTACCGCCGTTAAATATGAATTATGATTAAGTGGTTTAGTTTAGGATTTTGGGAATTAATAGCCCGAATTGTCCTTAGAAATAGAATTTTGATGTTATCCATTATTGTAGCGATAACAGCTCTTTTAGCAATGCAATGGAAGAATATCCACTTCACCTTTACCGAAGCCAATTTATTACCGGATGACAATATTGTAAACATTCAGTACAATGCCTTTTTAAATAAATTTGGTGAAGAAGGAAATCTAGTCATCATAGGTGTAAAAGACAATGCCATATTTACCCCAAAAGCTTATGCTTCCTGGAGTAAACTGATGAATACCCTGAAAGGAGACCAAGCGGTAGATTTAGTAATTTCATTAAATGACTTAAAGAAATTACAAAAAAATGATTCGTTGGCAACCTTTGAATTGGTTCCTTTTGTGGACCAAAGCAAAACCGTTGACCCAGCCTATCTTCAAAAAATAAGGAAAGAACTTTTCAATGATTTGCCTTTTTATGAAGGGTTGCTTTTCAACAAAAGATCGGGAAGCATTCGCTCTGCGGTTTACATGGATAAGAAAATTGTAAACACAGCGGCACGAAAAGATTTTATTCTCGATAAATTAGTTCCTGCAGTTGAAACATTCGAAAAAGAAACCGGAATCGACCTGCGTGTTTCGGGAATGCCTTACATCCGAACGCTGAATGCAAAAACCATTACAGATGAAATAAGCATCTTCATTGGCGCCTCATTATTAGTCACCTCATTGCTTTTCTTCTTCTTTTTTAGAAGTTTTAGAGCCACCTTAATATCAATGGTAATTGTTATTATCGGGGTGATGTGGTCCTTTGGATTTTTAGGATTATTAAATTACGAAATCACGGTTTTAACGGCATTAGTTCCTTCATTAATTATTGTTATCGGGATTCCAAATTGTATTTTCCTGACCAATAAATACCATCAGGAATACAAAGTTCACCACAATAAAGCCAAAGCATTACAGCGTGTTACTACCAAAGTGGGAATGGCAACACTTATGACAAATCTTACCACAGCTATTGGTTTTGCTACGTTTGTCGCTTCAAATAATCAATTGTTATTAGAATTTGGGGTGGTAACTTCCATCAATATCATGGCACTTTTCTTTTTGTGTATCATTGTTATACCTATTTTTCACAGTTATATTCCAGCCCCAAAAGAGCGTCACATTGAGCATTTAGACCGAAATTATGTTAAGGTTTTCATGGATTGGATTCTGAGAAACGTAAAATACAATCGCTTTTCGATTTACGTCGTTGCAATTCTACTTTTAGTAATTAGTATTATCGGAATATATGAAATGCGTATTTCCGGCAGTTTGATTGAAGACATGCCTAAAAAAGAAGCCTTTTTTGAAGATATTGTTTTCTTCGAAAAAGAATTTGATGGCGTGATGCCGCTGGAAATCATGATTGACACCAAACGTAAAAAAGGAGTAATGAGATTGTCTACGCTGAGGCGAATGGAAGAACTCGAGGAAACCATTGACGAAATCCCGGAATTGTCAAAACCCATTTCTATTGTCAATTTGGTTAAATATTCCAAGCAAGCATACTACAACGGAAATCCGGAATATTATGAATTGCCCACGTCACAAGAACAGTCTTTTATTTTGTCATATGCTAAAAATGCTACAAAAAACTCGAAAGACAATCTGATGAAAAGTTATGTGGATTCTACTGGACAATTTGCCCGAATCACAACTTTTATGCGCGATGAAAACGGCGATAATATTGCCAAAATTGAAGCTGAAATTCGTAAAAAAGCAGATAAGCTTTTTCCACCAAGTCAATACAACGTTAGCATTACCGGAAAAGCATTGGTTTTCCAAAAAGGAACCGGTTACCTGCTGGATAATTTACTTTCCTCTTTGGTTTTTGCCTTTTTCCTAACCTCACTTTTGGTGGCGTTTATGTTCCGTTCGTTCAAAATGGTACTGGTTTCTATTATCCCGAATTTATTGCCTTTGTTGCTGACGGCAGGAATTATGGGCTTTCTGGACATTCCGCTGAAACCATCAACGATTTTGGTTTTCGGAATCGCGTTTGGACTTTCGGTAGATGATACCATTCGATTTTTGGCGCAATACCGCGAGGAATTAAAGAAAAACAACTGGAAAATCCGCAAGTCGGTTTACGCCACATTTACAGATGCCGGTTTGAGCATGTTTTATACTTCTATCGTGTTATTTTTTGGATTTTCGGTATTTATGTTGTCCAGTTTTGGAGGAACAATTGCTCTTGGCGGATTGATTTCGTTGACCTTATTATTCGGAATGCTGTCGAATTTGATGTTACTGCCGGCTTTGGTATTGACGTTGAATAAAACATTGGCAAACGAACAGGAATTCATCGAGCCTAAAATTGACATCATCGAACATACCGATGAGGAGATTGACAATTTCGAAAAGAATAAATAAGAAAATTAGGCGCTTTTTACTTCGTTCGTCCGCTTACACTACAATCTTTTTCAATCCTGTCAGGGTTCAAAATCCTGACAGAATTAGTTGTAAAGTAGATATAAAATAAGACATAAAAACAGCTTTTTTTTTATGATCTGGGTTTATTAAGTCCTCGATCGTAAAGGACTATGCTTCCTGCGACTGATACATTTAAACTTTTTTCGGATTTGAATTTTACGAGGTAATGACATTTGGCAATGGCTGCTTTTGATAGTCCGTTATCCTCAGCGCCCAATAGATATACGCATCGTCTTGGATGTTCAAAAGTCTCTAAATCAGTTGCGTTTTCATCTAATTCGACACCTACTAACCGCGCGCCTTTAGGCAAGTTTTTATAGAAATCCTCAAAAGTTTCATAATGAAAATAAGGAATTGACTTTACAGCATTATGCGTATCGCAAGCCTGCTTGGCGTAGCGATTACCAATTGTAAAAATATAACTTGCACCAAGATTTTGTGCTGTGCGCCATAATACACCCAAGTTCTCAGGAGTTTTACCGTTTTGAATCCCAATACCAAAATACTCTGTAACAAAATTGTCGTTCATAAGGCAAAAATACAAACTGTTACTAGGTTTGTCAAGTTTTTAAAATATTTATGCGTGCTGTCTTTCGTTCATCGTGTCGTTTTTTATTGGGACAGCTTCTTTTTTACTTGAAAACCTGAAATTCCACCGCTACCTAGCCCCGATAGTAGCGGCATCCTTTTACTTTTTGCTGCAAAAAGTAAAAGATATAGCGAATAGCGGGAAATAGCTCCTGATTACCCTATTTCTTACAATGACTTTTCAAACAAATCATTTATATTTGCAGTTCAGTTACAAGACAATTTTTAATATCAATTATATACATAAAATGAGACATACAAAAGTTAAAGACTTACTAAACAGCACAACAACGCTTCATGAAGTAAATGCAAAAGGATGGGTGAGAACTTTTAGAAACAATCAATTTATTGCCTTAAACGATGGCTCGACCATTGATAATATACAATGTGTTGTCGATTTTGAGAACACGCCAGACGAGACTCTGAAGAGAATTACGACTGGAGCAGCGATTTCGGTTACAGGAACTTTGGTAGAAAGTAAAGGTGCTGGACAGAAATTTGAAATTCAGGTAGCTAAACTAGAAATCCTAGGAGATTCAGATGCGGAGAAGTTCCCGATACAACCAAAAAATAAACCGAGTTTGGACTTCTTGCGTGAAAATGCGCATTTAAGAGTTCGTACTAATATGTTTGGAGCGATTATGAGAGTGCGTTCAGTATTATCGTATGCGGTTCATAGTTATTTTCAAGAGAAAGGTTTTGTGTATGTAAATACGCCAATCATTACAGGTTCGGATGCTGAAGGTGCCGGTGAAATGTTTAAAGTTACCGCTTTGCCATTTGACGGAACACCAAGAACTGAAGACGGAAAAGTGAATTACAAAGAAGATTTCTTCGGGAAAGAAACGAATCTTACGGTTTCGGGACAATTGGAAGGAGAGACTTTTGCAATGGCTTTGGGTCAGATTTATACTTTTGGACCAACCTTTAGAGCTGAGAACTCGAATACTTCTCGTCACCTTGCGGAATTTTGGATGATTGAGCCGGAAGTGGCGTTCAATGATTTGAATGACAACATGGATTTGGCCGAAAACTTTATTCAGTATGTAATCAAATACACAATGGACAAATGTCCGGAGGATTTGAAATTCTTGGAAACACGATTATTAGACGAAGAGAAATCGAAACCAGTTGCAGAGAGAAGCGAAATGGCTTTGCTTGACAAATTAAACTTTGTTTTGGAAAACAATTTCAAACGTGTTTCATACACGGAAGCAATTGACATTTTAAGAGATTGTACGCCAAATAAAAAGAAAAAATTCAACTATATCATTAACGAATGGGGTGCTGATTTACAATCAGAACACGAACGTTATTTGGTGGAGAAACACTTTAAATGTCCAGTAATCTTGTTTGATTACCCGGCAAATATCAAAGCATTTTACATGCGTTTGAACGAAGACGGAAAAACGGTTCGCGCGATGGATATCCTTTTCCCAGGAATTGGAGAAATCGTGGGTGGATCTCAAAGAGAAGAACGTTTTGATGTTTTGGTAGAAAAAATGAAAGCCTTGGGAATTGACGAAGAAGAATTGTGGTGGTATCTTGATACTCGACGATTCGGTTCAGCGGTTCACTCTGGTTTTGGACTTGGATTCGAAAGATTGGTATTATTTGTAACAGGAATGACAAACATTCGTGACGTAATTCCTTTCCCTAGAACACCAATGAATGCGGAATTCTAAAAATTTGTTTCAGGTTTAAAGTTTAAAGTTGTCGAAAGTTCTGCAACCTTAAACTTTAAACCTTAAACTTTTAAACAATAAAAATGCTAAAGCAATTTCTAAATTTAAAATTATCACAGAAATTATCTCCTCAACAAATTCAGTTGATGAAGTTAATTCAATTGCCTACGCAAGCTTTCGAACAACGTTTATTGGAAGAAATGAACGAAAATCCAGCTTTGGAAGCCGGAAAAGAAGAAGATGAGTATGAAAAGGACGAGTTCGAAAACGAAGATTATGATGATTATGATGATTCGGAATCCGATAGAATTGAAGCCGAAGACATCAACATTGACGAATATTTAAGCAACGACGAAACTCCAGATTATAAAACACAGGCCAACAATTACAGTGACGACGATGAAGATCGCGAAACGCCTTTTGCTGCGCCAGTAAGTTTTCATCAGGATTTAATCAATCAGTTGAACACCTTTATCCTGAATGATGAAGAGCGCGAAATTGCCGAATTTCTGGTAGGAAGTATCGATGATATGGGTTATATCCGCAGAAGCGTTCCTGATATGGTGGACGATATGGCGTTTACCCAAGGTATTTACACCGATGAAAAAATGGTGGAGAAAATGCTGCAGGTGATTCATGAACTGGAACCATCCGGTGTGGGAGCGCGTGATTTGCAAGAATGTTTATTGTTGCAATTGAAACACAAAACACCAACGGAATACGTAGAGCTAGCCACTGATATTATCGAAAATCAGTTTGATGCGTTTACCAAAAAACATTACGACAAGCTGTTACAAAAATACAATGTTTCGAATGAGCAACTTAAAAAAGCGATTCACGAAATAGAAAAACTGAATCCAAAACCAGGCGGGTCGTTTACCGGAAACAACAAAGTAACGGAAAATGTAGTTCCTGATTTTGCCATCAGAATTGTGGACGGCGAACTGGAACTGACCTTAAACGGACGAAATGCTCCTTCCCTGCACGTTTCCAAAGATTATCAGGAAATGATGCAAACCTACAAGGATTCCCGTGATAAATCAGCGCAGCAAAAAGATGCGGTGCAGTTTATCAAGCAAAAACTGGATTCGGCTAAATGGTTTATTGATGCGATTCGTCAACGTCAGGAAACGCTTTTTGTAACCATGAATGCAATTATGCATTATCAGGAAGAATATTTCTTGGATGGTGATGAAACCAAGTTGAAACCGATGATTCTGAAAGACATTGCCGATATGGTAGGTCTTGATATTTCGACGATTTCACGTGTGGCTAACAGCAAATATGTGGAAACGCCTTATGGCACGAAACTGATTAAAGAATTCTTCTCGGAAGCGATGAAAAATGATCAAGGTGAAGATGTTTCGACATTGGAAATCAAAAAAATTCTTCAGAATACTATTGAGGAAGAAGACAAGAAAAAACCACTTCCAGACGATCAATTGGCCGAAATTCTTAAAGAAAAAGGCTATCCAATCGCGAGAAGAACCATTGCAAAATACAGGGAACAACTCGATATTCCGGTAGCGAGAATGAGAAAGAAAATGTAAGAATGTTGATTTTAGAATACTGATTAACGATTTGAGATTTAGTGTTGCTAAAAAAACAATGTTTCTATAAAAAGACAAACCCTTTCGGAGTTCTAAACTCTGAAAGGGTTTTTAATTTTCAAAACTTTAATATTTCAATCATGTCTCGGCTCCCTCTCC
This sequence comes from Flavobacterium sp. XS2P24, assembly GCF_030010285.1. NCBI lineage: Bacteria > Pseudomonadati > Bacteroidota > Flavobacteriia > Flavobacteriales > Flavobacteriaceae > Flavobacterium > Flavobacterium sp. XS2P24. The sequence goes on from NZ_JASCRU010000028.1 coordinate 22,292, forward strand.
TTTGGAGAGTCCCGAAGCTTCGGGAGAGGAGAGGATTTCTATTTTTTCTCCTGATCCTTCTTCATCGCATGATAATAAGCGGCACGGCTTAACGGCTCGTATTCTTCGGTTTCGCCTAACATAACCAGTTTATCATTGTCAGTTTTTCGGAAGCTGTAATTGGCAAGATTTCCGGTGCGGGTACAAACGGCATGTACTTTGGTAACATATTCGGCAGTTGCCATTAAAGCCGGCATCGGACCAAAAGGATTCCCTTTGAAATCCATATCTAATCCGGCAACAATTACTCGTATTCCCTGATTGGCCAAATCATTACAAATTTTGACAATTTCGTCATCAAAAAATTGTGCTTCGTCAATTCCTACGACATCACAACCTTGCGCCAAAATAGCAATATTTGCGGCAGCAGGAACGGGCGTAGAACGGATTTCATTGGCATCGTGCGATACGACCATTTCATCATCATAGCGCGTATCGATTGCCGGTTTGAAAATTTCTACTTTTTGCTTGGCAAACTGCGCTCTTTTCAAACGACGGATCAATTCCTCGGTTTTACCCGAAAACATGGAGCCACAAATGACTTCGATCCAACCAAATTGTTCTTTATGATTTACTGTATTTTCGAGAAACATTTTGTATTTTTCTGACTTAAAAAATGAATAGTTTTTATTACTTTGTAATGGATAAAACCGACTTAAAAATGTTATACTTTTACGTCGTTTCAAAAGTATAACATTTTTATTGAATCGGAGATTCGCGAGCTCTTATTTAAAAAATAAAATCATGCGAGCAAAGGTTCCTTCTTCCTTATGCTAAATAAAAATAGGAAGATATTTATTAAAAAGACCCGCCTAACACACTATAATTTCAAAAGTTATGAAAAAAAAATTGGAAGCCGATTTAATCAGCATTGCACACAGAATATTACAATTAAAAAATAAATCTGACATCAATCAATTATATCTGGAAACGCAGAAATTATATGAAAAACTTTCTGTCTTACGATTTGTAGACGAGCACTTTAGTGAGGCGAAACCAACTATTGGCGCTACTGAAATAGAGCAAAAAATTGAATCCATTTTTGATAAAACAGAATCGGTTCAACCGAAAGCTAAAGCAGTAATCGAAGAAACTGTTGTCGAAGAAATTGCTGAAACGCCTTTGGAACAAACAACAACTGCTGATGAATCTGAATCTGAAACAAATATTGTGGAAGAAGAAACTGTTGAAGTTCCTTTAGAAGGAACAATTTCTAATGAAGAAATAACTCCGGAAGAAGAACCCATTATGGAGGAAGAAATAGTTGCTGAGGAAAAAGAAACTTCGGAACCTGAAAAAGCAACGTTCACTCCGGCTTTTGAATTATCTCACGAGGAGGAAGTAGAAACGGAAGTGGAAGCTCCAAAGAAAATGGAACCGGTACAAATTTCTTTCGAAGATTTATTGGGTGGGAATTACCATGATACCCAATTTGTAAAAGTGCAACAAATTGAAAATATTCCCACTGCAGTAGTAATCGAAACTCCAAAAGAAATCGTTGCGGAGGAAGAAAAAACAGTACCTGTCAAAGAAGAAGCTGTTGAACCAAAAACAGTTTCGCTGAACGAAAAATTAGCCAAAGGAATCAACATCGATTTGAATGATCGAATTGCTTTTATAAAACACCTTTTTGGAAACAGCAGCGAAGATTACAACCGTGTTTTAAATCAATTAATCACGTTTGATACGTTCTACGAAACCAGAGATTTTATTCAGGAAATGGTAAAACCGGACTACAACAACTGGGAAGGAAAACAAGAATATGAGGAACGTTTTATGGATATTATAGAGAAGAAATTCTTGTAAACTTTCTGAATATACATTTGAACAAATACAGATTTTCTATAGAATTTGTATTTAATTATTTTATCTATGTCAAAATTATACATCGTTCCTACGCCTATCGGCAATCTCGAAGATATGACTTTTCGAGCGATTCGGATTCTTAAGGAAGTCGATTTGATTCTCGCCGAAGACACGCGTACGAGCGGAAAATTGTTAAAGCATTTCGAGATTGGCACACACATGTACAGCCATCACATGCACAACGAACACAAAACCATCGAGAGTTTAATTTCGAGATTGAAAGCCGGAGAAAATATCGCCTTGATATCAGATGCGGGAACGCCTGCCATTTCGGATCCGGGTTTTTTATTGACTCGCGCTTGCGTTGAAAACGGAATTGACGTAGAATGTTTGCCTGGTGCAACAGCATTTGTTCCTGCATTAGTCAACAGCGGCTTACCCAATGACAAATTTGTTTTCGAAGGGTTTTTGCCTGACAAAAAAGGACGTCAAACCCGATATTTAGCATTAGCGGAAGAAACAAGAACGATGATTTTATATGTTTCCCCCCACAAATTAGTAAAAACTTTAGCGGAATTCATCACCTATTTTGGCGAAGACCGTCAAATATCGGTTTCCAGAGAATTATCCAAACTGCACGAAGAAAATGTTCGCGGAACAGTTAAAGAAGTGGTCGCTCATTTTGATAAAATAGCGCCAAGAGGAGAAATTGTCGTCGTAGTCAGCGGAAAAACAATCACTAAAGAACCTAAAAAAAGTAAATTTTCGGAAGAAGAATAACCTATAAAAATACCATGAATTTAGAATCCTTTTTAGAAAAATTAAAGCAGACACCAGAATCCATCGCTTTTGCAGAAACCATTGCAACAATTGAAGAAAACTACGACTTTACTCCAACGGCATTTGAGAACGGTTTGCAACACAATGCAGCTGGAGAAAATTCAGGTTCCTGTAAATTATTTGCTTTCGCCGAAATTCAAAACCTATCAGAAGCAGAAACATTAGCTTGTTTTGGAGCATATTATTACGAAGATGTTTTAAAAAATCCAAACGGAACTGATCATCAAAACATTCGCAATTTCATGAAAACCGGTTGGGATGGAATCGCATTTTACGGTAGTGCTTTAGTATTGAAATAAAAAAGTTAAAACGTAAATTCGTAAATTAAATCGACAGACATAATTAACGGAATTAGCGGTAGTCACTTTTTCGAATTCCTAATTTTTTATAATCCCAAACCAATATGCGTTGGACCCTTAAATCAAAACCTTCCGAAGATACCGTGAAAAATTTGGCGAAAGCTTTGAATGTGGAGGATTTTGTAGCCACTTTATTAGTGCAACGCGGCATCGAAACTTTTGAAGATGCCAAACGGTTTTTTCGCCCAAGTTTAGATGATTTGCACGATCCATATTTGATGAAAGATATGGAAAAAGCAGTTGCCCGAATCGAAAAAGCGATTGAAAACGAGGAAAATATCCTTGTTTTTGGCGATTATGATGTAGATGGAACCACCGCAGTTTCACTCGTTTCTTCCTATTTAAAAACCTATTATCCAAACGTGGCGACCTACATTCCCGATCGTTATGACGAGGGTTATGGAATATCCTTTAAGGGAATTGACTTTGCTGATGACAATGGATTTTCACTCATCATTGCTTTGGATTGCGGTATAAAGTCTATCGATCATGTGGCTTACGCCAAAGAGCGAAACATCGACTTTATCATTTGTGACCACCACAGACCGGGAGATTTTTTACCCGAAGCCGTTGCCGTTCTCGACCCAAAACGAGACGACTGCACCTATCCTTATGATGAATTGTGCGGTTGCGGAATAGGCTTCAAGTTGATTCAGGCATTGGGGAAAAACAGAAACCAGACAATCGATGATTTGATTCCGTATCTGGATTTAGTTTCGGCTGCAATTGCTGCTGATATCGTCCCGATGACCGGAGAGAATCGAGTGTTGGCTTATTTTGGATTGCAAGTCATCAATTCTGACCCAAGACCAGGAATCAAAGCCATCATTCACCAAATAAAAAAACAAACCTTAGATATTACCGATGTTGTTTTCATCATCGCACCCAGAATAAACGCTGCCGGACGCATCAAACACGGCAATCATGCGGTGGAATTATTAACCGAATTTGATTTTGAGCAAGCTCAACAATTTGCTTCTGAAATCGAGGCGTATAATTCGGAGCGAAAAGATTTAGACAAATTAATCACCAAAGAAGCGTTAAAACAAATTGAGGAAAACAATGAAAAAGAGCGTTTTACTTCCGTAGTTTTTCAAGAAGATTGGCACAAAGGAGTGATTGGAATTGTCGCTTCAAGATTGATTGAAACATATTATCGTCCGACACTTGTTTTTACCAAAAGCGGGGACAAATATGCTGCTTCGGCACGTTCCGTAAAAGGATTTGATGTCTATAATGCACTCGAAGCCTGTACCGAACATTTGGAACAATTTGGTGGTCATATGTATGCTGCGGGAATGACGTTGAAGGAAGAAAACTATCAAATCTTCAAAGATGCTTTCGAAAAAGAAGTCGAAAGAACCATTCATCCGGATATGTTGACGCCCGAAATTGCGGTTGATGCCGAAATTGATTTTGCGGATATCACTCCAAAATTAATTAGAATCCTGAAACAATTTGAACCGTACGGCCCACAAAATATGACTCCAATTTTCCTGACCAAAAACATCAAAGATACCGGTTATGGAAAACCGCTTGGACAAGAAGACGAACATTTAAAACTTTTTGTTAAACAATCCCGAAGCCTCGGGACCGAAGGCATCGCTGCAATTGGTTTTAATTTGGGAAACAAAATCGAACTGACTACCCATCAAAAACCTTTTCAAGCCGTGTATTGCATTGATGAAAACGAATGGAAAGGTAAATTAAGTTTGCAATTGCGATTGCGAGATATTAAACAATGATTCTGTTGCTATGAAAAAAAATGACCCATACTCTGCCCTGCGCTATAAAGAATTCAACATTTTTTTATTATTGCGTTTTGCCATGGTTTTTGGCTGGTCGATGCAGTTTATCGTGATTGAATGGGAAGTATACAGTTTGACCAAAAATCCGTTATCGTTAGGAATCATTGGATTAATGGAAGTCATTCCAGCTATTTCGATGGCATTATTTGCCGGACACATTGTTGATCAAAAGGAGAAAAAAGGATTGCTTTTCAAATGCATTTTAGGGTTTTCAATCATTAGTTTGGGCTTGTTTTTATTTACGTGGCCACCGTTTATCAAAGATTTTTCTACCCAAACTATTTTATACTCCATTTACTTTTTCGTGTTTCTAGGAGGATTGGTCCGTGCTTTTCTTGGCCCGACGATATTTTCTCTTTTGGCATTGATTGTTCCTAAAAAAATATATCCCAATGCTGCCACTTGGAGCAGTTCAGTTTGGCAAATAAGTTCGGTTTTAGGACCTGCAGTAGCCGGTTTTTCCATCAATTGGATTGGCGTTCACTGGTCAATGTCGATCGTTTTGGGATGTTCACTTTTTGCGTTAATCGCTTTAACCCAAATTGCAACGAAGCCTATTTTGAATCCAAAAATTGGGGAACCTATTATGGAAAGTTTGAAAGAAGGTGTGAAATTTGTTTTCAACAATAAGACGATTTTAGGCGCTTTATCATTAGATATGATTGCCGTTCTTTTTGGTGGAGCCGTTGCTTTATTACCCATTTTTGCACAGGATATTTTGAAAGTAGGGCCGCAGGGATTTGGTGTTTTGAGAGCCGCTCCTGCTGTTGGCGCTTTTTTGATGTTGATAATCTCCGCTTATATTCCTTTTACTAAAAATGCGGGTATGAAACTGCTGTCGGCAATTTTTGCGTTTGGGATTTGTATTATCGTTTTTGGACTTTCGTCGATTTTTTGGTTGTCAGTTGCGGCTTTATTTTTAAGCGGTGTTTTCGATGGGATTTCGGTGGTGATACGCCAAACTATTTTGCAATTGAAAACTCCCGATCACATGCGAGGCCGAGTTGCAGCTGTGAATTCTATATTTGTAGGTTCCTCTAATGAATTAGGAGCTTTTGAAAGCGGCTTAACTGCAAAGCTGATGGGAACTGTTAGCGCAGTGGTCTTTGGCGGAAGCATGACATTGATTACCGTATTTCTTACCGGAGCCGTATCGCCTACTTTTAGAAAACTAGACTTACAAAAAGATATTGAAGAACACGAAAAGAGCGAGTAATAAATAGTTTTTTAGAAAAAAACACTTGCTATAGCTCGTCGGTAAAATAATCTCAGGATTACATACCGACTTTTTTTTATGTCTTTTTTATGTTTTATTATTTAGAATAAATATAAATAATACTTATATTTGTTTCAAACTGATGACAGATGCAAGAAATAAAACAAATATATCATAACAATTTAGGTACTTCTTTTTACTGGAGAAAGGATAATGGCATTGTACTGGACAAAGTCCAACTGGTTTTTAGAGAAATGGGTTTTTATTTTACCCAACAGGAATTGCAACTATTTAAGCGCTGTATTGAGGACAGCTATATCCAAAATAAATGTTGCGAGGATTGTGAACTGAAAAACAAATGCCATAAATTTTTACTAAAAACGCCTTGTTCCCAAATTGATTTGGCCGTTTCCATGGAAGAATTAGATGCCGTAAAAGATTTGGTGGAAGGCACTTTGTTTAAAATAAATCTGGATGATTATTTGTATGGGGAAGGAATGAATTGAGGTTAAAATTTAGATTTTAGTTACAAGTTACACTCCTAGTTTTTATGAACTCTTTAATGCAAGAATAACACAATGTTAAAAACATTTGCGTATCATCTGTATGAATCCTACTTATCTTGTTAAATGATTGACAGTTAATAATTTTTATCTATATTTGCACTATGACAACTGATTTCTATATACAATTCGATGAAGACAGAACGGTAAATGCTGTTCTCTATATTACTTCAAAATTGAGTAGAAAGGATTTTCATAAAATTTTCAAAATTCTTTTTTTTGCTGATAGAGAACATCTTCTAAAATATGGAAGAACCATAACTGGTGACAACTATATTGCAATGAATGATGGTCCAGTCCCATCTAATCTCTATGATATTTTTAAATCTGTTAGGGGAAATGGTTTCTTCAAAGATAAGGGACATTTTTCGAAATATTTTTCAGTAGTAGAGGGTTGCTTATTAAAAGAGAATGTTGAACCAAATTTCAATAAGTTATCAAAAACGGATTTAGACCAATTGAACATTTCTTTAGAAAAATATGGAAATATGCCATGGAATGAAATTCGTGAATTATCTCATGGACAAGCGTGGATTAATACTGTAAATAATTCTTCTATATCTTTTACAGATATTTTAAAAGAAATTGAATCCGACGAGAGTTATATTAGTTATCTCAAAGAACAAAACTTATTGAAAATGCATCTTCAATAATAATGGGCTCTTTTAAAGATTTATTAGGTAGTGGACAAATACAAAAATTATTTAACGTTGGATTAGGAAAAGGCGACGTCTTTATAAGTGATTTTGAAGGAATTGATCACTTAAAAATGTTTATTGTTATTGGAATTTCTAAAAATACAGTTTTAACTTGCTCTGTATTTATAAATTCAGAAGTTCATCCATTTATTGCAAGAAATCAAGAACTTTTATCACTTCAAATTCCCATTCTTAAAAGCGATAATCCATTTTTAAATCACGATTCTTATGCATCGTGTAATAGTCCAATAAAATCATCCACCACAAATATTCAAAATAAAATAACTGATAAATCTTGCCGTGTTATTGGCAAAATATGCGAAAAAGACGTAACTACTATTACAGCAACTTTAGTAAATTCGGGTGTTCTTTCACCAGAGGAAATTGAATTATATTTTAGATAATTATGGAAGATTACAGAAAAATAGCAGAAAAAGCAGTTGAAGGTAAAAAAGAATTGATGCCTATCCATAATGGCACTATAGATGAATACAAATCACGACTAATTGTTTTTAGAGAAGTCATAGAAGAAGTAGATGTTATCCTTAAAGATTTAGGCAATCGATATATTGAGGAAAACCGCTGTAATTCCGAACAAACTGAACAAATTAGAGAAATTAATAAAACAATAATTTCCTCGCTTATCAAACATTTCACTTCGAATAAATAGTATTTTAACGTAAAGGTTTTTGGATTTAAATTTCGCAAACTAATTCCATCATACCTGACCTTGTAACCCGTAATGCACTCTAAATAAAATACATACAAAAATAAAATACTAATAGAGAGCCTCCAACATCTTTGTACGTTTTTTTATACAATCTAAAAAAACAAGAAGTAGAGAAAAACCTTGAAAATTATTAATACTTTTTGATTTCGAAATTCTCGCCATCAAAAACACCATAGGTAAAATACGTAATCCAGTCACCCAGATTCACATACTCGGCATTTTCTCCTACGGTTACTTTCATAGGCAAATGACGGTGGCCAAAAATAAGGTAATTGTAGTGTTTGCTTTCTAATTTCCTTTTGGAATAAAGAATCAGCCATTCATTGTCTTCGCCAAGAAAAGTCACATCTTCATCACCAGAAATAAGTTTGTTTTTTACGGAAAGGTATTGCGCCAGTTTCACGCCAATATCCGGATGAAGCCATCTAAAAAGCCATTTGAAAAACGGATTTGTAAATATTTTTTTCATGCGTTTGTATCCTAAATCTCCAGGACCTTTTCCGTCGCCGTGGCCAATAAGGAATGTTTTATCTCCAAAAGTGTATTCTTGATTGTCATGAAACACGGGAATATTCAGTTCTTTCTGGAAATAATCTTCCATCCATAAATCATGGTTTCCTACGAAAAAATAAATAGGGATTCCGCTGTCTCGGATTTCGGCGAGTTTGCCTAAAATACGAATAAATCCTTTTGGGACTACGGTTTTGTATTCGAACCAAAAATCAAATAAATCGCCCAATAGAAAGATAGCTTCGGCATCGTCTTTTACCTCATCGAGCCAAGCCACAAATTTTTGTTCTCTCGGAAAACTCAATTCAGGTGTTGGCGCGCCAAAATGTTGATCGGAGGCGAAATATATTTTTTTGTTATTGGGTAATTGCATGAAGTTACAGTATGGATTTCATATTATCACTGGCAAACCATTCTGCAAAAGAAGATTCGGTTTCTTGTAATTTCAAAGAGAAAAGAGTGATTCCTTCCGGTAATCGGCTGATGATTCTTTGAGAAAAATCGACTACCATATTTTCGCTTGTTGGTTGGTAATCTACCAAAATAACGTGGTGTCCGCGGCTCATTAATTCGTTTGCCAATTCGATATGAGGAGTCGTTCCGTTGAAAACAGTTGCATGGTCAAATTGATCTACAATTTCTTCTTTTACAATTTTCTTTAAATCCGTAAAGTCAATCACCATTCCAAATTTCACATTGGAACGATCTGTAATTGGAGTTCCAATTACCGTTACTGACAATTTATAACTATGTCCGTGAACATTTTTACATTTCCCGTCATAACCGTATAAGGCGTGTCCGGTTTCGAAACTAAATTGTTTTGTAATTCTGATATTGCTCATCGGAGTTTAATTTTGATGCAAATTTAGCAAATTGATATGAGAAATGAGATGTAAATCTTGGTATTTGGATTCCACTGAAGTCTAGCCCTGATGATCCCGAAGCTTCGGGAGGCATCCTTTTTATATGGTGATTTTTCTTCACCTTATAAAAAGATATAGTGAACAGCAGGAAATAGCTCCTGAAAAAATTACTTTTTGAATTGAGACAACGCTTTTCTGGTAAAATCAGAAAGCACCAATTTACCCGAAATCGCGGCGCGTTCCAACAACAATGAGTCCCAATGTTGCGTTCCTTCCCACAAAACCTTTTTCATTTCCAGTAAAGCTTCGGGATTATAACTGGATAATTTAGCGCTGAAATCAGCTATTGCGGCATCCAGTTCTTCAACGGTTTCAAAAGTATTGGCGTACAATCCTTTGGCTGCGGCCCAATCAGCGGTTTTCCATTCGTGGGCTGCGAGCGTCATTTCGGCCATTGCCGTCTTTCCGATTTTCTTGGAAACTACGGGCTCTATTACAAAAGGACCAATTCCGATTGCCAATTCTGATAGTTTTATAGAAGCATTTTTTGTTGCCAAAGTATAATCACAAGCGGACGCAATTCCTACGCCGCCACCAACTGCTTTTCCGTGAACGCGGCCCACAATAAGCTTGGAACAAGAACGCATCGCATTGATTAAATGCGCAAATCCAGAGAAAAACAGGGTTCCTGCTGCTTCATCAGAAACAGCCAAAAGTTCATCAAAAGAAGCGCCTGCACAAAAAGCTCCCGAGCCTTCACTTTCTATAACAATCACCGAAACGGCTGGATTTGTGCTTAAAATAGCGAACTCATTTGTTAAACGATTCAATAATTCTCTTGGAAAAGAATTGCTCGAAGGATGACCAAATGAAATGGTTGCGATTTTATTTTCGATTGTTGTGAAGAGCGAACCTGTTGGGTTTTCTGATGCCATAGCGGGGATTTTGATGTAAAGTTAAAAAAAGTAAAGGAGGATTTGACTTTTTTTCAAATAGAATGGATTTGTATTTTGAAATTTGCTTTTTGGAAAATTTATATGTTATATTTGCGAACACGTTTGGGGGATTAGCTCATTTGGCTAGAGCGCTTGCCTGGCAGGCAAGAGGTGATCGGTTCGAATCCGATATTCTCCACAAAATAAAACCGTAAAATCTTTTAATTAAGAGTTTACGGTTTTTTATTTTTAGAAATTGTTTGATTGTGTTATAAGACTGCTATAAACTATTTTGAATAATCTATTTTCCCTACTTGTCGCATCACACGTACAATTTTAGCTTTTCGTCTGTTGATATACGAAGAAGAACTGGTTGCCGAATATTTTCTTGGATTGGGTAAAATTGCGGCTATTCCTGCTGCCTGCATCGGCGTAAGACTACTAGCTCCTTTTCTATACCAATGTTCTGCGGCCGATTGCGCTCCATAGACACCATTTCCCATTTCTATACTGTTCAAATATACTTCCATGATGCGTTCTTTTCCCCAAATGATTTCGATTAAAACAGTGAAATACGCTTCAAGTCCTTTTCTCAAATAACTTCGGCCTTGCCAAAGAAATACATTTTTGGCCGTTTGTTGCGATATGGTGCTTCCTCCTTTTATTCTTCGTCCTCTTTCATTGCTTTTATATGCTTTTTGCATGGCGACAAAATCAAAACCATTATGTTTCAGGAACGTTCCATCTTCACTTGCGATTACGGCTTTTTGAAGATTCATCGAGATGTTTTCGATTGGTTCCCAGTCGTGGCTGAAAAAAACTTCTTTCCCGGCTGTTTTGTTTTCAATCGTTCGAATCACCATTAAAGGCGTAAACGGAACCGGAACAAATTTAAATAGTACCACAAAAAACAAAGAGAGTCCAAAGAACCATAGCAATGCTTTGAATAAAAAACGAGTTATTTTGCTCATAAGAGAGGTAGGTTCTTTTTTAACGGGTTGTCTTGATTTTCTTGGTGTTATTTTCGTTGCCATTATATTAAATCTGCTAATTCTGTTCCAATTAAACTTCCTATTGCTACTCCCATTCCGCCCAATCGTACGCCACAATAGACATTGTCAGATAATTGTGAAACAATGGGACTTTTGCTGTTACCAATACCCATGATGCCGCTCCAACGATGTGCAATTTGGAAATCCTGATGAGGCAAAATTACTTCTTTTAATAATTGTTCCAATTTTTTTTGGACGATTTCTGTTTGTCCAAATTCGGTTGTGTTCTCCGTCTCAAAATCCAGGTTTCTTCCACCACCCAATAATATTCTGTCGCCAATATTCCTGAAATAATAATACCCTCTATCCAAGTGAAAAGTTCCTTTTATATCTAAGTTTTTAATGGGTTCCGTGATTAAAACTTGCGCTCTGGCCGGCTTAACAGCTCCAGTTGTCAATGTATTTGCAAAACCGTTAGTCGCAAACAATATTTTTTTGGTACTAAAACTGAAATCACCAAGTGCCACTTCCACTCCATTTCCCTTATCGAAATAAGAAGTAACGGTTTGTTGGTTAAGAATTAAAATATTTTTAGAAACTGCTTCTTTCAACAAGGCCTGCATCATATTTCCGGTATCTATTTGTGCTTCAAAAGGATTGAAAACTAAATATTCCTGTATGCCGTTGAACCCAAAACGGTCTACTTCTTTGGCAAAAACATCCGCCTTAAATAGTGGTCTTAAAATTTCATTGATGAAGGGCAATTTCCCAACACACTCACTGTAACAACTTTCGTCGTCTTTTAAAAACAACTCATAACCACCATATGGTTTGAAATCTATGGTGTCGTCACCGAGTCTTTTTCGCAATAATTGCAAACCTTTCCAACGTTTTTGGATTAGATGAATCACTTCTTCCTCTGAATGGGATTTTAAATCATCTATAATTTCTGAAAGGCTTCCGAAACACGCAAAACCGGCATTTTTCGTACTCGCTCCCTGCGGTAACATTCCTTTTTCCAACACTAGAATTTTGCTTTCGGGGAATCTTTCGCGCAAGCGTAATGCAGCATGCAAGCCCACAATACCGCTTCCTACGATAGTATAATCTACATCAGTAAACCAGTTTTTTAATTCCCAATAGCTCAAATCCATGTTCAATTTTTTTCATAAAAATAATAATTTTTTGGATTTATTCTGAATTTATTTCAGGAGCTAATCCTGCTATCCGTTATAAATAAATTCACTGAACTCCAAATTAAAATAAAAGTAGTGTGACGTAATCTGGGCTAAAAAGCAAGTGTTAAAAACGAAAAAACATCAAATTAAATTGGCTAATTTTAGCATTCGAAAAAATCAATTATTTAAATGAAAAAAATACTACTTATACCCTTATTAATGATGAGTTTAACTGCTATGGCACAAAATGTAATGACTCCAGAACTACTTTGGAAACTAGGAAGAGTAACTCCTTTAGGTATTTCCAAAGATGGAAAAAATATAGTTTACAAAGTAACAACTCCTTCTGTTCAAGAAAATAAATCGGACACAAAATTCTACATTTTACCCGTAAATGGTGGAAATCCAACCGAAGTAAAAGAGACTAAAGATCTATTAAAAGACAAGAACATTTCTCCAGACGGGAAATATATTGTTTACAATGAAGAAGTAAAAATCGAAAAAATTCACGGAAAAGATTTTTATCCTGAACTGGAAAAATCAGATGTTCAAATCTACGATGGCTTGAATTATCGCCATTGGGACACCTGGAACGAAGGTAAATACAACCATGTTTTTTACAAAGAAAACAAAGAAGGCGCAGTGGGAATTGACATTCTGAAAGGAGAAAATTTTGACAGTCCACAAAAACCTTTTGGTGGAGACGAAGATTACATTTGGTCACCAGACAGCAAAAGTATCCTTTATGTAAGTAAGAAAAAATCAGGGACCGAATATGCAGTTTCTACCAACACCAATATCTTCGAATACAATCTGGAAACTGGAAAAACTAGCAATCGAACCGAAGAAAATCTAGGATATGATATTGCTCCTCAATTTTCTCCTACAGGAAATTTGACTTGGTTACAAATGAAACGAGACGGTTATGAAGCCGATAAAAACGACCTGATTGTTAGTTTCAAAGGAATGAAAATGAACCTAACGGCAAATTGGGATGGTACGGTAGATCATTTTATCTGGAGTAGTGACGGGAAAAAAGTCTATTTTGTGGCGCCGATAGACGGTACAAAACAATTGTTTGAAGTTAATTTTCCGGGTCTTGCAAAAATAGTAATTACCGTTCGTCAAATCACCACTGGAGAATTTGATGTCAATGATTTAGTTGGTTTTTCTGGTGACAACATTATTGTAACGAGAACTGATATGAATCATGCGGCGGAAATTTTTTCCTATAATTTAAAGAAAAATACTTGGAAACAATTGTCCAATGTCAATACAGCAACGTATAATTCTTTGGCGTTAAGCAAAACCGAAAGAAGATATGTAACGACTACGGACGGTAAAAAAATGTTAGTTTGGGTGGTACTTCCGCCTAATTTTGACGCCACAAAAAAATATCCAACACTTTTGTATTGTCAAGGTGGGCCACAGTCTCCATTGACACAATTTTATTCTTACCGATGGAATTTACAGTTGATGGCTGCCAATGGGTATATTGTTGTTGCTCCAAACCGTCGCGGTATGCAAGGTCATGGCGTGGAATGGAATGAGCAAATCAGTAAAGATTGGGGCGGACAAGTAATTGATGATTACCTATCGGCAATTGATGATGTAGCGAAGGAAAAATATGTTGATGCAACACGTTTAGGATGTGTTGGCGCCAGTTACGGCGGATATTCTGTTTTCTATTTAGCCGGAATCCACAACAACCGATTCAAAACTTTTATTGCCCATGACGGTATTTTTAATACCCAAAGCATGTATGGAACTACCGAAGAAGTTTTCTTTACCAACTGGGATTTTGGCGGTGCTTATTGGGAAAAAGATAATGCTGTTGCACAAAAAGCTTATACAACATTCAATCCAATGACGCTGGTAGAAAAATGGAATACCCCTATTTTAATTATTCAAGGCGGAAAAGATTTTCGTGTACCAACTGGACAAGGACAAGAAGCTTTTCAAACGGCACAATTACGAGGAGTAAAAAGTAGATTTTTGTATTTCCCCGAAGAAAATCATTGGGTATTAAAACCTCAGAATGCTCAGGTTTGGCAAAGTGAATTTTTCAAATGGTTGAAAGAAACTTTGTAGATTTATATATCGATAGAAAACAAAAAACCTCACTAAAAAGTGAGGTTTTTTTATATTTTGAATATTTTACTATTCCGGATCGTTCATTTTGAAAGTATCCATAAATGCAGTTGTGTACTCTCCTGCTATGTAACGAGGATCGTCCATCAATTGTCTATGAAACGGAATTGTCGTTTTTATTCCTTCGATTACAAATTCATCCAAGGCTCTTCTCATTTTACTAATGGCTTCCTCACGAGATTGAGCAGTAGTAATAAGTTTTGCAATCATTGAATCGTAATTTGGCGGAATAGTATACCCTGAATACACGTGAGTATCTAAACGAACTCCATGTCCACCTGGCATATGTAATGTTGTGATTTTCCCCGGAGACGGACGGAAATCATTATAAGGATCTTCTGCATTAATTCTGCATTCAATCGCGTGTAATTGTGGCAAGTAATTTTTACCCGAAATAGGTATTCCAGCAGCAACCATAATTTGCTCACGAATCAAGTCATAATCAATAACCTGCTCTGTAATTGGGTGCTCTACTTGAATACGGGTATTCATTTCCATAAAGTAGAAATTACGGTGTTTATCTACCAAAAATTCTACTGTTCCAGCACCTTCGTATTTAATGTATTCAGCTGCTTTTACAGCTGCTTCACCCATTTTTGCACGCAACTCATCTGTCATAAATGGAGATGGAGTCTCTTCGGTTAATTTTTGATGACGTCTTTGAACGGAACAATCTCTTTCAGAAAGATGACAGGCTTTTCCGTAAGAATCACCTACTACTTGAATTTCAATGTGGCGTGGCTCTTCGATTAATTTCTCAAGATACATTCCGTCATTTCCAAAAGCTGCCGCAGATTCCTGACGTGCACCTTCCCAAGCTTTCAACAATTCATCTTCTTTCCAAACGGCTCTCATTCCTTTTCCACCACCACCAGCAGTTGCTTTAAGCATTACTGGGTAGCCAAAATCTCTTGATAATTGTAAGGCTTGCTCGTACGATTCTAAAATTCCTACTGAACCTGGAACACAAGGAACACCTGCTTCAATCATCGTAGCTTTTGCAGAAGCTTTATCTCCCATTCTATCAATCATTTCTGGAGAGGCTCCAATGAATTTGATACCATGCTCTTGACAAATTTTAGAAAATTTAGAATTTTCAGAAAGGAATCCGTATCCTGGGTGTATTGCATCTGCATTTGTAATTTCGGCAGCGGCAATAATATTTGACATTTTTAAATAGGACAAGTTGCTTGGAGGTGGTCCAATACAAACCGCTTCATCGGCAAACTTTACATGTAGACTTTCGGCATCTGCAGTAGAATAAACGGCTACTGTTTTTATACCCATTTCCTTGCATGTTCTAATTACGCGTAACGCAATTTCCCCTCTATTGGCAATCAATATTTTTTTAAACATCTTTATTTGAAATTTTAAATGTTGAATTTTAAATTTTAAATTACTTCAAATAACGAAAACTCATCATTCAAAATTTATAATTTATAATTTATAATTTCTTATGATGGATCTACTAAGAATAACGGTTGGTCAAATTCTACTGGAGACATATCGTCAACCAATATTTTTACAATTTTACCAGAAACTTCAGATTCAATTTCATTAAATAATTTCATGGCTTCAATTACACAAAGTACGTCACCTTTAGAAATTGTTTTACCTACTTCAACAAACATTGGTTTATCTGGAGATGGTTTTCTGTAAAAAGTTCCAATAATTGGAGATTTTATGGTGATATAGTGCGCATTTTCTACTACTGGAACTTCTGGAGCTGCTGCAACCGGAGCAATTTGTTGCGGTGCTGCTGCTTGTGGAAGTGTAGCTTGAGCTGGCATTTGTTGAACATACGTGGTCTCAGTTACATTCCCTTCTAAAGTTGTTCTGATGGTAATTTTTACATCATCCATCTCTAATTTAACTTCTGCAACTCCTGAATTTGCTACAAACTTGATTAGATTTTGAATTTCTTTTAAATCCATAATTATTTGTTTTTAGTTTAAATTTATTTTTTATCGTATGCCCATTTTAGATATATAGATCCCCAAGTGAATCCACCTCCAAAAGCAGCCAAAATTATCGTATCTCCTTTTTTGAATAAATGTTCAAAATCATTAAGGACTAATGGTAAAGTCGCAGAAGTTGTGTTTCCGTATTTTTCAATATTCATCAGCACTTTAGAATCTTCTAAATTCATTCTATTTGCTGTTGCATCGATAATACGTTTATTGGCTTGATGAGGAACTAACCAATCAACATTTTCATTGGTTAAATTATTTCTTTTCAGAATTAATTCACTTGAATCAGCCATATTGGTTACAGCATATTTAAATACTGTTTTTCCATCTTGAATAATATTGTGTTTATTATCTCTTACCGTTTCGTAAGAGGAAGGAAGTAGAGAGCCACCAGCATCAATCTTTAAAAAATCTCTTCCGATTCCATCACTGCGTAAGTATTCGTCTTGCAACCCTAATCCTTCATAATTAGGTTCAAACAATACTGCTCCAGCTCCGTCTCCAAAAATGATACAAGTTGATCTATCTGTGTAATCTACGATAGAAGACATTTTATCAGCACCAATTAAAAGTACTTTCTTGTATCTTCCGGACTGTACGTACGCTGCTGCAGTTGACATACCAAATAAGAAACTGGAACATGCTGCTTGCAAATCATATGCAAAAGCATTTAAAGCTCCTATTTCGGTTGCTACATATACACCTGTTGCAGCAACAGGCATGTCTGGCGTTGCAGTTGCCATTATCAACAAGTCTATTTCTAGAGGGTCGATATTGGCTTTAGCTAATAAATCTTGTGCAGCTTTTATTGCTAAAAAAGAAGTTCCTTTACCCTCTTCTTTGAGGATTCTTCTTTCCTTTATTCCTGTACGAGAGGTTATCCACTCGTCATTGGTGTCAACCATGGCCTCAAGAGCTTTGTTAGTTAAAACAAAGTCTGGAACATAGGCTCCAACAGCGGTTATTGCGGCTGTAATTGTATTCATTGTATGCGATTATTTTTTGTCAAATGTTGCCATTTGAAAAATTTTTAAAAGACTTGAAAATTACAAAAAAAATTCCATTTTCATTTGATTTGGAACTTCTTATTTAACGAAAATTATAAACAACAAAAAAACTCTCACGATGTGAGAGTTCGAATATCATTTACAAAAATGTATTAAGCAACAGCTACAGATTTATCTATAACAACTTGCCCTCTGTAATACATTTTACCTTCATGCCAGTAAGCTCTATGGTATAAATGCGCTTCTCCTGTGATAGGACAAGTAGCAATCTGCGCTACAGTAGCTTTGTAATGTGTTCTTCTTTTATCTCTTCTTGTTTTGGAGATTTTTCTCTTAGGATGCGCCATTTTACTATATTATTTATCCGTTAATAGTTGCTTTAATTTGTCCCAACGCGGGTCAATATTTTCTTCTTGTTTATTCTCTTTTTTTACTTCTTTTACTATAAGTTCATTAAGTTTAGTCAAAGCTTCTGTTTTTAAACTTCCATCTTTAACTCCTGGATGAACTCGTCTTAGAGGCACTGACAACACTATCATTTCATAGATATATTGTGCAATATCTACTTCAAACTCTCCATGAGGTAAAATCAACAATTCTTCATTGTCATTATTATACTCCTCGCCAAAACGAACTATTAATTTCATTTTGCCTTTAACAGGTAAGTCAAAATCTTCGCTTGTTAAATCACAAGGTACATTTACGACTCCTTTATGCTTAAAACTTAACTCTAACAGCGTACTTTTTTTCTCTAAAACTACATTTACTTTGATATTTGAATCTTGATATTCATTATAATCAAAGATTTCAAAGAACGAATTATTTATTTGATACTCAAAATGATGTTTTCCTAGCTTTAATCCTATAAAAGGTATTAAAAAATCTTTTGTCTTCTTCATTTCAACAACAATTTGACCCTAAACTTCGGGAGTGCAAAGATATAAAATTATTGCAAATCTAATAATGTTATTCACTTTTTTTTGTTTACAACTGTTTTTCTTTTGTTTTCAATGGCTTCACACTGATTTCGGCATATTGATTTCTCGAATGATAAATATCAATCGCAAGATATACAGCCTCTTTGAATGAGTTAAAATCAGCCACTCCTTTTCCAGCAATATCGTAAGCAGTACCATGATCCGGCGAGGTTCTTATTTTATTCAAACCCGCAGTATAATTCACGCCATTACCAAAAGATAATGTTTTAAAAGGAATTAATCCTTGATCGTGATAGACCGCTATAATAGCATCATACTTCTCGTATTGACTACTTCCAAAAAAACCATCCGCAGCAAAAGGACCAAAAACCAAAGTGCCTTTGTCAAATATCTTTTTCAATGTTGGCTTTATAACCAAATCATCTTCGGTACCAATAACACCTCCATCACCACAATGCGGATTCAACCCTAAAACAGCTATCTTAGGCTTATTAATACTAAAATCCTGTATCAATGATTGCTTTACCGTTTCGATTTTTCTTTTAATCAATTCTTCCGTAAGATGAGAAGCCACTTCACTTAACGGAATATGATCCGTCAAGAGCCCTACTCTTAAATTATCCTGAACCATCAACATAAGTGCATTTCCCTCAAGCTCTTGGTCTAAATAATCCGTATGCCCAGGGAATTTAAAATCCTCTGATTGGATATTATACTTATTTATAGGCGCAGTAACCAATACATCTACAAGACCATCCTTTAAAGCTTTGGTAGCCGCAACAAATGATTTTATAGCATATTCACCTGCCTTAGGATCATTTACTCCAAGATTCAAATCAACTCCTTCTCTCCAAACATTTAAAACATTAATCTTTCCAGGAACAATTTGATCCAGTTTATCAATTCCATGCAATAAAGACGCAGATTGAAAACTTTTCTTTACAAAAGACAACAACTTAACATTAGCAAAGATAACAGGAGTACACAACTCTAACATACGAGAATCCTCGAATGTTTTTAAAACAACTTCGCTTCCAATACCGTTTAAATCTCCTATAGAAATCCCAACGATTATATTTTCTGCTTTTTTCATCATGACCTAACGTTATTTATTGCTAATTTTGAAGTGCAAATTTAGTAAAATAAAACAAGAAATGTTTACAGGAATCATAGAAACCCTTGGCACCATCCAAGAAATAAAAAAAGAGAACAGTAATGTTCACATAACGATGAATTCATCGATTACGAGCGAACTACAAATTGACCAAAGCGTTGCTCATAACGGAATTTGCCTTACTGTTGTCGCTATCAATGATACTTTCTATACCGTGACCGCCATAGACGAAACGATAAAAAAAACAAATCTAGCGGATTGGAAAGTTGGAGACAGCGTTAACTTAGAAAGAGCAATGAAACTTGGCGACAGACTTGACGGACACATTGTTCAAGGACACGTAGACCAAACGGGAACCTGCATTACTGCAGAACAAACCGATGGAAGCTGGCTTTACACCTTTGAATACGACGAAAAACTAAACAACATTACCATCGAAAAAGGTTCAATTACCGTAAATGGTGTAAGCTTAACCGTGGTGAATTCTAAAAAAAATGAATTTAGCGTAGCCATAATCCCTTACACGTATGAGCACACTAATTTCAAAACCTTTGAAGTTGGCACAAAAATAAATCTTGAATTCGATGTAATTGGCAAATACGTTTCTAGACTATACGCTAACAAATAACTTGCAACGACACTAAAAACAAAAACCCCATTTAAATTGGGGTTTTTGTTTTTAATATATTGGTGTAAATGATATAAATTCCAAATAATAATGAAATTGCAATTATTATAACACTATTCTCGTCAATAGACAATCCAGGTGGTGGTGGCGGTTTTTTTGACGTAGGTGCAGGAGGACCAGAACCTCCAGGACCAGCAAAAACATCCACAATCCCAAAAAGGAAAATGATTAAAAAATAAAAATTATTTGACTCAATTTTCATCGGCTTCAAAAATAGTAAATTTACTGAAATAAAAAAATCTATAAAATCACAAATAAGAAAGTCTTATCCCTAACATCATAACAAAGATACGTGTTTTAGTCCAACTTGGTTTTTAATAAAATATGTTTATCCGTATTAACACCTAATTTTTTTGTATCTTTAAAATCTAAACAGATTTGATATGAATATTTTAGATTTTTATAAAGAGTATCCAGATGAATTGAGCTGTAAAGTCAA
>NZ_JASCRU010000029.1:0-41296 GCF_030010285.1 Flavobacterium sp. XS2P24
CTATTATAACAACGAAAGAATTAAATCAAATTTAAACAAAATGAGCCCGATAAAATATCGAGCTCATTATTATCAAAATTAATTATAAATTTGTCTAACTTTTTGGGTGCAGTCTATTTCAGGAGCTTTTTATTTATTCTAAAGACAAAGTAATCTGTCCGTCATCTTCCAATTGAATATCAGAATCATCAGCATCCGTTTCTCCTTTTACTTCTAAATCCTCAGGAATAACCTCAACAGGGATTTCATATGGCAAAGGTTCCAGCAGGTTTACTTGTTTCAACTTATCGGTTGTCAATTGATTCCCTAAAGCCTTAAATCCTTTTACCGAAATAAACGATTCTATATCTACCGTCATTGCCTCTTTTTGAACTCCTTTTACTTTTGTAAAAATTAATTCAGCCACAGGGCGATAATCCGTTGATACAATCTCTAATTGTGAATTAGGATGTTCCGTGATAAAACTTTCTTCTTTATTCTCTGTTTCCACTAAGAAACGTTTGATGTAATAACGTTCTTTTTCTCCATCATAATAAATCGCCGAAATTGGTTTCTTAGGAATCCATTTCTCCAAAACCACCATATCTTCATCAAAATGAGTCGATAATTCTGGTGTAATTACTTTTATTTTTCCAGATTGCGATATGACCAAAATTTTATCATTAGGCCTGAACTCCCCTAACAACTCCCCTCTTGCATCTACGTTTAATCGTTGAACGGTATCATCAAACCAAACTTTTCTTGGCAATAAAGTAGAAATACCTTTTTCCTTCAGTTCTATTTTTTTGATTGGATATTTGGTTACCAAATTCCCTTTGGAAGCACGACCTTTTATCGCTAAACTGGCAAAATCAATATCGAATTTCAATTTTTTGACACTTCCTACCTGACGCAATAATATCGTAATTACTTCAGCTTCTCCATTTGGATTACAAGAAAAATACAATACTTGTGAACCAGCAGTTTCATTGGTCAAATCGTATGCTTTGTCTCGGGTAACTCCTGAAACATTGAATCGTTTGATATAAGAAGGCCCAGATTTTCCATCGCGGTAAATCATGTTATAAATGGTACGCTTATCACTTTTGTCAAAAATAGCAATGTGAATAATATCTTTACCCACGAAGGTTTTCGCATCAACTTTGGTAATCATCATTTTTCCATCACGCAAAAACACGATAACATCATCAATATCAGAGCAATCCGTAACGTACTCGTCTTTTTTCAGGCTCGTACCTACAAATCCTTCCTCTTTATTGACGTATAATTTAGTGTTTCTTAAAACTACTTTGGTCGCTTCAATATCATCAAAAATACGAAGTTCGGTTTGGCGTTCCCGCCCTTTTCCATACTTCTCTTTTAATTTGGTAAAATAGGCAATAGCAAAATCAATCAGATGTTCTAAATTGTGTTTTACTTGTTCGATATCGCCTTCCAACGCTTCGATTTTGTCTTGCGCTTTATTGCTGTCAAATTTGGAAATACGCATGATTCGAATATCCAATAAACGCAGAATATCGTCTTCGGTAACAGCGCGTTTTAAATGTTTTGTGTGTGGTTTCAAACCATCATCAACGGCCTTAATTACCGTTTCTCTGGTCGTCATTTCTTCAATGTCACGATAGATTTTATTTTCGATAAAAATACGTTCCAAAGAAAGAAAATGCCATTGTTCTTCCAGTTCACTCAATTGAATCTCCAATTCACTTTTCAGTAATTGTACCGTTCTATTGGTTGAAATTTTCAACATATCCGAAACCCCGATAAACAACGGTTTGTTATCTTCAATCACACAACCCAATGGTGCCACCGAAGTTTCACAAGCTGTGAAAGCAAACAATGCATCAATGGTTTTATCTGGAGAAACACCTGGAAAAAGATGAATTAATATCTCGACCTCAGCAGCGGTATTATCCTCAATTTTCTTGATTTTGATTTTCCCTTTATCATTTGCTTTCAAAATACTGTCAATCAAAGTCGTCGTATTTGTAGAAAACGGAATTTGGGTAATCACCAAAGTATTTTTGTCTAGTTGACCAATTTTGGCACGAACACGAATACGTCCGCCACGCAATCCATCATTATAATTAGACACATCGGCAATACCTTGCGTCATAAAATCCGGATACAGTGTAAAAGGTTTCCCCTTTAATATTTTTATAGAAGAATCGATTAATTCATTGAAATTATGAGGCAACACTTTCGTCGAAAGACCAACAGCAATACCTTCAGCTCCTTGTGCCAAAAGCAATGGAAACTTCACCGGAAGATTGTTTGGTTCTGCTCTTCGTCCATCGTAAGAAACGCCCCAATCGGTAATTTTTGGACTGTAAATAACCTCCAAAGCAAATTTAGACAAACGCGCTTCGATGTAACGAGAAGCTGCAGCGCCATCACCCGTTAGGATATTCCCCCAGTTCCCCTGACAGTCAATCAATAATTCTTTTTGTCCAATTTGCACCATTGCATCTCCAATACTCTGATCTCCGTGAGGATGATACTGCATGGTGTGACCTACAACATTGGCAACTTTATTATAACGACCGTCATCTAATTCTTTTAGAGAGTGCATGATACGACGTTGAACCGGTTTAAAACCATCTTCAATCGCCGGAACGGCACGTTCAAGAATCACATACGAAGCATAATCCAGAAACCAGTCCTTATACATCCCAGTAACTTTGGTAATGGTATCGTTTCCGTCTTCTTGATTATCGTAAAAATGCTGGCCTTCAAAAGATTTAGCATCTACTTCAATAATTCCGTCAGCATCATTCTCTTCTTGATTTTCATCAATAGAATGATCTTCTGAATTATTTTCTTCGTCCTGACCTTCTGGGATTGTGTTATCGTCTTCTTCGTCTTTCATTTATTTTGTTAACAGCTTTTAGTTAACGATTTTTAGTTAACAATTAAAAAAAATCAATAATTTATATAACCTTTACTTTTTAAAAATAAATATTCTTCTTGTTCATCTTTACTATCTTCAACAAAATATTTAATACCAAATTTTTTAAATAAAGCACTCATATCTGAATAACAGTATTTTTGAAATCCATCCAAATTAGTTGAACTTCTAGAGCCAATACAGCTTATACAAAACTCATCATACCCTATAATTCTGTTTTTATTGTCTCTAAACAAAATCATATGTCTGGGGTTGTAACAAGCAGCGGACATTTCATGAGAAACACAAGTATCGCAAACCATTAAATTCAAAAGTTCTTTTTCTTGCTTTTTATTTAAAATAACTCTCTCTTGTATCATGGTACTATCGAAGGTTAATTTAAAATTATCTACTAATTCTTTTTGAAATGGTCGTTCTCCCTTATGTTTTAGTGTATCCCAAAGAATTCTGTCATAGTAGGAAACTAATTCAACTTTTGAAATACCTTTCAAAGGAAAATCTCTTTTAACGATTCCTTTACTAACTGATTTTACAATAGGCACTCCTATTTCATTTTGTGTTTCCCCGTTTTTACAAGAAAAAATTAAAATACTGGTCAAAATTATTATCAAATATTTCATTAAATATATTCTATTGAATAGTAATCAATTCTAATTTTGTGCTAAAATGCTAAAAAGAATATTTCTCTTTACAAACATGTTCTTCCTTTGCAACTTCAATTCCATTTTTATCCATCTCTTTTTTTACAATTGTACTACATTCTTTATGATCATTACTCCTTATAATAAAAAAGGTAGTTGAAAAACTAATCACAAATAGTAAAGCGATAAAAATTAGTGTTCTTTTTTTAGGCATTTTATAAATATTTAAACTTTCTCGATTACATCTAATTCTACCTTCAAATTCTTGATAATAAATTCTTGTCTGTCTGGCGTATTTTTCCCCATATAGAAAGACAATAATTGTTCAATAGAAGTATTTTTGTCCATCATAATTGGATCAAGACGAATGGTTTCTCCAATAAAATTCTTGAACTCATCTGGAGAGATTTCTCCCAATCCCTTGAATCGTGTGATTTCCGGTTTTGGCTTTAGTTTTTCAATAGCATCTTTGCGTTCTTCATCAGAGTAGCAGTATATTGTTTCTTTTTTATTTCTAACCCTAAAAAGTGGCGTTTGCAAAATATACAAATGTCCTTCTTTTATCAATTCAGGAAAAAACTGAAGAAAAAACGTAATCAATAGTAATCGAATGTGCATCCCATCGACATCGGCATCCGTTGCAATAACGATATTATTGTAACGCAATTTTTCCAATCCGTCTTCAATATCCAAAGCCGCTTGCAGTAAATTGAATTCTTCATTTTCATAAACAATTTTCTTGCTCATTCCATATGAATTCAAAGGCTTACCACGTAAACTAAAAACCGCTTGTGTATTTACATCCCGTGATTTGGTAATAGAACCTGACGCCGAATCTCCCTCAGTGATAAAAAGGGTACTCTCTAAACTTTTAGGATTTTTGGTGTCTGGAAGATGCGCCCGACAATCCCTTAATTTTTTATTGTGCAAATTCGCTTTTTTGGCACGATCTGTCGCTAATTTTCTAATACCGGAAAGTTCTTTCCGTTCTCTCTCCGCTTGAAGAATTTTTCGAAGTAAAGCATCCGCAGTTGCAGGATTCTTGTGTAAATAATTATCTAATTTGGTTTTTACAAAATCATTTACAAAAGTACGTACCGAAGGCATTCCCGGTTCTGAACCCATATCAGTCGAACCTAATTTGGTTTTGGTCTGTGACTCAAAAACAGGTTCCATAACCTTTATACTTACCGCACTTACAATGGATTTTCTAACATCAGAAGCTTCAAAGCTTTTGTTATAAAACTCCCGAATAGTTTTCACTAACGCTTCCCTGTAAGCCGCTAAGTGCGTTCCTCCTTGTGTGGTATTTTGTCCGTTTACGAAAGAATGGTATTCTTCGCTGTATTGTGTTTTACTGTGTGTTAAAGCGACTTCGATATCGTCGCCTTTCAAGTGAATGATTGGATATTCCAAATCATCAGCATGTATTGTTTCTTCCAATAAATCTTTTAGACCATTCTCCGAAAAGTATTTTTCACCATTGAATAAAATAGTCAAACCATTGTTCAAGTAACAATAGTTTTTAAGCATTTTGATTACATATTCATATCGGAATTTGTAATTTTTGAAAATCGCTTCATCCGGAATAAAAGTTACTTTAGTTCCTTTTCGTTTAGTGGTATCAATTACATCTTCTTCGAGAACCAAATTTCCTGCAGAGAATTCCGCAGCTTTTTGTTTTTCGTCTCGAACAGATTCTACACGAAAATAATTGGACAAAGCATTAACGGCTTTTGTCCCTACTCCGTTCAAACCTACAGATTTCTTAAATGCCAAGGAATCGTATTTTCCTCCGGTATTCATTTTAGAAACCACATCAATCACTTTTCCTAACGGAATTCCACGTCCGTAATCTCGAACAGTAACCGTTTTGTCTTTAATCGTTACCTCGATAGTTTTACCGGCACCCATAACAAATTCATCGATACAGTTATCGAGTACCTCTTTTAGAAGAATATAAATACCATCATCTGGGGAAGATCCGTCGCCCAATTTCCCGATGTACATTCCGGGACGCATGCGAATATGTTCTTTCCAGTCGAGTGACCGAATATTATCTTCGGTATATTGATTTTGTTCGGACATTGTAAAATTTGTGGATTTGGTGCTAATGTAGTGTAATTCGATAAAATTTAAAATAGGAAGCCATCAAAGTTATCAAGAATGATATTGACAACCGATTGAGGATTTAGAATTAATGATTTTAGAATGCAGATTTCAAATTGATATTGATTTTTGATGTTCAAATTTAAAAATTCTTGATAATCTCTTTCAATTGATTGTCTAATTCAGGATTAGAAATTTTACCGTTTACAATATCAAAATTAGCATCAAAACTAGGAAGTGAAAAAGCAGCCTTAACGTTTCCGCCATAAAATGGAAAAGCTTTTTTAGCGATTTCCAAAACACTTGCGCCACCTCTGGCTCCCGGAGAAGTTGCCATCAACAACATGGGTTTTTCCTGAAAAATTTTTCCTGTAATTCTGGAACACCAATCAAAAACATTTTTGAAAGCCGCTGAATAATTTCCGTTATTTTCAGCAAGAGAAACCACTAGAATATCTGCGGTGGCAATTTTAGCCAAAAATGCTTTTGCCAGCTCGTGCTGACCAATTTCTTTTTCTATATCAACAGTAAATATGGGCATTTGGAAATCGTTTAAATCCAATACCTCTACTTCGGCATTTTCAAAAAGATTTGCTGCGTACGTTGCTAATTTTTTATTGATAGAGTTTTTGCTGGGGCTTGCGCCAAAAGCGATTATTTTCATAATATTTTATTTTTACTAAAAGTAATAAAAATTGGCTCTGATGCAAAATAATTAGACACAGATTCACACATTTTGAAAACGAATAAGAAACTATGAAATCTGATATTAACCGAAAGCTATTTTACCCCGGATTACTTCACTAAGGCTTTTATTTTTAATTGGAGTTCAGTGAACTTTGTTTACAACGGAAAGCATTTATCAGATCAATCTTATTTTTTCTTGATAAAAAAGAGCGACCAAAGGAAGCTCCTTTTTTGTATTAGAAAAAAGAGATTGATAGAAAAATCTTAAAGTGTAAAGCTGGATTAGGTGCATAAAAAAAGTCGAAAGCTATTGCTAACTTTCGACTTTATGATTTTTTATTTTACGCCTTATTTTAGACGTTGAATCTAAAGTGCATGACATCACCATCTTTAACAATGTA
This sequence comes from Flavobacterium sp. XS2P24, assembly GCF_030010285.1. Taxonomy (NCBI): domain Bacteria; kingdom Pseudomonadati; phylum Bacteroidota; class Flavobacteriia; order Flavobacteriales; family Flavobacteriaceae; genus Flavobacterium; species Flavobacterium sp. XS2P24. The sequence goes on from NZ_JASCRU010000029.1 coordinate 6,747, forward strand.
TTCTTTTCCTTCTACTTTAAATTTCCCGGCTTCTTTACATTTAGCTTCTGAACCATATTGAACAAAATCTTCGTAAGCAATAACTTCGGCACGGATAAATCCTTTTTCAAAATCAGTGTGAATAACTCCAGCAGCTTGTGGCGCAGTTGAACCAACATCTATAGTCCAAGCACGAACTTCTTTGACACCTGCGGTAAAATAAGTTTGTTGTTTCAATAATTTGTAAGCGGCACGAATCAATACTGATGCTCCTGGCTCACTTAAACCCATATCTTCTAGGAAAACCTGACGTTCTTCGTAGCTTTCTAATTCGGTGATATCAGCTTCAGCACCTACAGAAAGCACGATAACCTCAGCATCTTCATCTTTTACCAATTCACGAACTTGATCTACATATTTATTTCCGTCAACTGCTGAATTTTCATCAACATTACAAACGTACAATACTGGTTTTGCAGTAATCAATTGAAAACCTTCCATCAAAACTTCTTCGTCATTATTTTGTGGCGTAATAGTCCTAGCTGATTTCGCTTGAAGTAAAGTCTCTCTAATTCTGTTCAACAACGCTTCTTCAACGATTGCTTCTTTATTTCCAGTTTTAGCGGCACGTTTTACTTTTTCCAAACGTTTTTCAACATTTTCTAAATCTTTCAACTGCAACTCAATATCGATTGTTTCTTTGTCACGAATTGGATTTACATTTCCGTCAACGTGAACAATATTGTCGTTATCAAAACAACGCAAAACGTGAATAATAGCATTACACTCTCTAATGTTTCCTAGAAACTGATTTCCTAAACCTTCACCTTTACTGGCTCCTTTTACCAATCCTGCAATATCCACAATATCAACAGTAGCCATTTGCACTCGCTCTGGCTTTACTAATTCTTCCAGTTTTTCTATTCTGGAATCCGGAACATTCACAACACCTATATTAGGTTCGATAGTACAAAAAGGAAAATTCGCACTTTGTGCTTTTGCATTAGATAAACAATTGAATAATGTTGATTTTCCAACATTTGGTAATCCTACAATCCCTGCTTTCATATGTAGATAATATTTATTTTTTTAATAGAATATTGTATCGCAATCCTAATTTGTTTAAAAAAACTGAAGGATTGTGACATTATGATCATTTTGTTTACCAATAACCGTTACCAGTTAAAAGTTTAGCTATTACTTTAAAAGTTTGCAAATATAAGATTTTATAAATGTTTAAGTAAGTAAAAATTGCAGTTTAAACAGGCTTAATATGTTTTTTATAAAAAATTAAACGATGTGCCAATCTTTTGTTAAAAAAAAATTATATTGCAGCCGATTTTAAACCAAACAAAAACCAAACACAACTTATTATGAAAAAATTTGCATTATTATTATTTCTATTAAACGTCTCGTTTCTTTTTGCACAAAAAGAAGTCTCGGGGGTTGTAAAAGATAACACCGGCAATGCTTTGCCTGGTGTAAATATTATTGAAAAGGGAACTCAAAACGGAGTTTCTACCGATATGGACGGTATGTACAAGATTAAAGTAAAAGAGGGCGCTACTTTAGTTTTTAGTTATGTAGGGTTTTCTAAATTAGAGAAAGCTGCTACAGATGCAGTAATAAATGTTGTTTTATCCGAAGAAGGTGGACAAAACCTGGACGAAGTTGTTGTTACGGGTAGCAGAATGGCCGCTAGAACTAATACAACATCTGCACTTCCAATAGATGTATTATCATCAAAAGACATGATGTCGACAGGTCAAGCAACATTTGACAAAGCATTACAGTACAGAATCCCTTCATTTAACACGGTAAACACACCGGTAAATGACGCAACTTCGCTTTTGGATCCTTATGAAATCAGAAACATGGGACCAAGTAGAACATTAATCCTTATTAATGGAAAACGTAAAAACTTAAGTGCGTTAGTTTATGTTCAAACGTCTCCAGGACGTGGTGAGACAGGAGCAGACATTTCTGCAATTCCTACAGATGCTATAGAAAGAGTGGAAATACTTCGTGATGGAGCATCTGCTCAATACGGTTCTGATGCTATTGCAGGAGTTATGAACATCATATTAAAAAAGAACACTAACGGAGGATCTGCAACTCTTAGAACTGGAGTTACCAGTGAAGGAGACGGAGAAATGTATGGTATTAGTATCAACAACGGTACTACAGTAGGTGATAAAGGATTTATTAATTATACGCTAGATTTCTCTAAAACAGAAATGTCAAATCGTCCAGGAACTGTAGATGCGGGTGGTGAATTTAATTACTGGGGAGGAACTACTGCTGGAGTAAACACTCTAACTGACATACAAAACTTTTTATCTAAACGTCCTGATGCAGGGAATATTAATGGGGCTCCAGAAACTGCTGCCGCTAAATTCTTAGTGAATGGTGGAAAAGAATTAAGCGAAAATGCACAGGTATATTACAATGCAGCTTATGTGTATAAAAAAGTAAATTCATTTGCAAATTACAGAACGCCATATTGGAGAACTGCAACAGATTTCCCTTATTTACCATCATTATATGGTAATGGTACACTTGCTTCTTATCAAGGCTATGTCCCTACATTTGAAGGAGAATTAAACGATTATAACGCAACATTAGGATACAAATTCAACAAAGATGGTTGGAACGGAGATGCTAGTATTACAACTGGTGGAAATCAACAAAATTATACTGTTTCAAATTCTCATAACCGTTCTAAAGATGCCAGCGGAGATTTTATTTACGCTCCAGACCCAACTTTTTATAGTGGACCACTACGCTTTAACCCAGGCGGTGTAGGATTTACTCATTATGTTGGGAACATAGACATTAGTAAACAAATTTTTGACAACTTCAGCATTGCATTTGGTTCTGAATTTAGAACAGAAATATTTGAAGTAAGAGCAGGCGATGAAGCTTCTTATGTAGGGGTTGGAGCTGATTCTTACCAAGGAAATACACCTGAGAATTCTGGTAAATTTAACCGCTACAATATTGGTTTTTACGGTAGTGCTTCTTTGGACATAAATGAAGATTGGTTAGCAGAAGGAACTGTTCGTTATGAGGATTATAGCGATTTTGGCAGCAAAGCTGTTTGGAAAATTAGCTCAAGATATAAATTTGCAGATGACAAAGTTACTTTAAGAGGTTCTGCTTCTACTGGTTTTAGAGCACCTACTTTACATCAAATATACACTCAAAAAGTACAATCTTCATTTGGTGGTGGAGGTATTCAGTTAGAAGGAATTATAAATAACGTTTCTTCAGCTGCAAGACAAAATGGGATTGAAAATTTAAAAGCAGAAAGTTCTACTAACTATACTATCGGACTTGGAGTAAAACCTTCAAAAAACTTTAGCGCAACTTTAGACTATTACAATATTAGTGTAAAAGACCGTATCGTTTTAGGAGATAAAATCACATACAGCCCGGGTAATATTCAATCATGGTTCACAAATGCAATTGACACAAAAACTTCTGGTTTAGACTTAGTTGCAAATTATAGAAACATTGAATTAGGTAGTGGTAAATTAACCGTAAATCTTTCAGGAAATTATACTTTGGAAAACAAGCTAGATGGTCCTGTTCGTAACATAGCTAGTGTTCAAGCTGTAAATCAATCCGTATTTGGAGCAACACAAGAAGCTTTATTACTTACTTCTCGTCCTAAATTCAAATACATAATTGGAGGAGACTACGAGATTAATAAATTCTCATTCTCACTAAACAATACGGTTTTTGGACCTGCAAAATTCAAAAATGCTGATTTATATGACAAAGCACTAACTGTCGAGTTTTTAACTAAAATGGTTACAGACTTAGGTGTTTCATATAAAGCAACAGAAAAAGTTACTTTAAATTTAAACGTAAATAACTTATTTAATGTGTTACCAGAATGGAAATTAAAATCTGATGGGTCAGCTGGTGCTGAAGCTATCGTAAACAATCCTACAACATTAAAAAATCAAATTAATGATTTGACATTCAACGGTCGTTATTCTCAAATGACGTATGATGGATCGCACTTTAGCCAATTAGGAACAATGTTTAATTTATCTCTAAACTATAAATTCTAATTCATTTATTGAATAAATCAAAAAGGGCTGTCGAAAGATAGCCCTTTTTTTATTTTGCTCATTCTCTGTGAAATTAGTGATTATAAAGCATCTGCAACTGGAAAACAATTTTATCATAAAATTTCATTCTGGAGTGAATCACGCAACATTACACCTCAAGAAGGACGAAAAGAAATAATTGCTAATGATTTCTACAGTTCGTGTTTTTACCTTAAAACGAAATACAATTATTTTATATCTAAATGATTTTTAAATCATTAAAACAATTTACCAAAAAACTATAAACATGACACTTTTGCAATTGTTACTAGACAAAATTAAAAATATTGTATTTAGCTTCCTTAATGTAAATTATATAATCTTTTATCATAATTACGTAACAAGTACTCAACCAGAGGATTGTAAATTAGCTTTATATTAATCCTAAAATTAAATATTATGAAGACTCTAATTCTTGGAATGGTTGCTTTTCTATTTTCAGTAAATATTCAAGCTCAAAATAAAAATGTTAAATCCGAAATTAAAACGACAATTACTACTGTAAAGAACTCTGACGGCCAAAAAAAATCAGTAAAAACTCAAGAAGTCAAAGAGATTCAAAAAATCGAATTAAAAGACGCAGAATCTAATGCCTTAAACAAAGAAAGAAAAGAAACTCCGGTTGAAGTGACAGCTATTACTAGCATTACCGCAAATGGAGTTACAAATATTGTTGATGTAGATAGATCCGCATATTATGATTTGAACGGGCAAAAATATGAAGTCAAACTAGCTGACAGTGGATATACAATTTACCAACCTAATGCTGAAAAAGCCGCTGTTTTGAGAAAAACATCAAACAATAACTATATTTATAGTTCAAAAAATAAAACTTCTTATGGTTACTTTGATGCCAATGGGAATTTAGTTTTAGAATCTTATGATGACAAAACAGACAAAATTACGGTAGAAACTTTTGTAATTATCAAAAAATAATCTGTTTCCTAGTACCTCAAAAAAAATCCTGTTTGCCGTGGCAAACAGGATTTTTTTTATTGTAAAAATATAAAAATTTTATCTTTATTCGTTATGTAAAAACGCTTGCCTACTCAATAACGTTTCTTCACTTTCCACATGATTATCATCCGGAATACAACAATCTACAGGACATACTGCAGCACATTGTGGCTCATCGTGAAAACCTTTACATTCTGTACATTTTCCGGGTACAATGTAATACACTTCATCAGAAATAGGAGTTTGAGCTTCATCAGAATCTACTTCTGTACCATCCGGCAAAATTACTTTCCCTTTAAGTTTTGTTCCGTCTTTATATCTCCAATCATCTGCGCCTTCGTATATTGCTGTATTTGGGCACTCTGGTTCACATGCACCACAGTTAATACATTCGTCTGTTATAATAATTGCCATTTTTCTATAGTTTTAAAGTCTTAATATCGAATGTCGAATGTCAAAATTCTTTTGACATTAGGACTTTTGACTTTCGACATATTTATGCTTATTTTTGTACAAAATTACAATCAAAACTATTCATAAGCAAACATTATGACATTAGAAACAAAAAAAAGTGTTTTTGTTGAATTAGGAAAATTCCTAAGTCAATTTTCTGAAGATAATACTTACCGAAATCCGAGTGTTTTGCACAACAATGTGTTTTTTGAAGATTTCATAGCATTAATAAAATTATCTCAATCCCATAATGGATGGTATACACCGGAGCAAGTGTATTTTGCTATTCAATCTTGGGCAGAAGCATTAACTGCAGAAAACTTAAATCAATGGCTTTCGGCTTATGACTTTCCAATAAAAGAACCTAAAAATATCGCCTTAATTCTTGCTGGAAATATTCCGTTAGTGGGTTTTCATGATTTCCTTTCAGTTTTAATTACAGGGAATAACGTATTGGTAAAAACATCTTCAAATGACCAACATTTGTTGCCTTTTTTAGCAAAGTACATCCTGGCAGTTGCCCCTGAATTAGCCAATAACATTACTTTTGTAGAAGGGAAATTAGAAAATTTTGATGCTGTAATAGCAACAGGAAGCAATAATACGGCACGTTATTTTGAATATTATTTCAAAGACAAACCTTCTATCATTCGAAAAAGCAGAAACTCAATTGCTGTCTTGAATGGAAAAGAAACCAAAGAACAACTAGCAGCTTTAGGGGAAGATATATTCCGCTATTTTGGATTGGGTTGTCGCAATGTTTCAAAACTTTTTGTCCCAAAAGGATATATATTTGATACGTTTTTTGAAGCCATATTCGAATACCAAGACGTAATACATTATGAAAAATACGCTAACAATTACGATTACAATAAGGCTGTTTTCCTAATGAGTAATTTTAAATTATTAGACAATGGGTTTTTGACAATAAAAGAAGATCAAAGCCACGCCTCCCCTATTTCTAGTGTGTTTTATGAGTTTTATGATGATATCAATGAATTGAAAACAAGATTACAATCAGAAAACGAGCAAATTCAGTGCATTGTAAGTGACAATCTTATAGAGGACAGCATTGGTTTTGGACAAACCCAAAAACCTAAATTATGGAATTACGCGGATAACATCGATACTATTTCGTTTTTGTTAACAACATAGCTGAAATATGTTTAATTATTTCGAATTATTTAACGCCTTTTAAATTCCTATTGCCGAAATTTGCACTTTAATTTTTTGGACTTAAACTACACCATGAAAAAACACAACTACAGCGCAGGACCTTGTATTTTACCACAAGAAGTTTTCGAAAAATCAGCACAAGCAATTTTAAATTTTAACGATTCTGGGTTATCGCTTTTAGAAATTTCGCATAGAAGCAAAGACTTCGTTGCCGTAATGGACGAAGCAAGAGCAATTGTTATTGAACTTTTAGGCCTTGAAGGCAAAGGCTACAGCGCCTTGTTTCTTGCTGGCGGAGCTAGTTTAGAATTTTTGATGGCTCCTTATAATTTAATGAAAGAAGGCGGAAAAGCAGCTTATCTTGATACTGGAACATGGGCATCAGCTGCTATAAAAGAAGCAAAACTTTTTGGAGATACCGTTGTTGTCGCTTCATCAAAAGAACAAAATTACAATCATATTCCAAAAGGATACACTGTACCTACAGATGCTGATTATTTCCATTGCACGAGTAACAACACTATTTTTGGTACACAAATGAAGGAATTTCCGTCACTTGATATGCCAATTGTATGTGACATGAGTTCTGATATATTTTCAAGAGAATTGGATTTTTCTAAATTTGATTTGATTTATGCAGGAGCACAAAAAAATATGGGTCCAGCAGGAACTACTTTGGTTGTTGTGAAAGAGGAAATTTTAGGCAAAAATGGCAGAATAATCCCAAGCATGTTGGATTATGCTAAACATATCAAAGCAGAAAGTATGTACAATACGCCACCTGTTTTCCCTGTTTACGCATCTTTATTGACCTTACAATGGTTGAAAAACCTTGGAGGTGTTGCTGCAATTGAAAAAATAAATAATGCTAAAGCTGCATTACTTTATGGAGAAATTGACAGAAACCCTTTATTTAAAGGAGCTGCAGCTGTTCAAGACCGTTCAAACATGAATGCTACTTTCTTATTAAATGATGAAGCACATGCTGCGACATTTGATACAATGTGGAAAGCAGCAGGAATATCTGGTTTACCTGGACATCGCTCAGTAGGTGGTTACAGAGCTTCTATGTACAACGCACTTCCATTAGAAAGTGTTCAAGTATTAGTTGATGTAATGCAAGCTTTGGAAAAGGCAATTTAAAAAATTAAAATATTGAATGATTTAAAGATTTAAAAAGTCAATTTTTAATCAATCACAAATTAAACAACACAGATTGAAACTTAAAATCATTTAATTTTTCAATCTTAAAATATAAAATAAAAATGAAAGTATTAGCCAACGATGGAATTTCTAAAAGTGGAATTCTAGCTTTAGAGAAAGGTGGATTTGAAGTTATAACTACAAAAGTAGCTCAAGAACAAGTAGCTAATTTTGTAAACGAAAATAATGTAAGTGTAGTTTTAGTTCGAAGTGCGACTAAAGTTCGTAAAGATATCATCGACGCTTGCCCAGGATTAAAAATTATAGGCCGTGGAGGTGTAGGAATGGATAACATTGATGTGGATTATGCTAAAAGCAAAGGAATTCACGTAATCAATACTCCAGCTTCGTCATCAGAATCAGTGGCAGAATTGGTTTTTGCACATTTATTTTCTGGTGTACGTTTTTTACACGATTCTAACAGAAATATGCCCCTTGAAGGAGATACAAACTTTGAAGGTTTGAAAAAAGCATATGCTAACGGAATCGAATTAAGAGGAAAAACTCTTGGTGTTGTAGGAATTGGCCGTATTGGTCAGGCTACCGCTAAAATGGCATTAGGTTTAGGAATGAAAGTAATTGCTGCTGATATGTTTATTCCACAAGTTGACGTTAAAGTAGAGTTTTTTGACGGTCAATCTATCACAACAACTATCGTTTCTCAATCATTGGAATCCTTGTTCAAAGAATCTGATTTCATCACTTTACACGTTCCCGCTCAAGATGGTTACATCATTGGAGAGAAAGAACTTGCCATTATGAAAGATGGTGTAGGTATTGTAAACTGTGCACGTGGCGGTGTTATTGACGAAGTGGCATTAGTAAAAGCATTAGACAGTGGAAAAGTATTATTTGCAGGATTAGATGTTTTTGAAAATGAACCAACTCCTGAAATGACTATTTTGATGAATCATAAAATCTCGTTGACTCCTCATATTGGAGCCGCAACAGGAGAAGCTCAAGATAGAATTGGTACTGAATTAGCTGCACAAATTATTAGTATATTAGGCTAGTATTTTTTGACTAAATAAATAAAAAGAGATTTATTAACTTTGTTTAATAAATCTCTTTTTTCATTAAATTTGATTTCTAATCAAAAAATACTTTCCATGTTTGAACAATTAACACAATTAGCACAACAGTTTGGAGTAGAATCAGTTGTTAAAAACCAAGCGATTCCAAACGAACAAAATGAAGCAGTTATGACCGAGGCAAGTAGTTCTATTTTTTCAGGATTACAAAAAATAGTTTCAGAAGGCGGAGCAGATCAACTTGCTGGTTTATTTCAAGGAAATAATGCACAAGACAGTTCAAATCCTGTAGTACAAAAACTCACCGAACAACTTACAGGAAGCTTAGGCGAAAAATTTGGTGTCAATAGTGAAACTGCCTCTAGTGTTGCAGGAAGTTTAATTCCTCAAATTTTAGGATCTTTAATCAATAAAGCTAAAGATCCAAATGACAGTAGCTTTCAAATTTCTGATATTATTGGAGCTATTTCTGGTAATAACACCCAAAATTCAGGCATAATGGAGGCTATATCTAAATATGGAGGTCAATTTGGTTTAGACCAAAATGCAGATGGAAAAGTAGATATAAGTGATGCCATGTCAGTCGTTACAAAAAAAGGTGGTGGAATAGGAAGCATACTAGGCAAACTTTTTGGAAAATAATAAAAGTAAAAATATTTATAAAAAATCATCTACAATTAGTAGGTGATTTTTTTATGTTAAAACGCTATAAACAAATCATTTAATTTTGTAAATTTAATATTCAATTTTCTGATTATGAAAAATAGTGTTTATCTATTAGCAATTATTCTAGTTTCTATTTTTAGTTGTAACACTTCAAAGTCTAATTTTCCAAGTACCGAAAAACCTGTTGTAAATCAAGGCGATACCGTGCGAATTGCCAATGACGAGCTCGAATATGAAGTTATCATTATTGATCCCGGTTTTAGCACATGGCTTAACTCCAGGGCATACCCAAGAGGATATCATTCTCAAAGCTATTTAGAGAATAAAAATCAATTGTATGTCAGCGAGTGGAATAGTCGTGTTATGCAACCTATGCGATACAATCCAAATTTATATGAAATGTCCATCAATTATGATCCAAATATTGATTATGGCTACGAAGTAAATTATCTGATTTACAATTACATGATTTATTTTCAAAATACCTACAAACAAAAACTTTTTGGTTTAGTCCCCATCAGATAATGTTACTATATTTGTAATCATTATAAATAAAAATGAATAAACTAAAACAACGTTGGGGAATTGAATCTAATTTCCAACTCATAATCATATTTATCGTTTTTGCAATTACCGGCTCGGCTTCGGCATGGTTGTCAAAACCGTTTTGTTTTTGGTTGGGAATTACAAAAGAAGACTTAGGATATTGGTTTACACCAGTGCGATTAATTCTGATTTTTCCAATATACCAAGTGCTTTTAGTTCTAATAGGATTTCTTTTTGGGCAGTTCAGTTTCTTTTGGGCATTCGAAAAAAAGATGCTAAAACGCATGGGATTAGGATTTCTTTTTAAAAAATAAAAAAACGCCTCAATTACGAGGCGTTTTTGTTTTTAATCCAATACTTATAAATCCAAGTCAATGTAAACGTTGGAATAAAATCCGAAAAGGGTAAAATTTCTTCCAGAAAAGTAACCACACCTCCTACTCGTCCTATCGTTCCTTTATACATCCAGGTCATTAAAAATCCCGCCAATGGTGCCCAAATCACATCGGAAAACTCACCAACCAACGGAACCGTAAACGATACTAATCCTATTGCATCAAACAGAATTCCTAATATAAGATTTCTTGTTTTATTATTTTCTGTACTAACGGGCACTTGCTCTGTCATACTATTTCAATTTACTAGAAAGTTGTACAAATCCAATGCCAATTATTTTTTTAGCTTGTCTTGATACACTTTTTTCAGCTTCTCAATTTTTGGAGTAATCACATAACTGCAATATCCTTGTGTTTTGTTTTGATTGTAATAATTTTGATGATAATCTTCGGCTTCATAAAATTTAGAAGTGGCAGAAATCTTGGTCATAATTGGTTTACCAAATGTATTCTCGCTAGTCATCAAAGCAATATAATCTTCGGAAAGTTGTTTTTGGGTAGGATTGTGGTAAAAAATCTCACTACGATATTGTGTCCCAATATCATTCCCCTGACGATTTAACGTAGTTGGGTCGTGTGTTGCAAAAAATATTTCCAATAATTCTCCAAAACTTATTTGGCTGGGATCAAAAGTAATTTCAATAGCTTCCGCATGGCCCGTATCTCCATTACAAATATCCTTGTAGGTTGGATTCACCGTATTGCCGCCTATATATCCTGAAACAACTTTTTTTACTCCATTTAATTCTAAAAAAACTGCTTCTGTACACCAAAAACAACCTCCTGCGAAGGTTGCAACTTCCAATCCGTTTTGTATTTCCATATTTTTTATTTCTTTACTTTTTGGCACATTAATTCTATTTTCTTTTGCACAAAATGAAAAAGGCAATAGCGCCAGAAAAATACCAATTATTTTTTTCATCATTACCAATTTAGAATCAAATTTATTCATTAAAACGAACTGATTATTCGATATTAACTAAAGTTTATATTTTGTCAAAGCAAAATATATTGGGATGCATTTAATAATCATTAAAATCTTTGTTTCTTTGTGAAAATAGTTTCAAAATGATACAAGCCAAAAATCTACATAAATATTACGATCAACTACATGTGTTGAAAGGAGTCGATTTACATATTCAAAAAGGAGAAATTGTCTCTATCGTAGGGGCTTCGGGAGCCGGGAAAACGACTCTTTTGCAAATCCTTGGAACTTTAGACAAGCCTACAGTCGAAAATGGAATTGAATTACGCATCAACAATGAAGACATTCTGACTATGAATGACAAAACCTTATCTAAATTCAGAAATTTAAATTTAGGTTTTATTTTTCAATTTCATCAATTATTACCTGAATTTACTGCATTAGAAAATGTTTGCATTCCCGCTTTTATTGCTAATAAATCAAAATCGGAAACGGAGATTGAAGCAAAAAAACTGCTGACTTATCTTGGACTTTCCCATCGAATGAATCACAAACCCAATGAACTTTCTGGCGGAGAACAACAACGTGTAGCGGTTGCAAGAGCTTTAATCAACAAACCGGCAATCATTTTTGCAGATGAACCTTCGGGAAATCTTGACACCGCTTCGGCTGAAAACCTGCATCAATTATTTTTTAAATTGCGTGATGAGTTTGGGCAAACCTTTGTCATTGTGACCCATAATGAAGATTTAGCGAATATGGCCGATAGAAAATTAGTAATGGTTGATGGCTTAATTTCAAATTAGTATTAATGATTATAATAGCATTAAGTTGGGTTGTTCTGTTATTATTTTGCATTCCTACAGGAATCATAGCAAAATCAATATTCAAAATAAACACTACTGATAATTATATCACTATATTTTTGGGCATATTTATGCAATGTTTTGGATTAAGTATATGCAGCTTTTTCTTTAAAATTGGCTGGATTGTTTTTCTTATTAATTTTCTTATTGTCATTGGATTTTCTTTCTGGAAATTACGAGATATAAAAAATAGTTTGAAAGAAATAAAAACGGACTTACTATGGATCTCAACAATTTCAAAACTTATCCTTTCAACAATATTTATTTTTGCATTATTCAAATGTGCGCAATCACCTTTTCTAATTGATAACGAAAGCTATTATGTACAAACCATAAAATGGATTAACGAATATGGATTCGTAAAAGGATTAGCTAATCTTCATATCTATTTAGGACAAACATCACCGTTTCACGTTTTGCAAGCGGGTTTTAATTTTAGTTTCTTTACCGATAGGATCAATGATATAAATGGATTTTTACTATTATTATCCTCCGTTTATTTTATCACTGAATTCGAAAAAAAAAATTCAAGGAACGGAGAAATTCATTGGATCGGATTTATTCTGACATTCAATATTCTTTTTTTTCAATTTATCAATGCACCTTCCCCTGATTTATCAATAATACTGGTGTCCCAAATTCTTTTCTATTATTTTTTAGACAAAGAAGATTCTCTGGATAATTTCAAAATTGTAACACTTTTATATTTATACCTTCTGTTTATAAAAATTACCATTGCTCCTTTTGGATTACTTTTTATTTATTTACATCATTTTGACAAAAAAAGAATTTCGTTTTTATTCATTTTCGGAACATTAATAGCTATTATTTTATTACTAAAAAACGCTATAATCACAGGTTATCCGTTATATCCATTTGATATTTTACCTTTACATACTGATTGGAAAATTCCGGAAGAAGTATTAAAATTCATTTCTGATTACACCAAAAGAGAAGGTTATAGCCAAAACGAATCTTTCTATAATCCTTCATTATCAATCAACTTAAAATCGTGGTTAAATCTTGAAGGTATTAATCGTTTTTTTAATTTTGGGATACTTATTTTATTTGTTTTTGGATTATTTATAATCAAATTTAAGAAGCAAATTAAACACAAAATATTGTTACTAATTCTTGTTTTCCATTTTATAATACTGCTTTTAACTTCGCCACAATTTCGATTTTTCCTGCCAGAATTTGTGTTTTTATCTGTTTTAGCAGTAAGTTCTTTTTTAACATATTTTAAAATGAACACTAATATTATTCGATTATCATTACTTGCTATTATTATTTTTCCTCTTATTTCAATTGAATTTATCAATTATAAAAACCTCACAGCAAACAAACTACACCAGCAAAAAGAACTCTATAGTTGGCATCAAATTTTATTTCCACAAAAAAACTCTAAATACGCCGAAATAGCTTTCGAAAAAATAAATGAAGGTAACTTGAACTATAATTCTCCTCAAGAAAACTTCTTTTTTTATGGCACTGCCAATGGCGATTTGCCTTGCGTGAACAAAGTTCAAATTGATTATTTCAAGCAGTATTATTATATAAAACCGCAGCTACGAACTTCTAATTTAGGCGACGGATTTTATTCCAAACGCATTTCACATAATGAATAAAAAAGAACTCAAATCGTTTCTTGACGAAAAAGTGGTACAGTACAACACACTCGACTTTATCGAAAGTGATCCTGTCCAAATTCCGCATTTGTTTTCACAAAAAGAAGATATCGAAATTGCCGGTTTTCTTAGTGCTACAATAGCCTGGGGAAATCGCAAAATGATTATAAAAAATTCCCATAAAATGATGGATTTAATGGGGAATGCACCTTATGATTTTGTTATGTCACATTCCGAAAATGATTTGGAACGACTAGAAACTTTTGTGCATCGCACTTTTAACGGTCAGGATTTTGCAAGTTTTATCAGAAGTCTAAAAAACATCTATGAAAACCATGATGGATTAGAATCCGTATATGCTAAAAACCAAGAGTTAAAAACCATGCAAAATAGCATCTCGGAATTCAAAAAGACATTCTTCGAAATTCCACATCAATCTAGAACCCAAAAACACATTTCAGACCCTCTGAACAATTCTGCAGCCAAGCGAATAAACATGTAAGTAAGGGTAATTTAGATGGTATTAATCAAATAAAACTAATTCTTTTGGATTTAGGTCAACACTTTCTCCAATCATACCCGAAACAGTAGTATTTCCTTCATAGTCAATTAAGTCTTCTTCATTAAATGGTATGCCTTTGCGTTCGTAATTAGCTTTAAGCATTTCAATGTCTTCAGCAAGTTGTTCCTCATTTAATGCTTTTTCTCGATAATGTGTATGCCAATACCACTTCAAGCCTTTCCAGTCTGTGGTAAATGTAGATTCCTCAGAGTAATTTCTATATTTGATAACTATAAAATAATATCCAAATTTGTTTTGTTTTGAATGATGTATTTTGATGCTCTCAATCAATGAATGCACCAAACGTTTAATTTCATCAAATTGAATATCGTCAGTATAAGTTTCTATCAAAGTTTTGGTTCTTGAGTTTCTGGTCTCATTTTCCATTTCTAAAACTTTTATCTGGAGGTCATCAATTTCTAAATTTAATTTAACCCTTTTTACTTTCGTTGATTTGTAGTCCTCTTTAAAAGTTTCATCATCCTCTAAGTCTGGGTCTCTTAATAATTTTACTAAACGTTCAACTTGTTTCTCCAACTGAACTAACTCTTTCTTCTTACTAATTAGTTTTTCTCTTAGTGGAATTGATAGATTACTCTTTGGAGCATCTATCAATAAATCTTTAAGATTTTTAGTCTTAAATAAGTGTTGAATTATAAAATTCTCTACTTTAGGAAGTGAAATCGCTCTACTGTCTGGACAATCTTTATGTGGTGGTCTCTTACCCTTACATTTATAGGAGTTGTCATTCCCTCTCAGTCTTTTCTTCCCTAGAAATTCATTACCACAGTGACCACAAATAATTAGCCCATTAAGTAAATAATGATATTCTGCTTTCTTACCAACATTTTTAATGTTTTTAGAAAGATTCTCATTTACTTTATCCCACAAATCGTCAGAAATAATTTGGACATTAAGTTTGACTTCAACTCTTCTTTCAACATCATTTTTGTTCCAAATTCGAATGCCTTTATTAATAGGATTCCTTAACATGTCATGAATGACATTGCCTCTCCATTTTACATTACTTTTTTCGAACTCAGTAATTTTCTTGGTGAATTCATTTTTTCTTTTTATTCTCCCTTTAAATCGATTAAATTTTGTTGGAGCTTCTTCTTCATTCAAAATATTTGCAATTGTATATGTGCCAATTCCTTGTAATGACAAATCATACATCTTACGTACATATTGAGCTTCTTCTTCAAAAATCTGATAATCATTATTTTCATCACGTTGATAGCCGTAAGGTTTCATTCCGTGAGTTTTACCTTTAAGAGTTTTATTGTAATTTGCTAGTTTTACTTTTCTTGATGTGATTTTCGCATAATAGGAATTGACTAGAGACATCAATTTTGAATTAAAGACGCTTTCGTCATTGGTCAAATCAAATTCGATTCCATTTGGATGGTATTTGCACTTATGATTTAGACATTCAGCAGAAAACATATCCCATACTATTGAATTTCGCTCAATTCTTGATTGGTCAATACAGTAGATATCAGTTATTGTACCTTTTTTTAAATCAGACATCATATCAGCTAATGATGGTCTGTCTTCAATAGCCAAAGTTCCACTCATTCCTTCATCTACATAAAATCTATGTTCTAAACCTAATTGGATAGCTAACTTCAAACCACCCTGTTGCTGAGTTTCGATTGAATAGTCTGTTCCATCTACTTTATTTTTGGATGTACGACAATAAATTGCAAGCATAAAAAATATTTTTAACAAATATAATTAAATGTTTAATAAGGGTAATTAAGGTAGTTAAATAAAATTTATCTTATTGTAGTTTTATAGATGCAATGATGCCAAACCCTTCCATTACATTTTCTTAATCTTTTGCACTTTCATAATAATCTCCCATCTTAGTTTCTAAATCGGTGCTGAATTTTTTACCATGTTTAATTAATCTCAAAGTCGTCCACTTACTTTTAGCATCCAAATCTAAATTATGCTTTTTAAAAATCTCAGTTTTTAGCCAACTTTTAAAATCAACAAATGCTTTTGAATGATTTTCATTATTACTAGCGTAGGCAAGATTTTCATTATATACACCTTTTAAAAATTTATCAACCTCTTTTTTAATATGTACAATTGGTAGTTCTTTTACCATCATGTCAATAACTAATTCATGAGGCTTTGGATAATTTAATAAATTGTCAATTGACTCCAAATAATCGCTTAAATCATTTTTTATTTCTACTTGAGGCTGAGCAGACTCTTTGGTTACTTCATTAGCAACGACTGAGTTTGGAGCTTTTTCTTCATTTTGAGTTGGTGTGGTTTCTTGAAAATTTTCCTTTTTTTCAATAACCGATTCTTCTACTTTTTTGTCTTTTGAATTGAGATTTCCAAATTCAGAAATAGTATAACTGTAAAGTTTTTTTACTGTTTTTGTGTTCTTTGTGCTTTTGGTTTTTAATTCCGTTTTTCTTAAATAACCATTATCTTCTAGATTATCTATAGCTCTAAAAAAAGTTGGCTTAGTAATACCTAATCTATTGCAATAAAGAGTTTGTGATAAATTGAATTCAGTATCAGAATCAGACAGTATCATGGTCAATAGTCTAAAAGCGGTTGCTGATAGTCTTGTATCCAATAGTATTGAATGGTGTATGGTGGTAAATTTACCACCTTCATTATTTTTACGAATAACTGTTTTGTTTGTCATTATAATTTTATTTCCTCATTGTTATTTTCTCCTCTTGTGTTTGGTGAGGAAAGCTGATGGACATGACCCCATCAGCAACCAAAATAATCAATCATTTAGATTTTAATACATGCTACAAACTAACATCTTTAATCTTACAATAATATTAAACAAGTATAATCAATTTTAAAAAAAAGTCAATCTTATTTAAAACCAATCATATTATTTTTACATTTATTTCATTGAGAGTAGCTCACAAATCTTGATTTTCGTTGAAATATATTTTTATTCACAAAAGTTGGTATGATTTCTTTACCAATTCTTGGTAATGTTTTTATACCATATACTATAATAGTAATATAACTCACTCCGTGAGGTGAGAGTGTGTATATTAAATTATTATGTGTTCTAGTGAGTATCTTCGTTTATACTCCGATACATCACTAACACATAAAGATAAAGGTTAAGAAAAAACATATCAACTAAACTTATTTAAAAACCTAATAACTTTAATACTCAAGAAAAACCTATCTCAACTCAAAAATAAGTTTTTCGGAAGCTAACATCTCAACTTCCCTAGGAAAAGGTGAGCGATTACAGCATCCAATCTCAACTTGAACAAATAGACCCAGCCCATCGTACCTTTTTGCTTCTTAATGGGGTAAAAAACCTCCCTAGTTCCCCCACATGCTCCTGTAAACGTTCTATCACCACATATTCCCAATCATTGATTACCACCCTTCTAAAACCCTTTTCAGTCAATAATCACTTCATAAATATGATACTGTGTTCACACTCCCTATATTTTTTGAATTTGAAATTATTTTACCATCAAAATCAGTCTTTTAATTAGTTAATTCGAATCAAACTTCCCATCAATTCCCCACGTTTATAATAGACTCTATTACCAATACCGCATGCTATTATTTGACCTTTTTTAGTCCAATTATGTAATGTAGTAATATTAATCTTCAACAAATTAGATGCTTCCGCTCTGGTTAATAATTCGTCTGGATTTTCGATAGGTGCATTTTTTACAAATGCTTCTAGTTGTTTGCTTACCACTCTTGTGATTAATTCCTCCAAATCTTTGGGTGCCAAATTATGTAATAGGATTGCGTTTTCCATTTTTTTTTAATTAAAATTATGAATCATTTTTTCGGTATTTCAAATTTCATCTGAATAATTACTCCTTCAAACCGATTATTCATAAAGCTTAAAAAATAAAACAGACACAAAATGCGGAAAACCGTAAGGATGCTATCATTTTATTCTTTAACCTTGCAAAACACATATTACCAAAGTAAATTAGGAATGATGTATTGCTATAAAAGAATGTGACTCTTAAAAAATGATTATTAGCATTGAAATATGGGATTAATGCATCAATGAATACTTTCAATAGTTACAAATAATAGTATGATAAATGGGATATTTTATCTTACTTTTAGCATTCATAAAACAGGCTTATTAGATACCTATAACAATGTTAATCGAGTAGGTAATTAAGAGTCAATGACATTAATTGAACATTAAATACTATTTCAATTCAAAATAATAAATGAAAAACGTTAAAGAATCAGCCAATTTTATTTGGTCTATTGCTGACTTACTAAGAGGTGATTACAAACAAAGTGACTACGGTAAAGTAATACTACCATTAACTGTACTGAGAAGATTGGATTGCGTTTTAGAATCTTCAAAAGAGGATGTTTTAAAAAAACACGAACAATTAAAAAATACTGGAATTGAAGACCTTGATGCATTATTGAACAGGGCTTCTGGATATAAATTTCACAACCGAAGCAATTTTACTTTTGATAAGTTGGTTGCTGACCCAAACAATATTGCTTTAAATCTTAGAAACTACATCAACGGATTCTCTGAAGATGCCAGAGAAATTATTGAGCAATTTGAGTTTGAAAACCAAATTAATAAAATGGATGACAACAATTTATTGTTCATGGTTATCAAACGTTTTCAAGAAATAGACCTACATCCTGACCGCATTTCAAGTATGGAAATGGGATATATGTTTGAAGAATTGATTCGCAAATTTGCTGAGATTTCAAATGAAACCGCTGGAGAGCATTTTACACCTCGTGAAGTAATTAAACTGATGGTAAATATCCTGTTCTTGAACGATAGAGATATTTTGACCAAGAAAGGAATCACCAAAACCATCTATGATTGTTGTGCTGGAACTGGTGGAATGTTATCTGTTGCTGAAGAATACTTAAATGAGTTGAATCCTGATGCACGTCTAGAAGTATTTGGACAAGAATTAAATCCAGAATCCTATGCAATCTGTAAATCAGATTTGTTGATAAAAGGACAAAATGCTTCCAACATCAAGAAAGGAAATTCTATTTCTGAAGACAAATTAGAGAACGAAAAATTTGATTATCTAATTACCAACCCTCCTTTTGGGGTGAAATGGGAAAAATTTGCCAAACCTGTAAAAGCAGAGCATGAACAGTTAGGACATGGTGGACGCTTTGGTGCTGGATTACCTTCTGTGGGTGATGGCTCGTTTTTATTCTTGATGCACCTAATGAGCAAAATGAAACGTCCTGAAGATGGTGGTTCTCGTTTGGCATTGGTATTCAACGGTTCACCACTCTTTTCTGGCTCTCCCAGCAAGACTAAAAACGAAAGCAGTATTCGTCAATGGATTATAGAAAACGACCTCTTAGAAGCGGTAATTGCACTACCTAATCAATTGTTTTACAATACAGGAATATCAACTTATGTATGGGTAATTTCCAACCACAAGCCTAAAGAACGCAAAGGAAAAGTACAACTGATAAATGCCGTTGATTTCTTCAAGAAAATGAGTAAATCATTAGGTAACAAGCGTAACGAAATTACCAAAAAACAAATTGCTGAAATCACCGAAATTTACGGTAGTTTCAAAGCTTCTGAATGTTCTAAGATATTCGACAACAAAAATTTTGGATATGCTAAGGTAACTGTAGAACGACCAGAACGTAATGACAAAGGACAAATAGTAACCGATAAAAAAGGAAACCCGAAAGCCGATTCTTCTTTACGTGATACCGAGAATATTCCGTTGACAATTGATATGCAAGAATACATGCAAAAAGAAGTGTTGCCACACGTTCCTGATGCTTGGATAGACGAAAGTAAAACTAATATTGGTTACGAGGTTAATTTTACTAAATATTTCTATAAATATAAACCTTTACGTTCTTTGGATGATATTCGTAAAGACATTATGGCGATTGAGCAAGAAACAGATGGTTTACTTAAAGAAGTTATTGGATAATGAAAAAGTACGATAACTATAAAGATTCAGGGATTGAATGGATTGGTGAAGTTCCAGAGCATTGGAATATTTTAAGAGGAAAAGAGGTTTTAAGATTCACTAATGGATATCCATTTAATAGTAATTTGTTTTCCAAAGACGAAAACGATGGGATGCCACTTGTAAGAATACGGGATTTAAAATCAGCAAATTTTTCCACATATTATAAAGGTGAAATTATTGATAACGCTATTATTGATAATGAAGATATTATTATTGGAATGGATGGTGATTTTAATATCACTAAATGGAGTAAAGGAAAAGCTTTGCTAAATCAAAGATTATGTAAAATATACGGAATTAATGGATTATCTATTAATTTTTTGTTTTTTTCACTTCCGTACTATCTTCAAATTATTAATGATTTAACATATTATACAACTGTAAAACATTTATCAAATGGAGATTTATTTGAAGAAAAATATCTAGTTCCTCCTTTAAATGAACAAACTTCAATTTCAAACTACCTAGACCACAAAACTTCTCAAATTGACACTTTAATTGCTAAAAAAGAGCAGTTTATTAGTTTATTACAAGAAGAACACACTGCTGTAATCAATCAAGCTGTTACCAAAGGTTTAGACCCACAAGCTAAGATGAAAGATTCTGGGATTGAATGGCTGGGAGAAATTCCTGAACATTGGACAAGCTATAGAATTGATTGGGTAACAGATATTGTTAGAGGTAATACAGGTTTTAAAAAAGATGAATTACTTAAAAATGGAGAATATGTAGCTCTACAATATGGTAAAACATATAAAGTTGATATTGTTGATGATAGTTTTAACTTCTTTGTAAACAGTGAGTTTTTTAAAGAAAGTCAGATTGTTTCAAAAGGTGATACCATTCTAATTTCAACATCTGAGACAGTTGAAGACTTAGGACATACATGTTTCTACAATAATGGAAATATAGGTTTATTGGGTGGAGAGCAAATTTTACTAAAACCTAATCGAAAGGTTTTATACGAAAAGTATCTGTATCAATACGCACGACAATTTCGTTTGGAATTAAAAAAGTATGCTAAGGGCTTAAAAGTATTTAGATTCAGTACTACTGACTTAAAACAAATTTTTATTGCCATTCCTTCAATTGAAGAACAAATTCAAATAGCTGATTTCCTCGACCGTGAAACAATTCGAATAGATAGTTTAATTTCAAAATCCAAACAAGAAATCGAACTATTAAAAGAATACAAAACGGCTTTGATTAGCGAAGTGGTTACGGGTAAGGTGGATGTGAGAAATGTGATTTTAAATTAATCTTTATGATAAAAACCATTCACATTAAAAATTTCAGGTCTATAAAGGAGATTTTACTTGAACCAAACTCACTATGTGCAATCTTAGGGGCAAATAGTGTTGGCAAAACCAATGTTCTTAAAGCAATAGATTTAACTTTAGGTGAAGGTTGGGCTACCAAAGCTAAAGTTGCCAGAGAATTGTTCAACGATACTAGTAAACCTATCGAGATTAAAATTGATTTTAATATTCCGCTACCTCACGAATATTACGGTACAGTATATAGTATCAATTACATTACTCTCTATATGGAAATGTATCCCGAATTTAAATGTGAGGTAAGATTAAAAAGTTACGATGTAGAGCGTGATTTTTTTGTCAATGATGAATTTAAAAGAAAATGTCATTTTATTTATATCCCGTCAAATAGAGATTTAAATGGTCAATTAAGGGTAACAAATTGGACATTATTAGGTAAGCTGATGAAAGAAGTTTATCAGAATTATGTCAATTTTTATAGTGGCAATGAAGAACAATTACGAGAAACATTTAAAGAAATTATGTCAGAACCACGACAATTTCTAGAAGATGATTTTGATGTAGAAAGTTTAACATTTAAAAAATTCTCTGATTCATTCGTGAAAAATTGTTCAAATAACTCTTTAGGTTTAAGCTCTGGCATGAAACCTGAACTTAACATTTATAATTTAAATTGGTTTTATAAAACACTTCAAATAACATTGACGGAAGACCATTCAGATAAAATTTTTGATTCAGAAGAAGTGGGTTCAGGAATGCAGAATTTGATTCTTATATCAATTTTTCAAACCTATGCGGAATTGATGGGAGGAAATGTGATTTTTGGTATTGAAGAACCTGAGATTTATCTTTATCCACAAGCTCAAAGAGCTCTCTATAAAAGTTTTCAAGAAATTTCTAATACGTCTCAAATTTTTTATACATCTCATAATCCAAATTTCATAGATGCATCCCGTGCTTATGAGATTGAGATGTTATGTAAAACAACTGAAGATGGAACTATCAATACACAAAAAAACAAAAATTTTATCAATGCCATTGAAGGAGAAAAGCAAAGGTTTAAAATTTATACACATTTCAACACAGAAAGGAATGAAATATTTTTTGCAAAAAAAGTAGTTCTTGTTGAAGGTGATTCTGATAAAATATTCTATCAAACGTTAGCTGAGTTATATTGGAATTATGATTTAGATAGAAAAGGTGTTTCAATAATAAGTTGTGGTGGAAAAGGAGGTGTTGCCTACTTTACGGGGCTTTGTGTTGCAATGGGAATCACAAACTATTATTCAATTTGGGATGAAGATGAACCGTTGGATAACTCCAAATTATTAAATACAACTAAACTTAAAGGAAAAGGATTAGAGCTTTCTCCAAACTTAGAGGTTTTCTTAAACAATTCACTGGATTTACAATTGAGTAATGATAGTAGTATGAAAGTTAAGCAATCTTACGAAGTAGCAAAAGATAAAATTACTAAAGAGCAATCTGAAGCAATGTTTGAAGGATTGTTAATTTTTTTAGAATTATAAACAATGGCAAAAGGAATACATACGGAACTAACCTTTGAAAGAGCAATAGAAGAAGCTTTATTAGAAAACGGAGGTTACACTAAAGGTCGTTCAGAAGATTTTGATGCACAAACAGGATTGTTTCCTGCTTACATCATCAACTTTCTGAAAGAATCCCAACCTATTTTGTGGGCTAAATTGGCTAATATTCACAAAGACGAAGTGGATAAAAAAGTAATCCAACGCTTAATCAAAGAAATAGACTTACGTGGTATTCTTGATGTTATTCGTAACGGTTTTACTGATTATGGGGTTAAATTTCAAATGGCATTTTTCAAGCCTGAAAGTACCTTAAACCCTGATGCAGAATTATTATACAACAAGAATAACTTATCCGTCATAAGACAGGTGTATTATGAGCGTGTGGGTAAAAACTCACTTGACATGGTATTTGCATTAAACGGTTTACCAATTGCAACTATAGAGCTTAAAAATCAGTTTTCTGGTCAATCCGTAGAAAATGCTAAAAAGCAATATGTGTACGACCGTGAACCTAATGAACCAATCTTTCTATTTAAAAAAAGAGCTTTAGTTCATTTTGCTGTAGATGCTGATGAATGTTATATGACCACTAAATTAGATGGAAAACGCACTCGCTATTTACCCTTCAACTTAGGAAATAATAATGGAGCTGGAAATCCTTTGAATAAACACGGTTACCGTACTTCTTATTTATGGGATAAACTTCCTGATGGAAACGCTGGAGTTTGGACAAAAGACAGTTTCATGGACATCATTGGTAAATTCCTTCACCTCAGTGTGGAAGAATTTGAACTAAATGGAATTAAAAAGAAAAAAGAAAGCATCATTTTCCCGAGATTTCACCAGATGCAAGTAGTTAGAAAAGCTACTGAAGATGCAAGAAGCAATGGAGCTGGAAAAAATTACCTAATTCAACACTCAGCTGGTTCAGGAAAATCCAATTCAATTGCTTGGTTGTCTTATCGTTTATCAAGTTTACATGATAATGACAATAACAGAATATTTGATTCGGTAATCGTAATCACCGATAGAAAAGTTTTAGATTCACAATTGCAAAACACTATATATCAGTTTGAGCATAAAGACGGTGTGGTTCAAAAGATAGACAAAGATTCTCAGCAGTTGGCAGATGCTTTAACTGCTGGCTCTAATATTATTATTACTACTTTACAGAAGTTCCCTTTTATTTTAGAAAAGATTGGAGAAATCCCAGCTAGAAAATATGCTGTGATTATTGACGAAGCACACTCGTCTCAAGGTGGTGAAGCGACCAAAAAAATGAAAGAAGTATTGTCATCCAAATCATTAGAAGATGCTGAAAAAGATGAAGCCTACACAGGACTTGAGGAAGATGCTGAGGATGAAATAAGAAAATCAATGCTGGCACGTGGCAAACAAGATAATTTAAGCTTCTTTGGATTCACTGCCACACCAAAACCAAAAACAATAGAAGTATTTGGTACAAAAGGAAGCAATGGTAAACCAGAACCTTTTCATTTGTATTCGATGAAACAAGCCATTGAAGAAGGCTTTATTTTGGATGTACTTAAAAACTACACGACTTATAAAACATACTTCAAGTTATCCAAAGAAATAGAAGATGACCCCAAAGTAAACAAGAAGAAAGCATCGAGAGCAATAGGACGTTTTATGTCATTGCATCCACACAATCTAGCTCAAAAAACAGAAGTTATGGTGGAACACTTTAGACAAGTTGTTTCAAAAAAAATAGGTGGAAAAGCAAAAGCAATGGTAGTGAGTAGTTCCAGACTTCACGCTGTACGCTACAAAGAAGAATTTGATAAATACATCTCCGAAAAAGGATATACGGATGTAAAAACCATTGTAGCTTTTTCAGGAAAAGTAATCTATGAAGCCTCACCCGAAGGAGTAACAGAAGTAGAACTAAATGGTTTTGCTGAAAAAATGTTGCCCAAGAAATTTGCATCCAATGAATACCAATTATTGTTAGTAGCTGATAAATACCAAACAGGTTTTGACCAACCTTTGTTGCACACCATGTATGTGGATAAAAAATTATCTGGAGTAAAAGCGGTTCAAACACTATCACGATTAAACAGAATGTCTGCTGGGAAAGAAGATACTTTTGTTCTAGATTTTGCCAATGAAACCGAAGATATTTTAAATTCGTTTCAACCGTATTATGAATCAACATCCATCATAGAAAATTCAGACCCCAACCATTTGTATGACCTGAAAGCACAAATAGATGCTTCACAAATCATTTGGCATTCTGAAGTTGACAATTTTTGTAATGTGTATTTTAAGTCTGCGAAAACCCTTACTGTTTCAGACCAAAAGAAATTATATTCTTTTGTTGACCCAGCCGTTGACCGATTTAAAAAACTACCAAAAGAACAGTCAAAAGAGAATACAATTGGTACAGAAATAACACAAGAGGACTTAAAAAATACTTTACAAGTTTTCAACAGAACCTATTCATTTTTGACTCAAATAATGCCATTTTCAGATATTGATTTGGAAAAGTTGTTTACCTATACTAGATACTTAATCAAGAAATTACCTCGAACCAGTCAAGATGATAAATTCAAGTTGGGTGACGAAGTTTCATTAGAATATTACCGCCTTCAAAAAATTGCCGAGCAAGATATTCTCCTAGAACCACAAAGCGTTTATGAATTAGAAGGTGGTGGTTCAGCTGGAATTAGAATGAGTCAAGAAGAAGAAACTGCTTTATCGGAAATCATAAACGTGTTAAACAAACGATTTGGAACAGAATTTAGTACAGCTGATAAACTCTATTTTGACCAGATATATGAAGAGTTGATAGCTGATAATAGTTTAGGACTTCAAGCCAAATCCAATACAATGGAAAATTTTAAATATGGTTTTGAGGATAAATTCATGGATACAACCATAAGCAGAATGGAACAAAATCAGGATATTTTCACCAAAATGATGAATGATAAAGAGTTTGGAAATATTGTAAAGGATTATATGTTGAAGAAGGTTTATCAGCAGTTTAGAAAGTAAGAAACTTAGAAAAATAAATATAAAAGGAAATAAAATGAATGATGCAGAAATTCGTTTATCGAAAATTTTAAGAAAATTAGACATATCACTTAAAACAGCTATAGATTTTTTGAAATCGAAAGGTATAGTAATGGTGTCAAATCCCAATTTGAAAATAAACCAAACCACCTGTGCGCTACTTGTAAATAAATTTTGCTATGATAATTCACTTAAATTAAGCATTGTATCTGATTTAATGGATAATATAAAAGAAAAACATCCAAAAATAATTTTAACTAACAGTGGAAAACTTAGTTTGAACGAGCATGTAAAATTTAAAATTATTGAACAAAAGGACAGAAGTACAATTTTATTAAATGAACGAACTGGTTTAACATATGCTTGTAAAAAAATCTCAAAATTAGTAAATGATAATGTCGTAATGCAGATAAATTCATTAGATAGTTTAGAAAGACCATCTATGAAGTATAGTGTTTTAAATGATTTTATCGAGGGTAAAGAATATGAATTCGGCATTGTAGACAAAATAGAAAAAGGTTTTATTATTGAAAATTCAGAGGATTATACTTCCTTCATACCTCTCTCGTTTGAAAAACATATTGTTGATGAAAAAAAAATAAAACTAACTATTGATAGAATAGACAAAGAAAAAAATCATCTTATTTTTCAATCAAAAAACACTTTTAACAGAGCCTTTTTTACATTAGAAAATGACGCAAAAGATGCAACTAGTCTATTTAAATTAGGAGAGAAATATGAATTTAAAGTTGAAGGCTTTAGGGTTATTGATGAAGATATTTCTATAATATTATTAGATTATCAAGGTTATAAATCGACAGTTAAATCATTCTCTTTTCAAAATAAAGATAATTTACCTGAAACAATTGTTTGTATTGTAGCACAAGTATCAGAGGATAAAATAAAGCTTTTTCAAGATAGGTATAACTTGCTTCTCAATTTATATAAGGAAGGCAATAAGCATGAATTTAATGTTGTTTCACAAGAGAATGACTCCAACAATAATTCTAAATATTTTATTCTTACAGATAAATATGGATTTACTCATAAACTCTATAGTAATGATTTTGATAATGATGAATTTGAAGATGTTCAATCGGGGCAAAATATTTGGCTATATGTAAAAAGAATTGATGAAAAAGGTCATGTGGTACTTAATATAGATGCACCTGAAAGACATGGTTCATTTACTTATGTTGAATCAATTTTTGAATTTATAAACAAATCAGATGAGATAGATAGATATTTTTATTTTATTAGGGATGAACTTAAAAAAGATATTTACAAAGAAAAGCATTACGTACAATTATTTGAAGATTACGAGAAAAGAGAAAATCTTTGGGTTTTTTCTTATTTGAGTTTTTTGAATGAATATATCCATAATTCTGTAAAAGAAAACTTGTTAGAAATAGCAATTGAATTCTCTGATTTATATCTTGAAATTGAAGAATGGATGCTAGAAGGTTCTGACTTTTTACAAAAATTCAGTCCTGAAAAAAGACCTACTATCATTCAAAAAGCAGAACAACAACTTAAAAATGCTAGAATAAGAAAAGAAGCTTTAATACTGATAAAAAATCAGCAAAGTGAACATTACATTCAAGATGTATTAAAGACCTTGAGAGTTAGTAGTTATTTGCGAGATGATAAAGTAAATATTTTTAAGAATCTTATTTTCAATACTTCACATAATAATCTTAAAAATACAAGTGAAATTGTTGAGATTATTTTACTTTTAAATAAGGGAGACCTATTAAATACTTTTGATGTAAATAACTTCATCGGAATACTAGAATATAAAATAAACATTGAAAAGTATGATTTAAATCCTGTCTTATTAAATAACGGACAAAACCTCATTGACGATGAAACAAAGAATGCTTTACAGAATATTATAAAAATTTTAGGTTTACAAATTATATTAAATAATAAAAACAAAAACTATGAAATAGCTATTTTAAAGTCTGCAATAATGTTTCGATATCTTAGTCACCTTACTAATGATGAAAATATTAAAATAAGTTTTTTAAACAAAGCAATAAAATGTATTGTTACATCTCAATCTATTTCTTTAAAAACAGACTTAGTAGCAAATTTTGATATAAATATTTTTAACGAATTAGTTATTGAAAATCAAAATGCTCCAAAAGAGTACGTTAATAGTCAGGTTTACAACAATAATGGAGCCATATATTCAACAAGGAATGGATGGGCAATATTATCAAGACAACAGCTTTATAATGGCAGAACTAGAGATTTAAAACTGAATACTTTAAAATCTTTTTTTAACAATAGTATTTGTATTTCTAGTCATTATGATATTGAAAGCGAACTAAATATCGATAATAACTTAAACATTAATGATTGTACTATTAATTGGAAAAAATACTTTACTAATTTAGAAATCAAGCGAATTGAAGTTAATAACTTAAATTCAGACTTATCTGCTGGCCAAAGTGTTAGAGTTATTGCTAAAAATTACATGAAGAATAATAATAAGATATTATTCTTGAAAATTATGGAACCCAATTTTGAAGGTGAAGGGATTATCAATTTAAATGATATTTTTAGAAAGAATATTGAAGACTTTGAAGATGTCATTAATTCAGGTGATGAATTAACTGTAGAAATAAAAAAAATAGATGAAGCGGGAATAACATTCACCATGTCTAATGAAATTTGGATTAGAACCTTAGATGAAACAAATATTGATGATGTTGTGGACGCAAAAGTCATGCATATTTACGCAAATATTGCCTTTTTAATAACTGAAAATGGTCATTTTGCATCAATATATATTGGAGATAAAAATAATGAAATACAGGAAAGAAAAGTATATAAATTTAAAATTATAGATTTAAATTCTAACAAATCCACATTAGGATTAGCTTATATTGCAAATTCTGAACGAAATTTCAATGAAAAACAGGTTTTACGAAATTTTCTTGTTAGAACAGGAATAATTAGTGTAAGCGAAGTCGAAATCGACAATTCAAAAAAAATAGAAAAATTATTATCTGAATTAATTAATTGTATTGAAAATATAATGCATTTTGAGAAGGATAATTTGCGAAAAGTTGAATGTTTACAATTGTTAAAACTACTTTCATCTGTAAACAAAAGCCCTAAATCATTCTATTTTGAAAGTTTAATCAATTATTATCTAAACATATACAATTTCAAGCAAGAATCTAACAATGAAATTAGTTTAGAGTTTGAACCTATTGATGAAAAAACAACAAGCATATTTAAATCATTGGAAGTAATAAATGATAGATATAAATATCTTAACCTATTTAATAAATTAGAAAGTATCCCCGAATTAATTGCACTTCGAAAAGAGGTTGAGAATGCTGAGGAGTTAAAGCTAATAAATATGCTGTTAGCTCACAATCTTTTAAAATTTGACAGCCCTAATGATGTAATTCTTCTTCGAACTAAAGATTTGATTTTTGAATTTTTATCTAATGAGAAAGTAGATACATTTAATGATGTTATATCAGTTATAAACAACGATTTTATTTCTGAAGAAAAAGAAGTAGAATTAGTAGAAGAAATATTACATCTTGGTAAAGAAGGGACATATAGAGAATTCAAAACTTCTTTTGTGTATTATGCGGGTAATAATAGTCTTGATATAGAAAAACAATCTAGCATAATAATGAAAACAATTGCTGGTTTTTTAAATTCAAAAGGTGGAAGTTTATTTATCGGGGTAAATGATTCAGGCGAAATAATAGGTTTGCAAAATGATTATGATTATTTTGGTAAATCAGCTACTAGTGATAAATTTGAAAGAGAGATTAGAGCCACTATAGTTAAATCATTTAACAAAGATGTTAATTCACATATTGAATTTAAATTTTTAAGTTCGAACAACTTAGAATATTGTGAAATAATTATTCCGTCATATGATAAACCAGTATCATATTTTGATAATTTCTATCAAAGACAAGGAAATGAAACGAGAGTTATTACTGGAAATGATTTAATATTCTTTTTTGAAAGAAAATTCAGTAATGGACTATCAAATGAAAATAATCTAATATTTAAAATAAATAGAGAAGAAAATGATAACCATCCTATATCTAAACATATAGAATTAGAACAACCAATTCAAATTAATTTATTTGAAGAAAATGTTGACTTTTATTCAGACCAAAAATCTGAAAACAACAATCTCAATATTGACTATAACATAGCTACCAATTCAATTATTGCATATATGTATATTTACATAAATGGTAAATATATTATAAGTCGTAAAAAACTAGATATTCAAAAATCAGCCGAAGAAGTTCTTATTTACAATAACTTCAAAAAAGGATTTTTACTTCAATGCTATGATAATGGTTGCGTTAATAAAATTGAAGTTAGAACTATTTTAGAGAAAACTTTAGGAAGGATTTACAGTAATGGTTTTAGTCTTCAGGGAAATTTAGTCGGTTTGTTTTTAATACAGGAAGATTGTTTGTTACAAGTGAATACAATGAGAAATAATATTGAATATGTAAAAGTTGTTGATACTGAAATAATTTCAACACATAATCAACTAAACCTAAAAGGTAATAATATTGTACAAGAAGATTTTGATTTATTGACTGCGTTTAAAATTATAGATAAGTCCCATAGAGAAAAATTAAACAGAATAACATATAAATCAAAACAATCATTAGGTGTGAAAGTCGATAAATTATCATATAAGAATGAAATGGAATATTTATCTACCATTAATTAAATAATCATAAGCTTAAGGGGACTTAGAGTAAAATAAGTCCTCTTTAATTAACTAATAGAATTGCCATTCCATATTGATAAAATGAGATATGAAAATCATTCTCATCTTAACTTTTTTAAAACTGAATATTATCAGCATTTTTATCCCAGTCAAAATTGTCTATCTCTTTTTTAATAATATCAAGAATACTGCGATTAGGAACATGAGTAAAACCCTATCATCAAATTAATAAGTGAAAGTTTAAATATTTCCTTTTAAAATCAGAAGACTTTTTTCTAACAACGCTTTAGCTTCTTCAATTTCGCTTTGTACAACTAAATTTCCTTTAGTTGGAACAAACATTTCCCTTATATCTACATCAAGGGCTTCAGCTATTTGTAATAATAAATGTATAGTTGGTAAATTCTTTTCCGAATTAATATTGCTTATGGTAGTCATTGAGACCCCAACTTTTTTTGCCAAATCTTCACGGCTCATCCCTTTTTGAGCCATTAGTTCCTTTAATCTTAGAATTTCCATATTTCTTATTTTTTACAAATATAGCAAAAAAGAAAGTATTACTTTATTTTTTACAAAATAAATAAAACAATATTTGCTTTTTAATAAAACATTGCTTTACTTTGTATTGTATTAATGAAGTAACACTTGATTTTATGACTGCAACAGATTTTAAATTAGAATTAAGAGAAATCAAAGAAAACATGAAAGGATTGACTCTTCAATTGGTTACTAAGAATGGTTACAGACCATATTTTAATTTGAAAGAATTTGGCAATGCTATTTTAAACGAAGAGTCAAAAGGAAATGATTTCAGAATAAATCAAGTTTGGACAATTTGTGGAACTGTATCAGTAAAATCAATTAAGAGCCTTGCAGAGCTAATCAAAACTGAAACTGTCACTGGAATTCAATTTGAAAGTTTCTGGAATCCTAAAACACAAGAAGAATACATCAAAAGCTTTGGAGCATTAGACTAATCATATATAAAATAAAAAAATATGGCAACTACAACTAGAACAATGGAAATAGCTCAAATAATTTTAGAACAAATAAAATATGCTGACAGAAGTGCTTTAATGGCTTGGGGAGCCAAAAACTTTTCAGCTATCAGCGAAAGTAAAGAATTTGAAGGTGGATTAGCTTTTCAAGTTAATGGATTAAAACATAAAGGCTGGGTTAAAATTTGTCTTCGTTGGGCTGATGACTATACAATCATATTCATCAACAAAAATAGTGAGACAGTTAAAACTTTTGAAGGAGCTTATTGTGACATGTTGGTTCCTGTTATAGATTGGATTGAAGGTAGGTAATCTTCAATCCTGTTCAAAATTAGGTTATACTTTATCACTGAATAGTAATGTAAAACTTAATCTTAGTAAACACATTAAAAAAACCGTGCAAAATACACCATGCTAATATTGCACATAAAAACAACAGATTATGAAATGTAGATATGTCAGACAAAGTACTTCTCAACAGTCAAACCTGCGCCAGCTGGCAAAAGCCCATCCAGATGAAATATTATTTATTGATACAATAAGCGGTTCTATTCCATTTAATGAAAGACCCGCTGGAAAAAAACTTATTGAAGCCGTTGAAGCTGGAGAAGTAAATTACGTTTCATTCCACGCAATCGACCGTGCTGGGAGAAATACTATAAACGTACTTCAAACACTGCAATACTTTTATAGTAAAGGCGTAATAGTCAAAATAGAAAATCTTGGACTAGAATCTATGATTAACGGTAAAGCAAATCCTGTTTTCAATCTAATTACAACGACCCTAAGCGAATTAAGCTCTTTAGAGAAAATTTCTCTCCTTGAAAGACAATCCGAGGGGATTTTACAAGCGAAAATCCGAGGTGCATACAAAGGACGACAAAAAGATACTTTTGAATCTGACGAGGTGATTTTAGCAAAGCATAAAAAAGTGGTGAAGGAGCTAAAAGCAAATCCAAATTTATCATTAAGGAAAATTGGAACCCTTACTAACGTATCTCCAAATACAGTAAAAAAAGTAATTAGCATTCTTCAAAAACAAAATTAGATTTTATGGAAATTAAAATTCAACATCAAGAGGATAAAACTTATTATACTTTCAGAATTAAGAATGCTGATAAGCTTACATCTGTTGAGGTAAATCGTATTTGCATTAAGATGGGAGTTAAGGCATTATTCGTAAATGGCAAGTACTATGAAAATTAGTTATAATTAATTTTATTAGTCAAATACTCAATTAAAAAAAAGAGTCTTTAAAGTTGTTATAACCCTCCTCTCCCTCAATATTATAGTCTAAGAATAAAATTATTAATCAGCCATTTCTCCAGAGAATCCATGACTCCAGTTCATAGATACCTATTCTAAAATGTACACCTACGATTAGGTCTTCAAACACAAATTAATGTTTAATTAAGCATTTTAAAATATTATTATTTTTCCTCATTTTTCCGAAATCACCTCATGGAATCCAAAAGTGCCAAAAAATTTTTTTTTGAATTTTTTCAGTTTAAAAAAAATGAATTAAACCCTTCTTTACAGATATTTATTATCAAAGAAGAATATGGAACAAAATGATTTAATTAGCATACCACCAAGTGTATTAGACCAACTTAAAAAAAACGTAAACAAGTACATCCTAAAAGACAAAAAACCATTCGGTTTTGATGAAGCGTTGAGGTATATAGCCCTAGAAAAAGCAACAAAGTCACAATTAGCAAAGCTTAATTCATTTTCAAATCATCATTCACTATCCAATGATGAAGACAAACAGAAAATTGATATATTGGATAAAATGATTGTGTTTGCACAGAATTGGACAAAACAGGATAATAGAAAAAAAGACTTATCAAATAAAATCAGAACCACAACAGACCATCCAACTGGAGCATCCACAAAAAAGCAATCTGGAAGAGAAGTTGACAGGCTCTCTCCAAGTCTTTCATCAGTAAAGCCATATACAACGGCACAGATTAAAGATAAAGGCTTAATGAATGAATGTTTTAGGATTATAGAAATTATTAAACTAATAAATTAAATCAGATGTCAAGGTCATTTAAATAGTATGATATTGTGAAAAAACATTTGACACTATCCTTTCTTGGTCTAATAACTCATGATATTTCTTATTATTAGCATCTTTTCTTTCTTTTAAATCCTTTGGCAAGTTCTCGCAACTGGTTATAAAAAATAATAAAGTTAGCAATAAATATAATTTTCTCATTTTCCTGTTTTTTTACAACGAACACGTTTTTGAATCTTTGGTTTTTCTAATAGGTTATCTTTTTTAAATAATTAAATAGGTGTAATATCTTTTATAGAGTAAATTCATTTTTGTAATTGATTTAATTGATTGTCCGTTTTTAGTCATAATCCTGTAATACTTGCTATTACTAGCCTATCGAATAATTTTTCCTCAAAATACCGTCTGTTAAGCTTGTAAACGAACTCGTTTAGGTATAATT
>NZ_JASCRU010000003.1:0-288776 GCF_030010285.1 Flavobacterium sp. XS2P24
CTTAATTCCATTATGGTTTGAGCCTTTTGTTTTGATTGGCTTGTTCGGCTTGAACTAAGGCATTGAACTTTTTTAAAATTTCGTTCTCTGCTCGCAAATATTCCAGTTCCTTTAAAAGTTCTTCTTCCTTGGTTAATGGTTTGTCTGTTTTTCGTTGTTTTCTCTTAAAATTCATAGATGCTGGTCTTCCTTTGGGTTTAGGTTTTAAACCTGCCGAACCTTCTTTTGCATATTTCCATTGCCAACGTCTTATTATCGAACTTGTCGGAATATTGAATGTTAAACAGGCTTGACTCAAAGATAATGACTTGCTTTCAATACTTTTTAGAACTTTTAACTTAAAGTTTATACTATAATTTGCGTTTTTTTGGACAGGCAAAAGACCTTCGTTTCCAAATTTAAGATACCACCTAATCCAATCTTTAAGGCTGGTTGTACCTATGTCATTCTCTTTAGCGATGACACTTAGTGATTGACGATTTTTTAAAACTTCATTTACACAGCGAAGTTTAAATTCATAATTGTAACTGACTTTTCTTTCCATAAAAATACCCCCAAATAATGTCTAATTATTTGGGGGCAGTTCAATTTGAACAGCCTTTTTTATAAAAGTACGAGCAAACCTAATATTTCGCCGATTCTCCGGCTTTAGGCAGGGATTGTTTTATAAATTGTCTAATATCTTCGTTGGCAGTTTCCAAATCTACTTTTCGTAAGTACATCATGTGACCGCTTCTATAGCCTTTCCAGGACATTCTGTCTTTAAGTCTTCCGCTTGGGTCCATTTGCCACATGTTGTATTTTGAGTTAAAATAATCGCAGGCTCCATCATAATACCCAGACTGAACCATTACATGCAAATATGGATTTTGTGCCATGGCTTGACGCAAGTTTTCTCCGGTTTTATCATTGGAATCATCCCAAGGTCTCACAGAACCAAACATATTGTATTTAAAATCGGTTTTGTAGTTTAGATTATTACGCAAGTACATATTGATGGCAGGAGTAAAGGAGTGGAGCCACGAAGTAAGTTCAGCATTAAAATCAGGTCCGTCACCAGCCGCTTTACGGTCAATTCCTTTGTAGCGGGAATCTAATCTTCCTACCGTAAAACCTTGATCGCGCAATAATTCTTTCCAGAAATAATCATACGGTACGTCTAAATTATTTTGCAAAACCACTTTTTCCGAAAGTCCGGAATAGCGTGCTATTTTAGCGGCCATTTCTTTTCTTTTTTGGTCGTCTAATGCGCCTCCTTTGCTCATTGCGGGAAGCAACTCATTGATGGTGAAGTCTTCCACTTCTGGTAACATGGCTGTTAAATCTTTGTTCTGTAAATCAGCAGGCAGCATTTTGTGATACCAAGCAGTAGCAGCAAAATAAGGCAGTTTCAGTGCCGCTTCAGAAGCGACTCCACGAGTGATTCCCAGTTCAGTTGGCGATACGAGAATAACACCGTTCAGATACATCCACTCGCTGTTTTGCAATTCTAGCGCCAATCCCGAAACGCGTGTGGTACCGTAGCTTTCACCAATCAAATATTTTGGAGAAGCCCAACGATTGGTTCTGGATACAAATCCATTAATCCAATCGGCTAGGTATTTAATGTCGGCATTTACACCAAAGAATTTAGTGGTTGGTATTTCTTTGCTCGTTGCTCTTGAATACGCGGTATTGACCGGATTTACAAAAACAATATCGGCAACATCCAAAATCGAATATGGATTTTCCTTGATTCCATAAGGCTGTAACGGATAGCCTTCATCATCAATATTGATTAAACTTGGACCGGTATAGGCAATCTGCATCCAAACCGAAGCCGAACCTGGACCTCCATTGAAGGAGATAACCAAAGGACGTGCGGCACGATCCTTTACATCGGAGCGTTCGTAATAGGTATAAAATAAACCGGCTATAGCTTTTCCGTCTTCATCCCAAACCGGCATTGTACCAGTGGTCGCTTTGTAAGGCACTTTTTGACCTTTGATAGTTGTTGTATGTTCAGTCACTACATGCGAATCCGGATTGAAAGTAAGATTTGCGGCTGAACTTTCTTCTTTTGGCGCGGCAGGAGTTGTAGGTGTTTTTGAAGGCTGGGCATGCAAAGCGGTAAAAAATCCAACGAAGAGCAAGGATAGTATTGTTTTTTTCATAAAAGAGATTGGTTTGGGGTATTTCAATACCGTTTTTCGGATATAATTTTGACAGCACTAATATATTGCTTTTTAATAGAGTGACAAAAAGCAGCATAGTAATTTCCAAACCATGAAACCTTATTTGGGCGTAACCCCAAAGCACAAAATTCCCTTTCCCATTCCCGCAACTGCAGCTTTGGGGTCGGGCTTTTGGCTCTATCTTTATTTTTTTAAAGAAAAAAAATAAAGGATGCCGTCGCAATCCCTTACGCGAGCCGCCCGACAATAGATAGAATCTTTGGTAATCGCTAGATTTTATTTTCTTGAAATAAAGCTTCCAATTGTTCCAAACAAGCCGTAATACCTTGTTCAAAGCCCATTTCAATCATGGTTTCAATCTCTTTTTCATTAGAATAAAACATCTTGAATTCAACCAAAGTACCGGATTCTGTTGTCGTAAAAACAATAGTTCCTGTAGCAACCGGCAACGAAGTGTTTACAGTTCCCTCTTCGTCACAAAAACTATCTTTAATTTCAAAACTTAAATGGGGTGTTATGGCTGTATAATCCATTCGTCCCCAATGTTTTTCATTTTCGGGACCCACCATTGCGTACAACCAATAACCGCCAACAGAAAAGTCCATCGATTTGGTTTCGGCTTTCCAAGGTTTTGGTGCCCACCATTGTTCCAATAATTCACTTTCAGTATACGCACGCCAGACTTTTTCAAGTGGCGCAGAAAATGTTCTGGAAACCAGAATTGTTTTTTCTTCTAAATCTTTTACAACAAGTGTTTTGCTATTAGTTGCCATTTTATTTCGATTTAAGATTGATTATTACTAGTTCTAAATAAATATCTAATTCCTATACAATGCGAATTAAGTCTCGAAAGCTCTTTTTGTGCCGTTAGGCACTATATCTTGGTAAAAAATTATCCAATACTTTTCTCCAAGACAATAAATTCCAATGGCTGTTCCGAAATCGGAATATGAACATCGCTTGCCGGAAATGGTTCTCTTGCTCCCGTATCCACATAACCATTGCGTTTGTACCAAGCAATTAATTCTTCCCGAACAGCTATTACTGTCATTACAATTTTTGGTAGTCCCATTGCCGAAGCATGAATTTCAGCTTGTTGCAATAATTTTTTTCCAACGCCACTATTTTGCAATTCTGGCGAAACCGTCAGCATTCCTAAATACAATTGTTGCTCTTTTTCAATCAACAATACACAACCTATAATCTGGTCATTCTCTGTAAATTTAAGAATAGTATTTTTTGGATTTTGAATTATTTCTATCAGTTCTTGTTCAGTGGTTCTGAGTCCTTCTAAAATATTAGCTTCAGTGGTCCATCCTTTTTTAGAAGATTCGCCGCGATAGGCTGAATTGATTAATGTATTTAATAAGGAAACGTTTTCTATTGTTGCTTTTGTAATCATGGATAAGAATTCTATTCTAGGGTTATTGCTTTATGTTTTTCAAAGGTAGAAAAAAGGATAATACAATTGCATTTCTGGAACTATCGAACCGAGAGAAATTATTGATATCCTAGCGATTGGATTAATAATCATAAACATGTTCAATTGTAGCTTTTTTATTTATTGCATTTTTAATAAAAGGTAATAGTTTGTCAATAGGTAAAAAGTATATATCTCTTTTTAAGTTGTCATTAGTTACTATTCTTGATTTGTATAGTAACGTTATATTTTTAGAATTTATTTCTTGAGAGTTATTCATAATTACAGAAACTGCAACTTCATCATTTCCAGAAATCTCATAAATTTTTACATTTTGATTCGAAAGTTTAATCATTTCGGTTGTAAATGCTTCCCATCGAGTAACAGTAATTATCATTTTGTTGCCATATTTTTTGATGATTTTTAAATTTTTACTTTCTTTAACGGAATCAACATTAGAAATAATTAAATAAATAGTATTTGCTGGGGTTTCGTAAGTTGACTTTGCAGCCCATTGAATGAGTTGTGAATAAAAAGCTTTGAATGAAAACTCGAATGTAAAAAACAATGTTCTTTCCCATTTTCTAATCATACTACAATTTGATTTTTCGGAAGTATTCCACACTTTTTTAATCCATGGCAAAAATTTAAATTCATACCAAGCGGTTTGATATATAAAATCACTATACGTTCTTTGAGCTTCAATTATTATTTCTTCTTCTTTAGATATTTTTTCTTCTGAAAATAGAGCAAAGAATCTTCCTATCGTATTTTCATAAATGATTTTTGCTCCATATTCCATAGTCATACTAACACCAATGACTTGTAACATCGTTTTGTATTCACTGTTTTCAGGATATGCCTTTGAGGTCAATTTTATGGAGCGATCATAAAGGTTCCAATATTCATCAATAGATTTATAGAAAGGAAAGTCAGATGGGTTTTTACCACTTTCGAGGTAATCAGCATACTCTTTTGGATTAAAAACTAAATACCATTCGGGAACTGTAAGAATCGTTTGTTCTTCAGCTCTGAAGTATTCTTTTATTTTATTCTTTTCTTGAGACAGATTGTTTTTTGCATAAGGATTATACTTGTACAGTAACTTATTTGTAAATCGTTGGTTAGGATCTAGTTTATTTTTTATTGCGAAGTATTTAGCACTATTTGGATAACCTTTTTGAAACTGCTCAATTGTTGCGTGAGGTTGATAAGGCAGATACCAGGTTCCGTTTTCGCTTAAAATAGCATCCGTCATTTCAAGTGTCCATTTCTTTACCTTGTCTTTTGCCTCTTGATTTGTTTTTTGCTTATAATAAATTACAAAAGCGAACATTTCTTTATTCGCCCACGAAAGATAACTTTCATTATCAGGTAAAGCATGTCTTAACGAAACATTGATAACATTGACATTATTCTTCTGAAAAATTGCGCTCATTTTTGGAATAAACGATTTTACATTTTCAACGGGAATGAAGTATTCTTGCAAGACATACGTTTCCTTTTCTCGAGAAGAAGGTTCTAATTCGCGTACATCATAACTTGCTTCTTTATTTCTCCATCGTACTATTTTAGGGAAATAAAACAAGGGATCAATAGTGTATTCTCGGATCCATTTTCCTGAATTACCCCAAGAAACGACTCCTGATAATCTTGATTCCAACCAATAACTTTCATCTTCAGATATTAATCGCTCTTTATCGGTTAATGGTTTTGTAGTTTTTACCCATGAAATACTCATTATTTCATCATATTTTGGCGGATACAAATTGCCATTTTGAAAAACAACGTCTTTATTATTTCTAATATTTTTATCAAAATAAGCTTTGTAATCTTCAATCTTCATGACTTGATTGAATCTTTCTACTTTTACATTATCAACTAATTGTAAAGTAGCTTCAGTAATCACACCTATTCCTCCATAACCACCTATTACAGCATTAAAAACATCTCGATTTGTTTTTCGGTTGGCAATTATAATATCGCCATTTGCAGTGATTATTTTTAATTCTAAAACTGACGAAATAATTGGACCATGACCAATATATCTCCCATGGCAATTTACAGATATAGCACCTCCTACAGTAAAATTAGAATAGGTTTGCATTATTTTTATGGATAAATCTAAAGGGTCTATTTCCTTTTGAATATCTCTCCACCTAATTCCTGCTTGTACAGTAATCTGTTTTTTAGTTTTATCAATATTGATAATTTCATTAAAAGATCTCATATCAATATGCAAGCTATTTTCAAAAGCAGTTTGCCCTCCCATACTGTATTTACCACCACCTATTGAAATTGGTCCAGTTGTAGTTTTTATGGCATGAACAATTTCATTTACCGTTTTTGGTTTGATGATTTTATTAACTTGAATAGGGTTTATTTGAGTAATATCATTTAGGGTCTTATTGGCAAGTGTCTTATTGAATGTAGGATCGCCCGAAAATTTTATTAATAAAAAAATGTATAAAGCAAATGCAATTAGACTATAGAAAGGAATTGATATGATTTTTTTGCTATTAATAAATCGAATCAATTTCCTAATTCCGGAGTATATAAATTTTATTGTTTGTATAAAATAGGTAAAAAGCAATTGAATTAAATGGAATTTTTTTTTCATGGAAACGTATTGCAGTGATTAGATTTTTGTGAATACCATTAAAGCATTTTTGGTGGGATCTCCTTTTTGATACAGTGTTTTTTTATTAAATTTAAATCCAATTGTTTCAACAAATTTGCAAATAAAGTCCAGCGAGTAAAAATTTCTAATCTCTTTGCTATTGTATTCCCATGATTCATTGACTCCCATATTAAAGACATCATGGGCAAGAGCGACTAATACTTTTTGATCTTCGGTATAGCAATTATGATCTCTTAAGATAAGTTTTCCACCAACCCTCATAGTATCTCTGATCGAAGAGATGTAAGGAACGCGTAAATCCAATGGACAATGGTGGAAGCCTATATATATGGTTACAAGATCTAGACTATTAGGAGGTATGTGATCGGAAAATTTGGTTTTATAATTGGTAAATTGAATATATTCTGCTCCTACGACTATTTGACCGCGTTCAACCATTTCTGTAAATGAATATTTTGGTTTTCTGCCATCAGCATAATATCTTTTTCCTTTAATGGAGACACTTTCTTCAAGATAATCTAAATATCTTCCAGAAGAACCTACTTCTAAATAACCATTATAAATACTACCTTCTCCAAGTAGGGAAACTGTTTCTTTAGACATTTCATTTTTTTGGTGCATCAAAGCGGGAAGTTGATATCGAAAACTTGATAAAATCGGTGAAATATCTTCTAACTTTGATTGGGTAGCCGTATAAATTTCTTTATCAGTATTTTTTAAGATGGTGTTGTCATAAATTAACTTATGGAACTGTTTTTCAGGATATAAATTGAATACATTTTTAAGAAATAAAAAAAACTCATTTTTGAGTTTGATATTGGTATAAATATATTTGAAATTACTTCTAACTACTGAATTAGAATTGAATATGCTGTTGGAAAACAACTGTGTAGATGTGATAAAAAGTAGTGTTGTTTTAATAAAATTTCGTCTCTTCATAGTTAATCAATAATATAATAATCGATTTCTTGTTAAATGTAAATATAGGACTTAATTCAAAATCTATTCAAAATTTTATTTGAATTACCTTAAAAAAAATCCCATTCCTCATAGCTCAGGTTATAGATTTTACGAGAATAATGTTTTTGCGCAATCCGACCAAGAGAAATTATGGATAACCGAGCGAACTAGGATTGTTAACCTATTGGAAATTAAAAAGGTACAAATCGCTTCTTTCTTTTGATGAAATAATTATACTTTTAACAAATAAGTGAATTTATATAATATTGATAATCAGTATATTTAACTATTAAACAAGAATTTTTTTTTACCTTTGAGCAAAGAAACTGTACAACAATTTAATACATACAATTATGAAAAATTTAAATATTTTTTGGGTAATACTAATGGCTTGTGTACTAAACATAGTGCCAGTATTGGGGCAATCGACAGCTAAAAAGAATAAAATTATTGCTGACAGCAAAACAGCAAAAGCGGAGTTCATTAAAAGTGACCCGTTGATGAAAGCACTTTTTGATAAAGCCTACGGTTATGTTATTTTTCCAAATGTTGGGAAAGGAGGACTTGCCGTAGGTGGTGCCGCAGGAAACGGGGTTGTCTATGAACATGGCAAGATGATTGGCATGGCCAAGTTGACGCAATTGAGCATAGGCTTTCAGGCTGGCGGACAAGCCTATCGGGAGGTGATATTTTTTGAAACAAAAAACGAAATGAACCGGTTTAAAGAGAGCCGATTCGAGTTTTCCGCACAAGCCTCAGCGGTTGCCGTAACTGAAGGCGCTTCGGCGAATGTAAAATATACCGATGGCGTTATGGTGTTCACCATGCAAAAGGGCGGACTCATGTACGAAGCATCGATTGGCGGACAGAAGTTTAAGTTTAATAAAATGTAACACTCTTATTATAAATGTAAGTCTATTTGTCATTCCGACGAAGGAGGAATCTCTATTTGTTGCAAACACTTGTTGAGATTCCTTCTTCGTCGGAATGATAAATAATGGAGATTATTCCTTAACGTAATCAGATTACACATACAATAACGGAGGATTACTGTGAAATGTCTAAATTTAAAAATCGGTATTCATTAGGCGAATAACCAACTTGTTGCTTAAACAAGCGTGTAAAATGTTGAGGATATTTGTAGCCTAATTCATAGGCTATTTCGCTTACCGATTTCCCAGTGTCAAACAACAGCTCTTTAGCTGTCTCAATTATTTTTAAATGGATATATTCCAAAGCCGATTTACCAGTTTCTTTTTTGATAAGGTCTCCAAAATAGTTTGCAGATAAATTCAATTCGTTGGCAAAAAATGCCACCGTAGCTATACCAATTGCTTGCGGGTTTTCAGATTGAAAATATTCATTTAACAATATGTCAAATTTTTCTACAACACCAGTATTAGCATGCTCACGAGTAATAAATTGGCGGTCGTAAAAACGAGTGCAATAGTCCAGAAACAATTCAATATTTGATACCAATATTTTTTTACTATGCTTGTCTATCGATTGTTTGAGTTCAAAAACTATTTTCTTGAAACATTCCTGTATCAATTTTTTTTCTTGTTTTGAAAGGTGCAAGGCTTCGTGTACATCATAGGAGAAAAACTGGTATTCTCTAATATGTTGTCCTAATGAAGTTCCTTTTATCAAATCAGGATGAAATAAAAGGGCATAACCAGTTGGCTGATAGTTTTCGCCATCTTCTATAATGCTCACTATTTGATGTGGGGCAATAAACACTAAAGTTCCCTGCTGATAATCATAACTATTTCGTCCATATTTTATTTCGCAATTGGTGTCCTCTTTTAGAAAAATGGAATAGAAGCCGAAGCTTACTGCTTCTGCCGATTCTCTTCCTCTTTTCTGAGGTTCTACATTTGAAAAATCAATAAAACTAACCAAAGGATGTAATGTTTCAATATCGATCTTATCATTATACTCACTTATTGTTGCTATGTGGGCTATTAGCTTCA
The DNA here is from genome assembly GCF_030010285.1 of Flavobacterium sp. XS2P24. Taxonomy (NCBI): domain Bacteria; kingdom Pseudomonadati; phylum Bacteroidota; class Flavobacteriia; order Flavobacteriales; family Flavobacteriaceae; genus Flavobacterium; species Flavobacterium sp. XS2P24. The sequence continues at coordinate 9,169 of NZ_JASCRU010000003.1, forward strand.
TATTGTTCTAATTATCTAGTACAAATTTATTAAAACTATTGGATGTGTCGGCTATGGTTGTATCTATTCTGTAATAATGGTATGTCATTCTGTAATACGGGTAATAATTTTTGGATAAAGTGCCAGTAGCTTTGCACTTCAAGAAATAAGAATTAATTAGTATAACAATCAAAACAAAATCAAGATGAAAAAAATTATTTTAGCATTCGCTTTAATGACTCTTTGTTTATCAGTAAACGCACAAAAAATGAACAACGATAACAAAAAAATTGCAGCAATTGAAGACAGAATTGCCCTCAAAAACATAGTAGATACATTTTCAGTTTTAGCTGATGTAAAAGATGTGAGAAACCAAGTATTGCTTTTCACTGATAATGCCGAAGTTTCTTCTGTAAATAATGGTCAGACTGGCACAACTTTTATAGGAAGAAAACAAATAGGCGAAGCATTTGCTGGTTTTCTCAATCTTTTTGATGTGGTGTATCACATAAACGGACAGCAAACTGTTACTTTAAATGGGAATAAGGCTTCGGGGATTTCATACTGTCAAGTAGTATTAATTGGAACTGAAAATAATAAAAAAATGAAAACCACAATGGGCGTAATCTACCATGATGAGTATGTTAAAGAAAACGGTCATTGGTTAATCAATAAAAGACAATCTAATTTTACATGGACAGAAAAAACAGAAATGAAACCTTAAAAAGACGTTATGTAAAATATTAAAACGGTCTGATATAAAAAAGCTACATCTTTTAGGAATGTAGCTTTTTCTGTTTTTTGTTGTACTGCCTCATTGTTGTGGACAGGGATAGCATTTCCGCGCTATCGAAATAAATCATTTCTTTTTCGTCTCAAATAAAATGTATTTTTTGAATACATATTTCCAAGGCATAAAAAGTATTGGGATAATAATTCCGGTGAACATATACGCCATTCCTTCGGCTGGTGAACCTTTGAGCGTCCCGGCCGACCATAAAGGATAAGCAACAACAATAAGCCAAAGTCCTTTGTAAAAAATCATAAAAAGCATAATGGGTAACATGCGCAACGTATGGAATACACCCAAAAGCGCCAGTGTGGAGTAAGCTGCCCAAGTGCACCAAGCTACAGCTCTTGTAGGATCCCATTCCCCTTCATGGGTAAGAATAACGGTCCAGGAATCTGTGGCAACAAAAACAAACATTAACGCGAAGAACAACCGCATCACATAAATATTGATTCTGCGAACGCCTTCGTAGTTTTCGTAGTCTGGAAGAAAAATATTTTTGATACTGAACTTTGATTGCTTTAACTGCGGTGGTATTTGCTCTGTTGTGTTCATTGTTTTTTCTATTTGGTTTTTATTGTAGTACCAAGGTATAAAAAAAGCTACATCCTTTTGAGTCAGTAGCTTATTTTGTTTTACAGTATTATTCTATAATTTAATTTTTAATCTCTTATTTCCTTTTGCTAGTGGTCACGAGCGGGATACTCGCGCTAGCCTTTAGATTTGTTCTTTGAAAAATCAGTAAATTTAAATTAACAGCCAAACTGACCATTTGAATTTTTTTCCTGAGCCACAGTATTTGTACTAAAGGAAAGTATAAATAAAGTGACTACAACAGTCAATAACGTATGGGTTGGTTTAAATGTTTTCATGTTTATTGCGTTGAAGTTTACATTATAATATTCAAGAGTCCTTTTGATAGTTGTCAATAAGTTGCTTGTTTTTGTTTGTTAACGAGAGGACTTTTGACATTATTGTTATTTCTATTCTGTTAGGTATAAATTTGCTATTTCTTCTATGAAATTTTCTGGACGAGAACCCACTAAATTTGTCAAAATCACTACAGAAACATTGTCTTTTGGATAAATATATAAGGCGTTTCTATTACCACCGACCGAAGCAATTACAGGGTTTTTAACTCTTGAAGAGGAATAAAAACCAATCGAACTTTGGTTCAGAAAACCGTTTTCTTGATATATTTCTCCATTATCTAATCGTATTGGAGCCCAAAGCGTATTTAGATTTTCGGCATTAATTAATTGATTACTTTGTAATGCGATTATCCATTGTGCCATTTCAGTTGCCGTTGAATAGATTCCACCTGCAGGAAACAAATTTGAAGGCATTGGTTGATATACATTGGTTAGAACATTATTTCTAAAATAAGAATACGGCTTTGCGGAGTGCTTTATTATGTTGTAAAAATCTCCAATCCCAGCTTTGATAGAATTCTTCATTCCCGCTTTTTTATACTGGTTTTCTGTAATGAATTTTTCAAATGGCTGTCCACTTATTTTTTCAATTAGCATTCCAAGTATCAGGTAATTCGATTGACTATCTCTGAATTCTTTACCAGGTTTAAAAATAAGAGGCAATTCTTTTATTTTTTGGAATAAAGTTTCACTGTTTTCAGATAACATATTTCCTTGTGAATCCCAAATTTCAGGAAGTCCTGATTGATGAGTCACTATTTGTTTTACGGTAATATTTTGCCAAGCATTTGGCAGTTTATTCAAATATTTTGAAATAGGTTCATCGAGATTTAATTTACCATTTTCTACTAATTGCATAATAGCAACTCCTGTGAATGCTTTAGTAATAGAATTAATGCTAAAAACAGTTTGGCTATCAACAGCAATCGAATCTTCGATAGATGCTAATCCGTAATGACTTGCTTTAACAATCACATTGTCTTTAATCACTGCTAATTGCAAACCAACAATTTTATTTTTTTGCATCAAGTCTTTAATAGCATTATCCACTTTGTCAACTTGGGAATAAGTAAAATTACTAAAAGTAAAATAGGCAAGGAGTAGCATTATTTTTTTCATGTATTATTCTGTTTTTTTGGTTGGTTTTAAATAGTCTGCAGATATTTCTTATTTGGATTTTCTCATGACGATTCCGAAGTCGGGAGACTTCGGAGAGCGGGGCGGTCTACTCGATTGGCAGAAGTTTTTTTATATTATTTTACTTTAATATATTTTGCTTTACAACCTTCAATACATGGATAAAGTAGGATTAAAGTATTTCCAGTTAGCTCATATTTTATTGTAGAGTCTTGACAATTAGTTGAATTTATTGTAGAATTTGTTTCAGTGTAAGTTCCATTAGAACTTATATTCGACTCAACTGACATATCACAAATTGAACCATTAGAAGTTATTTTTCTATTACTGTAAAAAGTTAATTTCTTATTGCTATTTACAGTATTAAATATTCCACTTCCATCACCTGGGTCAGCTAATATTTCTTTTAATTCCCAAGTTCCTAACAATGGACTAGTTGTATATTCGTTATCGTTTTTGGTGCAAGAAATTAATGTGAAAATAATTGTTGCAATTGCAAAGATTTTTGTTTTCATAATTTGTGAATTTAAATTTCTGATTCTATAGGTTGCTTTTAGGTAACGTTCTGGTATTAAAGCGGGTTTGGTACTAAATTAAGCCCATTATTCGGATTTGCCTAATCTTCAAAATACAAAACCAATTTCAAATTAAGCCTAATACCCAAATTGCTTGTAGCGTGTGTTGGCGGTTGTTTTATTTTATGTTCCGTTTTATTTCTGTTTTCATTTTTACAAGGGTTGCATTACTAATAGCATCAGAAAAATGTCGATGAACATAAATGTTTTCGTGCTGATTTAATTCGCTGATATTCATTCTGCTTTTATCTATTTCCGCTAATTTTCTGAATAATCCAGTTTCTCTATTTAAAAATTTAAAATCTTCAAGTAAACCCCAAGCTACGAATATTGTTTTTTCAAAGTCCTTTAATAGATTGTCCAATTCTATTAAGTGCTTTCTGTTTTCTGCGGAAATTAAATATTCTAAAAAGATTTTGTTGTTCGTTTTTGCCATTCCAGTAGTGGGAAATCCAATAAGTTCAACAAATGAAATTTTGCTTGCCAAACTACTTTCAACATTTAGTTTAGAGAAAATTTTATGATAACGTTTTCCGTCTCCTTTATAATTTGGCAATAAAAAAGGATGATGAATATTGTAAGTTTTCCAAAAAGTTACTCCGTCAGTTAAATATTCAGAAACGTAATTAAACATTTCTTTAGTTTCCACGTCAAATGCCCAATTTGGATCTCGTCCTACAAATAAAACTTGCGCGTCCACAGGATTTGCTCCTTGGTAATTCCTTTTTGAATAAAGTTCATTTAGTAATTTTGACGGATGCTTTTCGAATATAGATTTTTCCATTTTTCAAATATCATTGCTTCTTTTAAAGTGTTGATTTTACTACGGTTTTTCCAAAAATAACTGCTAATGTCCCGCTAGTAGGCGATGGTCGGGCTAAGTAAAAACAAATTTTCGGATAATCACCATTTTTCCAAATACAAAACCAACTTCAAATTAAGCCTAAAACCCAACTTGCTTGTAGCGTGTGTGTGTGCCCTGCATGAGCAGTACACACTCTATAAGCTCGAAGAAAAATTCGAAAATACAAATTTCGGATTAGAAATCAAACTTATGGAGTGTTATTTTTCCAGAGGGTGTAAGTCCCTTACAAGCGGATTGAAAACCCGAATTGTTAGCAAGTGGCAAGGTTGTTATCTGCGAAGATAGAACTGAAGGAAGCCAAACGGCAAAGTCTGGTACTGACGAACAGAAACGACATAAGAGGCTGTTATACGAGGATAAGCAAGCACACCGTTGTAACGTCCGAAGATTACCAAAATCGTATTTCAGTAGATGTCGCAGGGATTGGACAAAGGAAAAAGCTCTTACCAGGGGAGGTCTTCACAACTACGAATTGGTTAGGTGGAGAAGTCAGCAGAAGTCATAGTACTTGGGGGAACGAGTTACCAATAGAAACGGTATAAGTCTCACAAACAAGGAAGGACTGAACGCAAGTGGTTCTCAATTTTCATCAGAATAACGCAAGTTATAGCCCTGAAAAAGCGGAACAGGAAGAATTTTATGTAAAACAACAAGTATGATTGCACAAGTAACACATCCTTACAATCTCCAAAAGGCGCTACGTCAAGTAGTAGTCAATAAAGTCAGTGCGGGCGTTGATGGGCTAAAAACCACTCAACTCGCGGATTATGTCCGTGAACACAAAACCGCATTACTGGAAGATATTAAGAATGACCGTTACTTGCCGCAACCCATTCTTGGAGTAGAGATTCCAAAAGGGAATGGTAAAACACGACTTTTAGGAATCCCAACAGTAGTCGACAGACTGCTTCAACAAGCCGTATCACAAGCGATGATGCCGAGATTTGAAAAGGATTTTAGCGTGAACAGCTTCGGATTTCGACCCAACAAAAACGCCCGCCAAGCGGTGGGCAAAGCCTTGGGAAACATTCACGAAGGCTACAATTATATTGTAGATATTGACCTAAAGACCTTCTTTGACGAAGTCGACCATTGCTTGTTGCTGAACCTAATTTACCAAAAGGTAAAATGCCCAACCACCTTGCGATTAATCCGCAAATGGTTGCGAGTGCCGATACTCATCAAAGGAAAACTGGTCAAACGACGAAAAGGCGTTCCGCAGGGAAGTCCAATTAGTCCTTTATTGTCAAACATTTTACTCCACGAATTGGACAAAGAATTGACGAGAAAAGGCTTGAAGTTTGTCCGTTATGCCGATGATTTTAGTATTTACACCAAATCGAGATACCAAGCCAAAACGGTTGGAAACGCTATCTTTCTATTTTTGAGAGACAAGCTGAAACTGACTATTAATCTGGAGAAGAGCGGGATTAGAAAACCGATTCAGTTCACGATATTGGGATTTTCGTTTGCATCGACCTATCAAAAAGGAGTAAAAGGCAGGTATCAATTAACGGTAGGGGACAAAGCTTGGGCAAAACTCAAGCAGAGTTTAAAAGAAGTGACACGCAAAACCGCACCGAGAAGTTTCGAGGAACGCATCCGTAAAATCAATGAGATTCAACGAGGATGGTTAAACTATTTTCGGGGAACGAGTATTCAAGGAAAGTTACGAGATATTGATGGATGGTTGCGCAACCGACTGCGCTACTGCATTTGGACGGACTGGAAAAAGCCTGAACGCAAAAGGAAAAACCTGATGCGACTAGGGACTGATAAAGACCTTGCTTATGCTTGGAGCAGAACCAGAAAAGGAGGATGGCGAATCGCCCAGAGCCCAATTCTAACCACTACAATTACCCTACTACGGCTCAAGAAGAAAGGCTATCAGTCTATGTTGGAGATTTACATGGAACTCAACCCATCACTTTGCGAACCGCCGTATACGAGACCCGTACGTACGGTGGTGTGAGAGGCGCACTCCGTCAGTTTCTGGCGGAGCCGTCTACTCGATTATGGGCAGGTTATTTATGTATTTAGTTGTCCATAAATTCTTTTTCCAATTCTAAGTATTCTTTGTTTTTGTAACTCGCAAATGGTCGAAGTTTATTTAGCATATAAATTTTTACTGGAAGATTCATTCTGATACATTGACTATGAAATTCTTCCACATTTTCTTCATCATATTTATGTCTGAATAATATATTTCTAATATCAGGATAATCTTTTTCTATTAACGCTTTGAAAGCAAAACAACGCACAACAGGGCGTTCACATTCTGTTAAGGAAATTAATTCTTTAATGGATGTTTCTGCCACAAACTTTTTAAAACTCTTTACTGTGTCAATTCCGAGTGTCAAATAAATATTTTCTTTCCTAAATTCATAATACACTTTACCAAGCTTTTCATTTTTCAATATATTTTCGAGATTTGTTGTCGGCTTAAAAATTTCAACGTCTTTTCCGCAACTTACTATCAAAACTACAATCGATAAAATGTAGAAGTATTTATTCATAGTTTCTTCGTTATTTCGTTGGTAACTTGCCCAAAACTAGTATATAGGCGAAACAAAACTTCCTATATACACCCAAAATATGGGTAGATTGGCGAAGGTTTATTTCGTTTTATGTTCACTCAAATATATTAAAATTTTCTTACAAATTATCAAAAGGATTCTTTATTGAATTCCTTTACAATTTTGAAGGGTATATATATCTTAGTTCAGTTGTAGTCATTTCTGTTTTTTCTATAGAATTTAGGAAATCAAAAAGTTCTAATTTAGCCCCGATGGGAGCAAGTATCCTTTTTATAAATACAACCAGAGAGAGTTGCGTTTATAAAAAGATACTGCGGACAGCGGGACAACTCGTCTTGGAAAAACAAAGTCGTCTGCTCCTAAAAAAAGACATAAAAAAACACCAGCCTTTCGACTGATGTCCTCCTTGTTTTTTAATTATTTATGCGGCTAAAGTGTATTCAATTGTTGCTTACTTTTTGCCAATAATCTTTTTGAACAGGGTTACAATTCCCAAAACAATTCCCCCGATTATAAGTCCGATTAAAAATTCGGTTACAATGGCCGGTAATTGCGGTAACACATGATGTAAGAAATCGATATTATGTACAAATATGCCGCCTGCCACTAATATCAAGGCGATAGTACCTATTACGGATAAACTTTTGATGACTTTTGGCAGTGCTTGTACCAGAATAGTACCGATCGTTTTTGTAAAACTTTTTTCTTTGGAACTCATTTGAATCAGTTTTAAACCTGCTTCATCCATTCTTACAATTAGGGCTACAATCCCGTAAACACCTACGGTTGCAATTATTGCAATGATGGAAACAACCAGAATCTGTGATAAAATAGGTTTTCCAATAACGGTGCCCAGCGCAATAATTACGATTTCTACGGATAAAATAAAATCGGTTACGATGGCTGATTTTATTTTTTCTTTTTCAAAGGCTAAAATTTGTTCTTCGGTCATCGGTTCCAACGAAATTTCGTGCTTTGCATGTTCGTGCGGAAAGAAGTATTCGTATATTTTTTCGGCACCTTCGTAGGCTAAATAAAGTCCGCCAAGCACTAAGATTATGATAACAGCCACCGGTAAAAAAGCACTCAGCAGAAAGGCGATGGGTAAAATGATTACCTTATTAATGAAAGAACCTTTTGCAATTGCCCATAATACGGGAAGTTCTCTTGAGGAGATAAATCCGGAGGCTTTTTCGGCATTTACGGCTAAATCATCACCTAAAATACCAGCCGTTTTTTTGGCGGCAAATTTACTCATTACTGCAACATCATCCATAATTGCTGCGATATCATCTAATAGTGCGAAAAAACCTGATGCCATTTTGATTGTTTTAGAAACTGCGTTGATTTTGGTATTTGCTTTGCCAAAATCTAATCTGCGCGTTTTGATTGTTTATTGATGCGAAGCTAAAACTTTTTTTATTTACTCTATTTATAAAACGGTTGAATTTTTAGTTAATATTCACCCAAAACCTTTCTGTAGTAACGATACTGTTTTTAATTACTTTTGAAATAAAAATAATTATGGGATTCAAACATGTATTTAAAGCTAAATTAGATTGGCTTTTTTCCAAAAAGGAAGCGGCGACGTATACTAAAAGTCATACCATAACGATTGATGGTAAGGCTGTTCTACATGTTTCGGCTGCTAAAGCTTTCAAAGGAGATCCTGCTTTGTACAATCCTGAAGACTTGTTGTTGAGCAGTGTGGTTTCCTGTCACATGATGTCTTACTTGTATGTTTGTAAACAAAATGGGATTGACGTGGTGTCTTACACAGACGAAGCGGAGGCAACTCTGGAAGTTTCGGCTGACGGTAGCGGTCGTTTTATTGCCATTAATCTCAATCCTAAAGTTTGTATCAGCAACAAAGAAAAAATAGAGGAGGCACTTAGCTTGCATAAAAAAGCAAACCAACTCTGTTTTATAGCCAATTCTTGTAATTTTCCAATTCTGCATTTTCCAACTTGTGAAGTTGCAAGTACAAATTAAAGTTGGAATATTTTTTTACTTTTTTGGCAATACTAATTATAGAATAGCAATTAAATCTGCCGTTTTACTCCTGGAAAAATAAGATGGTATAAAAAAACACCAGCCTTTCGACTGATGTTTTCATAAGTTTAAATGTTCTAGATCCTTAAGAAACTAACTCGGTTTGATTCCTAAAAACCAATTTTCCATCAAAAGCATCGATTAATACAATGCTATCTGTAGTTATTTTTCCGGATAGTATTTATTTTAAAATAAGTTTTTTGCTACTAATAGTATTGTCGCTAAATAGCACTTTTACAATATATGTGCCTTTTGCTTGGTTGGAAAGTAAAATTTTAAAATTATTTTTTTGATTTGGATTATCTTGAGTCATTAATACTTTTCCAGTAATGTCAATTAATATAATACTTGCTACATTCTTAATTCCATTTGAAGTAATACTCACTTCATCATTTGTTGGATTTGGATACAAGGTAATTTTATTATTATCGATATCAAAATTATCAATATTTAGCGTGCTAGTTGTAAATTGATATTTACTGGAGTAAAGTTTGTTTCCGTTGTATGTAGCGATTAATCTATAGAAATAGGTTTGATTTGGTAATAGATTAGTTACTGTAGCTGTTATAGTGCTTGTCTCATATCCAAAAGCATAGTTAGGTAAACCGTTAATTGTTGAACCATAGCTGTCTGTGAGACCATATTCAAATTGAATATTTGTAAGATATTTTCCATAGCCATTAATGAGACCCACAAAACTAATAGCAGAAGGCGTCTCTATTGTTGGATTAGAAACCATAATTACATTGCCTGAAGTATTAAAAACGTTTCCTTTACTATAAATAATATCAGTTCCATTTAATGCTTTTATTCTATAATAATAGGTCAAATTTGGGTCTAGATTAGCAATTGTAGCACTTACAGTATTTGAAGTATTTAGAGGTATCTGATTGATAGCAGTCGAGATAGAATTTTCATAATTTATGGTTCCGTATTCAAAAACTATGTTAGTGATGTTTTTATTATAACTAGTTATATAAGCTGATAAAGTAACATTATTACCACTAATAGTAGGATTATATAAATTGATTGTATATTCTGCCCTTGTTTTAAATGATTTTACTGGACTATATATATTTAGTCCTTTATGTACTGCTTTAATTCTCAAATAATAAGTAGTTTCTGGAATCAAGTTTGACAAATTACTTGTGATGTTTTGATTTGTATTTCCTGCTACCAAAGTGTTTAGTGGTAAAATACTAAATTCTGAAAAATCAGCTTTTGTTCCGTACTGAAATTCAATATTGGAAATTTCATTTTCATTTGATTTTATATTTCCTGATACTTCTGCGGTATTTGAAGAATAGGTGTAAATATCATTCATCGATACTACAAAATCTGGAAGTGTAGTGAAACTCAAGATCTGACTTGAATAATCGATGTTGTTATAAGTTGCCACCACTTTATAAAAGTAAGTTGTATTTGGACTAAGATTAGTTAAATCACTAGAAATATCTAATGAAGAATCGAAAGTTACTGAATTAGGATTTGTGTTTTTAATGTTAGCGAGAGCATAATTTGTTCCGTATTCAAATCTAATATTTTGAATAAGTCCTTGATTCGAAGCTACATTTCCAGAAAGTGTTGCACCCTTGTTTGATAGATTTAGAACTGGATTAGCAAGAATTGAAACAGGATCAAATGAAATCTCGCTTTTTAAAATTTTACCATTACTACTACCTACGTAAATGTCTTTTTGAACAATATCGATATAATTTGATGGTGAACCATACGAGTTTATTGTTGTTATATTTTCCCATGTGGCGCCACCGTTAGTTGTCTTGTATAGTCGTCCATAATCATCAAAAATGTATCCTACATTTTTTGAATAAAATTTTACAAATGTGTAATAAACATAAGGTACTGTCAATTTCTCCCAAGTAATTCCGCCATTTTTAGTTTTATACATTAAGCCATTGTCACCAGCAAAATAACCGTTATTTTCATCTAAAAAATGAAAAGAATTAATACTTTGGTCGACATCAATATTTATATTCCAAGTATTACCTCCATCTATAGTCTTGTACATTCTGCCACCTGTATAACCTATACGATTTGCATAACCTACTTGGTTATTGAGAAATTGTATTTGTCCAAATTCTTGATTCAATACTTGCTGCCATGTAATACCTCCATCAATAGTTTTCATTACTTTTTTTTGATTAAACCCTCCTGATATAAAACCAGTATTTTCATCCAAAAAACAAATAGAATCAATACCTTCGTCAATAATGTAATATCCATTGTTTAATATTGCCCAAGTAATTCCACCATCAACGGTTTTATATACTTGTCCTCCGTAAGTTCCTCCCGTTGTAGCGTAGCCTAAATTTTTATTTATAAATTGATATTTACTTGCGAAAACTGATTGCCCAAGATTCAAGGAACCAATATTTTGCCAATTTTGCCCACCGTCCACTGTTTTAAAGAATTTGTCTCCAACTTCAGCAAATCCCATATTGTTATCAATAAACTGCAGCTGCTTGATATCATTATAAGTAGGTGAGTTCTCAGTCCAAGTTTTACCAGCATCAATAGTTTTAATAATTCGTCCACGAGCACCAGTCGCATAACCTCTGTTTTGGTCTAAAAAATGTATGCCATATATTGTTGTGTTAGCATAACGTCCATTTTGGAAACCAGCCCACACCCATGTATTTCCTCCATCCATGGTCTTAAAAATAACTCCATCAGCACCAGTTGCATATCCCATATTTTCATTTAAAAAAGATATTGCATAAATGGCATCAGAAATTCCATTTACTTTGGACCATGTTTCTCCACCATCAATCGTTTTATACATATCGCTATGTTCTTTTGTGTAAAAACCAATATTTTGATTTATGAAATAAACCATTAATAAATCTGATGGAAATGAATTGGAGCTCTGGGTAACATACCAATTGACACCTCCATCAACAGTTTTCAGCATTGTACCATTATTACATGCTGCGTGACCAATTAGAGGAGTTACAAAAAACGTTTTATTAACTGTGCTATTAGGGATTGTTTTATTTGTCCAAGTTAAACCTCCATCTGAGGACTTAATAATACTATTTGAAGTTGAAATAATAATGTCAGTTTCATTTATAATGTTTACTGTGTTAAAATTATCGCTGAACCCTGTGGAAATTTGTGACCAAGAAGTTCCGCCATCATTGGATTTTAAAACATAACCATTATTACCAACAATAAAACCGATGGGACTATAGAAATTTAAGTCATTCCCACTGTTTATATTTTGTTTTTTTTGCCAAGAAACTCCAGCGTCTAAAGTCTCAAGTATTTCATTAGAATTTATAATATATCCATTGCTACTTGAAACAAAACGAATATCTAAACCATTATTACTGGATGGTTTTGGGTTCAATAATTCCCAATTGGTTTGAGAATGTATATGTAACGAGAAACAAAAAAAAGCGGAAACGAATACTAGATTTTTGAAAGTTGTAGAAATATTCATAATTATTTTTGGTGTTTTTTTTAACTTTATTAATAAGTTTTAAAATCTTGTTTATTCTTACTACTGATTTTTTTAAAAAATTACTTTTCTAGTTTAATTTAAATTCCGAAAGTAAATAAAAATAGATGAATATTCGTGTTATTTTTTTTAAATTATTTTGTTTATTTCAGTGTTAATTTCAAATTGCTGTTTTTTCTTGTTGACAATTTTTTAAACAGTGAATAGAATATATTTATATATAGCAACAAAAAAACACCAGCCTTTCGACTAGTGTTTTCATAAGTTTAAATGTTCTAGATTCTTAAGAAACTAACTCGGTTTGATTTCTAAAAACCAATTTTCCATCAAAAGCATCTATCAAAACGATGCTGTCTGTAGTTATTTTTCCGGATAAAATTTCTTTGGATAATTCATTGAGAACGTCTCGTTGAATCACTCTTTTCACGGGTCTCGCTCCAAATTGAGGATCGTATCCTTTCTCAGATAAATAGGCAATAGCTTCTGGAGTGGCGTCCATAGTGATGCCTTGTTGCGCCAGCATTTTGGTCACATTTTTCAGTTGCAACCCTACGATTTGAGCTATATTTTCATTGGTTAATGGCGTGAACATTACGATTTCGTCAATACGATTGATGAATTCAGGACGCACCGTTTGTTTTAACAGCCCAAGAACTTCGACTTTAGCCAATTCGGTTGCAGCTTCCACGCTTCCTTTCAGGTTTTCGAATTTCTCTTGAATAATCTGGCTTCCCATATTTGAAGTCATGATGATAATCGTGTTTTTAAAATCTGCCAAACGTCCTTTGTTATCTGTCAAACGTCCTTCGTCCAAAACTTGTAGCAAGATATTAAACGTGTCCGGATGCGCTTTTTCAATCTCATCCAATAAGATTACGGAATACGGTTTTCTACGAACGGCTTCGGTCAATTGTCCGCCTTCATCATAACCTACATATCCCGGAGGCGCACCCACCAAACGGCTTACGCTGTGGCGTTCTTGGTATTCGCTCATGTCAATACGCGTCATCGCATTTTCATCGTCAAATAGGTATTCCGCTAAGGCTTTTGCCAATTCTGTTTTACCAACTCCCGTTGTACCGAGGAAAAGAAAGGTTCCCACTGGTTTTTTCATATCCTGTAATCCGGCTCGGCTTCTGCGCACGGCATCGCTCACGGCTTGAATCGCTTCTTCCTGTCCTACAACTCTGTGATGCAGTTCGTCTTCCAATTTTAATAGTTTTTCTCGTTCGCCCTGAAGCATTTTCATCACTGGAATTCCAGTCCATTTGGCCACGACTTCGGCAATATCTTCGCGGGTAACTTCTTCTTTTATCAACGAAGTTCCAGATTGGTTTTCTTGTAATTCTTTGAGCAAAACATCCAAGCGTTCCTGTGCTTCTTTAATTTTACCGTAACGAATTTCGGCTACTTTTCCATAATCACCATCACGTTCAGCACGTTCTGCTTCGTATTTAAAGTCTTCAATCTCCGTTTTTACCGTTTGGATGTTGTCAACGACATCTTTCTCTGATTTCCATTTGGCGTAAATTTCGTTGCGATCTTCTTTGAGATTGGCCAAATCCATTCCTAAAACTTTAAGTTTGCTTTCGTCTTTTTCACGTTTGATGGCTTCAATTTCGATTTCCAATTGCATGATTTTTCGATCCAAAACATCGAGTTCCTCCGGTTTGGAGTTGATTTCCATACGCAGTTTTGAAGCGGCTTCGTCCATTAAATCGATTGCTTTGTCCGGAAGAAAACGGTTCGTAATATAGCGTTGCGATAATTCGACAGCCGCAATAATAGCGTCGTCTTTGATTTGGACTTTATGGTGTGTTTCATATTTTTCCTTGATTCCACGCAAAATAGAAATGGCACTTTCAGTATCTGGTTCTTCGACCGTTATTTTTTGGAAACGTCTTTCTAGTGCTTTATCCTTTTCAAAATATTTTTGGTATTCGTCTAATGTGGTTGCCCCGATAGCGCGAAGTTCGCCACGAGCCAACGCCGGTTTCAGAATATTTGCCGCATCCATAGCGCCTTCTCCACCGCCGGCTCCCACAAGCGTATGGATTTCGTCAATGAATAAAACAATATCACCTTCGGCAGAAGTCACTTCTTTCACCACGGATTTTAGTCGTTCTTCAAATTCCCCTTTGTATTTTGCACCGGCAATCAGCGCTCCCATATCAAGGGAATACACGATTTTATCTTTCAGGTTTTCAGGAACGTCTCCGTCAACAATTCGGTGCGCTAATCCTTCCGCAATGGCGGTTTTTCCCACTCCGGGTTCACCAACCAACATTGGATTGTTTTTGGTTCTACGGGTTAGAATTTGCAACACACGACGAATTTCTTCATCACGGCCAATAACGGGATCGAGTTTCCCGGTACGGGCTAATTCGTTGAGGTTTTTAGCGTATTTATTTAAAGAATTATAGGTTTCCTCAGCTGATGCCGAAGTCACTCGTTCTCCTTTTCTCAATTCATCAATTGCGGCTTTTAGTCCTTTTTCGGTAACGCCTTGGTCTTTTAGGATTTGGGCAACTTTACTTTTGGAACCAAATATGGCTAAAATTAAATGCTCCACAGAAACGAATTCATCATTCATTTTTTTTGCAATAATCTCGGCTTCGTTCAGCGTTGAATTTGCAGTTCTGGAAAGCATAATTTCACCGCCGGAAACTTTAGGGAAGCTTTGTATCGTGCTGTCTATTATTTGTTCCAATAAACTCACATTTACGTTGAGTTTTTTAAGCAGAAAAGGAGCCACATTTTCATCGACTTCAAAAATAGCCTTGAAAATATGTTCGTTTTCTATTTGTTGTTGCCCATGGCTTTGCGCCAATTGTTGGGAAAGCTGGATGGCTTCCTGGGATTTGATTGTAAATTTATTTATGTTCATGATGTTATTTGTTTTGTGGTTATTTGACTAACTTTGCGAATCAATATTCAATTTATATTCCAATACAATATTACCGACAAATTGACAGAAATTTCATGATTTTTATCATATTTTAAAGTCAAAATGTCTTAAAATAAGACAATTATGAGTTTTTTTA
The DNA here is from genome assembly GCF_030010285.1 of Flavobacterium sp. XS2P24. Lineage (NCBI taxonomy): Bacteria > Pseudomonadati > Bacteroidota > Flavobacteriia > Flavobacteriales > Flavobacteriaceae > Flavobacterium > Flavobacterium sp. XS2P24. The sequence goes on from NZ_JASCRU010000003.1 coordinate 24,561, forward strand.
AAAATATGTTCAATAGTTCAGACGACAAGGATTTAAATGAAAATAAAATCAATTGGAATGAACTAACCGATTTAGGGCAACTGAATGAAATTATTGCTATTTCGAATGAAAAACCAGTAGCGATTTTTAAACACAGTACACGATGCAGTGTAAGTAGGATGGCACTGAAACAGTTTGAAAATGAGTTTAATAGCTCAGATAAAGTTACGCCTTATTTTTTAGATTTAATAGCATATAGAGCTATTTCTAATGCCATTGCGGATCAATTTGGAGTAACGCATCAATCCCCGCAATTGATTTTAATTAAAGAAGGAAAAGCCATTTATAATGTTTCGCACAGTGATATTGATGCGGAAGAATTAAGTAGAAAGGTTTAAGAACCAACAGTTTAAATTTGGAATATAAAAAAAATCCATCAGTCGCGGCTGATGGATTTTTTTGTAACAATTATTTTGGTCTTGAATTAATAAGAATCGTCCATTTTCTTTTTTATGGCATCCAAACAAAGGTTGTTGATACTTCCTTCATGCGTATGCTTGGTTTCTTTTGGAGATTGAAAAGTGCCATTTTCTAATTGCTCAGCAACGGCTTTATAGGCATCTCTAAAAGGCATTCCTGCAACCACCATTTCGTTTAAGGAATCTACCGTAAACAAATAGTCGTATTTTTTATCGTCTAAGATATGTTCTTTTACCTTAATGTCCTTGATAGCAAAAATTGCGATATCCAAACAGGCTTTCAGATTTTGAATCGCTGGAAACAATCCTTCTTTCAATAATTGCAAATCCCTGTGATAGCCACTTGGAAGATTATTTGTGATTAAAGTGATTTCGTATGGTAACGCTTGAATTTTGTTGCATTTTCCACGAATCAATTCAAAAACATCTGGGTTTTTCTTGTGTGGCATGATGCTCGAACCGGTTGTAAGATGCGAAGGTAAAGTGATAAAATCAAAATTCTGACTCATATACAAGCAAACATCCATCGAGAACTTCGCTAAAGTTGCTGCTACGCTACTCATAGCAAAAGCCACTGTTTTCTCTGATTTTCCACGGCTCATTTGAGCGGCTACAGAATTGAATTTTAAAGTTTCAAAACCCAATTCCTGTGTGGTGAATGTTCTGTTGATAGGAAACGAGCTTCCGTAACCTGCGGCTGAACCTAATGGGTTTTGGTCCACAATTTTTAAAGCGGCATTCAACATCGTAATATCATCAATCAAAGTTTCAGCGTAAGCGGAAAACCACATTCCAAAAGAAGACGGCATAGCAATTTGAAGGTGTGTGTATCCTGGCAATAACACATTTTGATGTTTTTCAGCTGATTCCATCAGTAAATCAAAAAGGCTTTTTACTTGCTCTTTCAACTCTTTAACGACATCTTTCAAGTATAAATTAACATCTACCAGAACTTGGTCATTACGGGAACGAGCCGTGTGAATTTTTTTTCCGGCATCACCCAATTTTACTGTTAGTAAATATTCGATTTTGGAATGCACGTCTTCAAAGCTGTCTTCGATTTCGAATTTTCCGTTTGCAACGTCTTTTATTATTTCTTCCAAAGCCAAAACCAAAGAAACGGTTTCGGAGTCTGTTAAAAGCCCGATTTGTCCCAGCATTTTTGCATGTGCAATAGAACCTAAAGCATCATATTTTGCTAGAACTAAATCCAGTTCTCTGTCGTTTCCAACGGTGAAATGTTCGATTTGCTTATCGGTTGGTATTCCTTTTTCCCAAAGTTTCATAATTAGATTTTTAGATTTTTAGACAGTTAGATTTTTAGACTTCTAAGGAGTCTAAAAATCTAAGAAGTCTGAATAAAGAAGTCTGAAAGTATTTTGATATACAATTGAATTCCTTCTTCTATTTCGTTTATAAATATAAATTCGTCTGCCGAGTGTGACCGCAGGGTTTCTCCAGGTCCTAATTTCAAGGATTGACAACTCAAAACCGATTGATCCGAAAGGGTAGGCGAGCCATACGTGGTTCTTCCCAGCGCAATTCCGGCTTGTACTAATCCGTGTGCAACAGGAATTGATGACGCATTCAAATGCATCGATCTCGGATTTATTTCAGCAGTCAAATGCTTTCTCACGGTATCTAAAATTTCTTGATTGCTGTAACAATCATTCACTCGGATATCGACAACCAAATGACATTCCGCAGGAACTACATTGTGTTGTTTTCCAGCAGATATTTGCGTTACGGTCATTTTTACGGGACCTAAAACCTCCGATATTTTTTCGAATTGATAGCTGTTAAACCATTCCATAACGGGAATCGCATTGTAAATAGGATTATCCGGATTGTTGTGTGCAGCGTGACTGGCTGTACCTTTTACGATTACATCTAGAACCAATAACCCTTTTTCAGCTACTGCTAATTGCATCAAAGTGGGTTCTCCCACAATCGCACATTCCAGTTCTGGTAAATGTTTTAAAACGCTGTTTAATCCATTTTTTCCGCTGCTTTCTTCTTCTGCTGAAGCGACCATCACAATATTGTAAGGCAGATTTTCATTCGAATAAAAATGTACAAAAGTGGCTAAAAGTGAAACCAAACAACCTCCCGCATCATTGCTTCCCAATCCAAATAATTTACCGTCTTTTACGATGGCTTCAAATGGATTGTTGGTATAGCCTTGGTTTGGTTTTACGGTATCGTGGTGTGAATTTAGTAAAAGGGTAGGTTTGGTAGTGTCAAAATGTTTATTGAAAGCCCAAACATTATTATTCTCTCTTTCGAAAGGGATATTATTTTGTGTAAACCAATTTTCGATTAAAAGTGCTGTTTGGTCTTCTTCACTTGAAAATGAAGGCGTTTCAATCAGCGATTTTAATAGCGCAATGGCTTCTTGTGTAAGGATTTCTATACTCTTCATAGTGTAATTGTGGTGTACAATGCGGTCTTGTCTTGCAACATGCGGTGATGACCAATTTTTATTTTTTGAACTCCTTTGGACAAACTGTTGAAACAGTTGTCTAATTTTGGAATCATACCTGAATGTATGGCTTTTTCGGCTTTTAATTTGGAATATAATTCTTGATTGATGTTCTCAATTACGGAAGAATCGTCTTCGGCATCATATAAAACGCCTGGTTTTTCGAAGCAATAATTCAAAGTAACATCAAAAACTTCCGATAAAGCAATCGCCAATTCACTGGCAATCGTATCTGCATTCGTGTTTAATAATTGCCCTTTTCCATCGTGTGTTATTGCGCAAAATACAGGAACTATACCATTTGAAAGCAATGTTTCCAATAAGTTTGTGTTCACTTTTTTTACATCGCCCACAAAACCATAATTGATGGTTGGGTGGTTTCTTTTGTCCGATTGAATTAAATTCCCATCAGCACCAGAAAAACCCATTGCATTGGTTGAATTTGCTTGCAATTGAGCAACAATACTTTTGTTAATTTGACCAGCATAAATCATCACAACTACATCAAGCATAGCGGCATCGGTGATGCGTCTTCCATCAATCATTTGAGGAACTAAACCAATACTTTCGGCCATTTTGGTAGCTGATTTTCCACCACCATGAACGAGCACTTTATACCCTTCAATTTTAGAAAAATCAGCTAAAAATTGTGCTAATTCCGTTGGATTATCAATAATATTTCCTCCAATTTTTATTAGCGTTACCGGTTTTTTATTTTCCATTTTCCAATATTTTTTGCAACACTAATTGTGCGGCATAGGTTCTATTGTTGGCTTGTTCGATAACAATTGAATTTTCGCTGTCGATCACTTCGTCAGTAACAATTACGTTACGTCTTACCGGCAAACAGTGCATGAATTTAGCATTGTTGGTCAGTTTCATTTTATCGGCAGTTACAGTCCAATTTGGATCAGAATTTGTAATCTGACCATACTCGTTATAATTGCTCCAGTTTTTGGCATAGATAAAATCGGCATTTTCAAAAGCTTTGTCTTGGTCGTATTCAATCTTGGAATCTTTCGTGATTTCAGGATTCAATTCGTAGCCTTTGGGGTGTGTAATTACAAAGTCTGCATCTTGTAACTGCATCATTTGCACGAAAGAATTGGCAACTGCTTGAGGTAACGCTTTAGGGTGTGGCGCCCAAGTCAAAACTACTTTTGGTTTATGTTCTGTTTTATATTCTGCCATAGTTATCGCATCTGCAAGCGATTGTAGCGGATGCCCTGTAGCGCTTTCCATATTGACAACAGGTACAGTGGCATATTTTAGGAAACCTGAAAGTACGATTTCGGCATTGTCTTTTTCTTTGTCTGCTAATCCGGCAAAAGCTCTGATAGCAACAATATCACAATATTGAGAAACTACCGCAGCAGCTTCTTTAATGTGTTCTGAAGCACCGGAGTTCATGATGGCTCCATCTTCAAATTCTAATGTCCAACCTTCGCTGGTAAAATTCATTACCATGACGTTCATTCCCAAATTCAAAGCGGCTTTTTGTGTACTTAAACGCGTTCTTAAACTGGAATTAAAAAACAACATTCCTAAGGTTTTGTTTTTACCTAGTTTTTTGTTTTTAAGAGGTTTTTTCTTGATTTTTAATGCTTGTTTCACCCATTTATCAAGTGAATCTATGTTTTGTATGGAGATATAGTTCATTGTCTTATTTGTTTAATCGGTTATTTGTTTAATTGATTAACCGAATTAGCGATTAACCGTATCAACATTTTATAGAATTTTAGTAAAAGGTATTTCGTTTTTTAAAGCTTTCAAAATAAAATTGTCTTCTAGTCCATTGACAATCCAGGTTTCGATAGTGGCGTCTTTGGCAATTGCCGAAGCTTCTATTTTAGATTGCATTCCGCCGGTTCCGTGCGAGGATTTAGAATCACCAATCTCTTTTTCCAATACTTTCAAATCGGTTACTAGAGAAATCGTTTCAGGAACGGCATCATTAATGGATGCTTTGGTGTAAATCCCGTTCGTATTGGTGGCGATAATCAGAATGTCAACATTTAATAGAACGGCCGTTAAAGCGGCTAATTTATCATTATCGCCAAACCGAATCTCATCCGTAGCCACCGTATCATTTTCATTGATAATAGGAATGTAATTATTTTTGACCAACACATTGATGGTGTTCACGATATTTACTTTGGATTGTTCTTTTTCGAAATCAGAATACGAAAGCAAACACTGCGAAATCAGTAATCCTAAATCGCTGAAGTTTTCATGATAAATCCTCATTAAATGGGGCTGACCAATAGAAGCCAATGCTTGTTTCACAAAAACATCTTTGTCTTGATTTTCCAGTTTTACAAATTGTTTGGCTGCGGCAATCGCACCTGAACTTACAATGATGAACTCATAATCGTCTTGTAAAGCGGCTATTTGCATCCCAATATCTTCAATCTTTCCTCTCGAAATGTGATTGGTTTCTTTGGTTAATGTATTGCTTCCTAACTTTAATAAAATTCTTTTTTTAGCCATTTTTTTAACCGCAAAGTGCGCAAAGTTAATTTTCAAACGTAACAGTGTTAAACGCTAAGTTCGCAAAGTGTTGTGTTAATATTCTGAATTCTTCTTTTTTTAATCTTCAATCAAAAATCGTTAATCAAAAATCCTTTACCTGATTTGTCCATTTCCGTAAATATACCACTTATTAGTAACTAAATGTTGCAAACCAATTGGTCCACGTTGGTGTAATTTGTCTGTGCTTATCGCCAATTCTCCTCCTAAACCAAATTGTCCTCCATCGGTGAATCGGGTAGAGGCGTTTTGATAAACAGCTGCCGTGTCCACGTTTTCCATGAATTCCTGAGCAATTGCATCATTCTTTGTGATTATCGAAGCCGAATGTCCGCCACAATATTTATTTATTTTGTCAATCGCTTCTTGATCTGAATTTGTTATTCCGATAACAATTTTGTAATCTAAAAACTCTTCGTACCAAATTAAATCAGATTCAATCTGAGGAACATTTGTTGCTCTGGAAATGCTTTCATCTCCTAAAACGGTTACGTTTCTTTGTTGTAATTCTTGAACTATATTGGTAGCAAAAGCTTCCCAATTTTCAAGATTTGTATCAATTAAAACTTTATCTAAAGCATTGCAAACAGATATATTTGAGGTTTTTCCGTTAATAATAATGTCAAGCGCTTTTTTTAAATCGGCTTCCTTATTTACATACACAAAATTATTTCCTCGACCACTTATAATTACTGGGCAAGTGGCGTGTTTTTTTACAAAAGCAATCAATTTCTCACCACCACGAGGAACAATTAAATCCACTTTTTGTGTTGGTTTCTCCAAAAATTCCTGAGTTTCTTCCCGATTGTAATTCAAGTACTCCACCCATTCTGTAGCAACATTGTTTTCTTTTAAGGCTTGATGCCACAATTTCACAATTTTTAAGTTGGATAGCAAAGATTCTTTTCCACCTTTCAATAGAATTTTATTTCCGGATTTAAAAGCGATTCCGCCAGCTTCAACAGTAACATCAGGTCTGGATTCATAAATAATCATTATAGTTCCAAAAGCCGCTGTTTTATTGATGATTTTCATTCCGTTTTCATGGTCGAAATTAAAACGTTCCACACCAATAGGATCTTCTTGACTTGCTAATTGTTGCATGGATAAAATCATGCCGTCAATTTTGGCGTCATCAACCAATAAACGTTTTTCCATGGCCAAATCATCCCCAGAATAATTATTTAAATCTTGTTGATTTATAGTCTTAAGATTGGCTCTTTCTTGTTCAAGAAGTTCGGCCATACGGCTTAAAACTGAATTTCGTTTTTCTATTGGTAATAAAGTGTTCATTTTTCTTTTACGATTTTAATAAAAAATATTATTCCTGTGAGAATCAATGCAAGACCTAAATAAAAGCAAATTGTACTAATGGGGTGTCCTAGTTTAGTTGTAAAACCAAAACCACCCATGAGCCATCCAATTATTATTGTTAATAAAGAAAGTAACAATTTAATATTATTTTTCATTTTGTACTTATTGTAAAATTAATTTGCACGCTCCTCAAAGTCTGATTTTGCTGAGCATATTATTTCAATTCAGCCAATGTTTCTTTTAAAGCTATAATAAAGGTATCGATTGCTTCCTTATTGATTGTCAATGGTGGAAGAATTCTTAATAAGTTTTTATTATTTGCATTTCCGGTAAAAATATGTTTGTCAATAATCATTTTTTTACGAAGTGTACTTACGTCAAAATCAAATTCTACACCTAGCATTAATCCTCTTCCTTTTACTTGGATCACTTCAGGAACTTGTTTGATTGCTTCTAAAAAATAGGCATAAACCTCATTTACGTTACCCATTAATTTTTGGCTTTCAATCACATCCAAAACTGCTATTCCAGCAGCACAAGCCAAATGGTTTCCACCAAAAGTAGTTCCCAATAATCCGTAACTTGCTGTGAATTTTGGAGAAATCAAGATTCCGCCAATAGGAAACCCGTTACCCATTCCTTTCGCCAGACAAATAATATCTGCTTTGATGTTATGGTGTTGGTGTGCAAAAAACTTTCCGCTTCTTCCGTATCCTGATTGCACTTCATCCAAAATCAAAACGACATCGTAAGCCTCACATAGTTTTTCTAATGCCTGAAAAAATTCAGTTGTACCTTGGTCTAAACCGCCAACTCCTTGAATTCCTTCGATAATAACAGAAGAAACATCTCCTTTTTTTAATTCGTTTTCTACCAACTCGATATTATTCAATGGTAAAAAAGTAACGATTTGTTGTGCATTGATTGGCGCAACAATTTTTTTGTTATCTGTAACCGCAACTGCCGCCGAAGTTCTTCCGTGAAAGGAATTATCAAAAGCAATTACACGAGATTTATTGTTGTGAAAAGAGGCTAATTTCAAGGCATTTTCATTGGCTTCTGCTCCAGAACTGCATAAGAATAAAGTATAGTCTTCCAATCCGGATAGTTTCCCTAATTTTTCTGCTAATTCTACTTGTAATGGATTCTGAATCGCATTCGAATAAAAACCAATATTATCCAATTGATTTTTTAGTTTGGCTACATAATCCGGTTGGGTGTGTCCAATGGAAATTACTCCATGACCACCATATAAATCTAAATATTCTACTCCTTTTTCATCTGTAATAGTACAATCCAGTGCTTTTACAGGAGTGATGTTGTATAATGGGTAAACGTCAAATAAGTTCATTTTTTTAAAGTTTAATCGGTTAATGGGTTGTTTGTTTAATCGATTAACCGAATTAACGATTAACCAAATAAAGATCTAAAACCCGCTTGGTTTCAAATGTAATCCTGTGGTTTCATCCAATCCAAACATCAAATTCATGTTTTGTATGGCTTGTCCTGAGGCTCCTTTTGTTAAATTATCAATTACTGAAGTAATCAATAGCCGGTTTCCTTTTTTCATTAAACTGATGATGCATTTATTCGTTTGAACCACTTGTTTCATGTTGATTCCGGTGGTCGTAACCGTTACGAAAGGCTGGTCTTTGTAAAAAGCCTCATATTTAGCTACTACATCTTCCAAGTTTTCTTCGATTGTTGTGTATAATGTAGCGAAAATCCCTCTAGCAAAATCACCTCTGTTGGGTACAAAAATCAATTCGTTTGCATAATCCGCTTGCAATTGGTTGACACTTTGGTTTATTTCGCCCAAATGTTGGTGTTCAAAAGCTTTGTAATGCGACATATTGTTCGATCTCCAGCTAAAATGAGTCGTCTCCGAAGGTGTAACTCCAGCTCCTGTGCTTCCTGTTGTGGCATTGATATGAACGTCAGTAGTAAGCATTTCGTTTTTGGCCAATGGCAATAATGCTAATTGAATCGCTGTCGCAAAACAACCAGGATTAGCGATAAATTGTGCGTTTTTGATAACCGCTTTATTCAATTCAGGCAAGCCGTAAACGAAAGTTTTATTGTCAAACTCTTTGTCTTTTGTCAATCTGAAATCATTTCCTAAATCGATTATTTTGGTATGACTCGCAAATTGATTTTGCTCTAAAAACGATTTTGATTTACCATGACCTAAACACAAGAAAACAACATTCACATTTGGATTTACAGTATCGGTAAAATTCATTTCGATATCGCCCATCAAATCATGATGCGCCACTGAAAGTGGTTTTCCAGCGTTTGTCGTACTGTAAACAAAATCAAGTGTAGCATTGGGATGAAACATCAATATTCTGATGAGTTCCCCCGCAGTGTAACCCGAACCGCCAATTATTCCAATATTAATCATGTGTCAGTTTATTTACAGATGAAAATATGTTTTGGGCATTCCCCAGAATTTTGATAAATCCTTTAGCATCGTCAGATGTCCAAGCGTTGTTCATTTCTCCATATTGTCCAAAACCGGTATTCATTAAATCATTTTCAGATTCAATTCCGTCCAATGTAAAGTGATATGGTTTTAGAGAAATGATAACGGTTCCGTTTACAGTTGTTTGAGTGTCTTCTAGGAAAGCCTCGATGTTTCTCATTACAGGGTCTAAGAATTGTCCTTCATGAAACAACATTCCGTACCAGTTCCCCAGTTGTTCTTTCCAGTATTGTTGCCATTTACCCAGCGTGTGTTTCTCTAATAAATGGTGCGCTTTGATGATGATTAAAGGTGCGGCGGCTTCAAAACCTACTCTTCCTTTAATTCCGATGATGGTATCGCCCACATGAATATCTCTACCAATTGCATACGCGCTGGCTAATTTTTCAAGTGCAACGATATTTTTTGTTGGTGTGTCCAAAGTTCCGTTGATGCCTACTAATTGTCCTTTTTCAAATTGTAGTGTCACTTTCTCTTCTCCAGTTTTTTGCAATTGAGAAGGATATGCTTCACTTGGTAAAGTTTGATTTGATGTCAATGTTTCTTTACCACCTACGCTTGTTCCCCACAATCCTTTATTAATGGAATATTGTGCTTTTTCCCAAGAATAATGAACTCCATTTTTAGATAAATAATCAACTTCTTCTTGTCTTGATAATTTTAAATCTCTGATAGGAGTGATGATTTCAATTTCGGGAGCAATGGTTTGGAAAATTAAATCAAAACGAATTTGGTCATTTCCTGCACCAGTACTCCCGTGGGCGATTGCTTCAGCGCCAACAGATTTTGCATATTTAATCGCTTCGATAGCTTGAAAAACACGTTCTGCACTTACGGATAATGGATACGTATTGTTTTTTAATACATTTCCATAAATCAAATATTTAATGGCTTTATCATAATATTTATCTACAATGGTAAGATTTGCATGTTGCGCACTTCCTAATTCGTAGGCTCTTTCTTCAATAGCGGCTAGTTCAGCTTCGTCAAATCCTCCTGTATTTATAAGAACGGTATGAACTTCATATCCTTTTTCGGTTTTTAAATATTTCAGGCAATATGAGGTATCTAATCCTCCACTATAAGCTAATACAACTTTTTTCATGATATTATTTTTTTAAGAACAAGGCTTCTTTAATTGATTTTAATCTGTTTAATACTCTGACATTAAATGGGTGTTTAGGCGGATCTTTAGGCTTTTCTTTTGGGTCATAAAGCATTCCGGTACACAAACACATTTTATTGTCTTTGCTTTTTAGGATTTCATAATTGGTGCACGTTTGGCACCCTTTCCAAAAACTTGGATCGCTGGTCAATTCTGAAAAAGGAACAGGTTTGTACCCCAAATCGGAATTTATTTTCATTACCGCTAAACCAGTAGTGATTCCAAAAACCTTAGCGTCTGGATATTTCTCTAATGAATAGTCAAAAACAAATGATTTGATTTTTTTTGCTAAACCTAAATTTCTGTAATCAGGATGTACAATCAATCCGGAATGTGCTACAAATTTTCCGTGTTGCCAACTTTCGATATAGCAAAAACCGGCAAATTTCCCATTATCTAATGCGATAACGGCATCTTTACTTTCCATCTTTTTTTGGATGTATTCAGGAGTTCTTTTTGCAATCCCAGTACCTCTCAATAAGGCGGACGATTCAATAGTATCGCATATTTCTTGCGAATACTTATAATGTTCTTCCTGAGTTACAATGATAGAAATTTTCATTTCAAGCGATTATTTTGAGTTAAAAAACGATTTGTGTATTTGTTTTTGAAATGCATTTTCGCCAAATTCAAATATAATACTAAAACAGTCGATTGTTGTGCAATAAATTGAACTACAATACGATAGTGATAAATAAGTATTGATTTTTGGATATATTAATCCAATGGAAAATAGCGGTAATTTCAAAACGGAAAAAATGAAAAATGAATAAAGATACGAAACAGCTTTTGGGTACTATAGGGATAGTATCCGTACTTCGGGAGAAGTAGTAGGTCTGTTTGTCCGTGACAAAGAAGTTATATGTAAACTTGTTTTATTCATTGATGCAAAAGTACACATATTTTTAAAATACAACACTAATTTTGTGTTTTGTAACAAAATTTTAATGTATTGTTGATTTTTTAAATTGAAAAACCCCTTGATAGGCTTAATTATCAAGGAGTTTTATGTAATGGTATAAATTTAAAATATTAGTTTCTAAACCTGTTTCTGCTGATTACATCTTTTATTTTGGCTTTTAAATCTTCTCCGGTATCATAAACCATTTGTTCATTGCTAGGAAAAGCTACCGCTCTTTTGTCAAAATAAGAGTAATAATTATCGTCAGAAGCGCGTCGATCTCCTTTATATGTTGCATAAATATTTTCGAAAATAAACTCACTGGCTATTGGGAAAGATTGTAATAATTGATTGCTTTTAAAGTTGATGTAATCTACTTTGGCAGTAATTTGACAGGATTTAAACTGTCTGAATTCATAAATGCGTACAGTTGCATTTCTCATATTATCCACCATCACCACTTTGCCTTTTTCGTCCAAAACTTCTTTTCCGTTGGCGTCAATCAGTTTTTTTACACCATCTTTTATGATGCGGTCTTTTACAAACTCTCTTTCTTTTATTTGCTCAGGCGAAATATAAATATGTCTAAAGTTAATTACCATTCCGTAATCATAATCAATTCCTTTTTGTTTGTTGCTGTGGTAGACAGTCCATTTGTCGTTCAATCCATAGGTGCTAAAATCCAATAAGTCATTTTGAAGACGAACCGGGATAATCATATTCGTTTCGTTTTTGGTGTAAACCGAAACATAATCAGAACCTTTAAATTTAGCTTCATCCATGAGTTGTAAAACGTTTTTATAATTTGGAGTTATTTGGTTTAAATATTCCATATCATCATAGGCTTTTCGGTAATTCATTTTGTCTGAAGTTCCCATTAATTTTTTTGCATTAGCATACAAATACGCTGATAAGGCATTTTTGCTGTCAATGATTTGGTCGTTATAATTATCAAATGGAAAAATTGCATTTCGTCCTTCTTTAAGTAGTTTCAAAGGAAGTAACGGTTTGATTTTTTCCTGACGGGAATTCAATTGTAAATACGTGTTGTACATTTTTTCCAATTGAGCAGGATTAGCATCTTTTGCTAACAAATTTATAGAATTTAAATCGCGTTCTTTTGCTTTGGCGAAAGCCTCTTCCAGCAAGTAAACATAATCTTGTTTGCCTTTTTTATCTTTATTGGTTCGCAAATTTGAAACGGCATTATCAATTGCTTGATCGTAATTTCCAGAGCTTAATAAATTTTGGGTTTGTTTCACGCCACAAGAGGAAACAAGGAGAAACAGGGATAATAAAAGAGTAATTTTTTTCATAAGCTTACAGTTAAGTAAATGATTTTTCGAAATTGTTTCTACTGTTTTTTAAGCAGTTATACGGGTTTTGAATTTTAAAATCCAAAAATAATGCCATAAAAAAACCTAACAAAAATAGAATAAATGTTAGGTTTTAAAAAGTGTATTTCTAATTTTTTATTGTCTCACAAAAGGAGGCAGTAATTTGCTGGAAACTTCACCAAAACCAATTCGGACCTGACCATTTTGGCAAAAACCTTTCATGATTACGGTGTCATTGTCATTGATAAATTTACGCTCTGTTCCGTCGCCCATTTTTATTGGATTTTTTCCGCCCCAAGTTAATTCTAACATGGAACCAAAGCTATCTTCAGTTGGACCGGAAATAGTTCCTGATCCCATCATATCACCAGAATTTACACGACATCCATTAGAAGTATGATGTGCTAATTGTTGGCACATTGACCAGTATAAATATTTAAAATTAGAGTGCGAAACTATTGTTGGTTTTGCATTTTCAGGCTGAATTGCCACCTCTAAATTGATGTCAAAAGAATGTTTTCCTTTTTGTTGCAAATAAGGAAGCGGAGTAGGTTCTTGTTTTGGTCCTTTGGTTCTAAAAGGTTCCAAAGCATCCATAGTAACTATCCAAGGCGAAATTGAAGTTGCAAAGTTTTTTGCCAAGAATGGTCCTAATGGTACATATTCCCATTTTTGAATGTCGCGGGCACTCCAGTCATTCAATAAAACCATCCCGAAAATATAATCTTCAGCTTCAGTTACAGCAATGTTTTCTCCCATTATATTTACATCCGTAGTAATAAAAGCAGTTTCAAGTTCAAAATCGACTGAACGTGAAGGTCCAAAAACTGGCGTGGTTTCTCCGTTTGGTAACGTTTGTCCCATTGGTCTGTGAACCGGAATTCCTGATGGAACGATGGTAGAACTTCTGCCGTGATACCCCACAGGGATATGAAGCCAGTTTGGTAACAATGCATTTTCAGGGTCACGGAACATTTTTCCTACATTAGTTGCGTGCTCTTTACTGGAATAGAAGTCAGTGTAATCACCAATGAGTACCGGTAATTGCATTTCAACATCTTCCATTTTGAAAATTATAATATCTCTGTCTTTAATATTATCTTGTAGTTTCGAATTTGTCACATCAAAAAGTTCAGCAATTCGGTTTCGAACCAAACGCCATGTTTTTTGACCGTCAGAAATAAAATCATTCAAAGTATCCTGCATGAACATGTCATCGGTCAGTTCAATGCCTTCAAAATAATTTAATTGTTGTAAAGCTCCCAAATCGATTGCAAAATCACCAATTCTTGTTCCTACGGTTACAATGTTTTCTTTGGTAAGAAAAACTCCAAAAGGAATATTTTGAATAGGGAAATCACTGTTGACAGGTACTTCAAGCCATGATTTTCTATTGGTATCGTTAGCTGTTATTGGCATATTTTGTTAATTATTTTGTTAAAAAATTACTCATCAAATATATTATAATCTAACTATTAACCAAACGTTTTTTTGTATTTTTGCATCAAATTAACGAAAATCAAAAAAATGCAACGCGACGAACAAATTTTTGACCTTATTCTAGAAGAACAAGAAAGACAAATTCACGGATTAGAACTTATTGCATCGGAAAACTTCGTAAGTGACGAAGTAATGGAAGCAGCTGGTTCTGTTTTAACTAACAAATATGCTGAAGGATATCCCGGCAAAAGATACTACGGCGGTTGTGAAGTAGTTGATGTTGTTGAACAAATTGCTATTGACAGAGCCAAAGAATTATTTGGAGCTGAATATGCAAATGTACAGCCACACTCCGGTTCACAAGCTAATACAGCGGTTTACCACGCATGTATCAAACCAGGAGATAAAATTTTAGGTTTTGATTTGTCTCATGGAGGACATTTAACGCATGGTTCACCGGTTAATTTTTCAGGACGTTTATACACGCCTTCTTTTTATGGTGTAGATAAGGAAACAGGAAGATTAAATTATGATAAAATTCAAGAAATAGCGACTAGAGAACAACCAAAATTAATTATCGCAGGAGCTTCGGCTTATTCTCGTGATATGGATTTTGAGCGTTTCAGAGTTATTGCTGACAGTGTTGGCGCTATTTTATTAGCAGATATTTCTCATCCTGCCGGACTTATTGCAAAAGGATTGATGAATGATCCATTGCCTCATTGCCATATTGTAACTACTACAACGCACAAAACGTTACGTGGTCCTCGTGGTGGTTTGATTATGATGGGTAAAGATTTCGAAAATCCATTTGGTTTAACTACTCCAAAAGGAGAAATCAGAATGATGTCTTCTTTATTAGACTTGGCTGTTTTCCCTGGAAATCAAGGTGGTCCGTTAATGCACATTATTGCTGCAAAAGCAGTAGCTTTTGGTGAAGCTTTGAAAGATGAATTTTTTACATATGCTTTACAATTACAAAAAAATGCTAACGCTATGGCGGATGCTTTTGTAAAAAGAGGATATGAAATCATTTCTGGCGGAACAGATAATCACATGATGTTGATTGATTTAAGAAACAAGAATATTTCTGGAAAAGATGCTGAAAATGCATTGGTAAAAGCAGAAATTACCGTAAATAAAAACATGGTTCCATTTGATGATAAATCACCATTTGTAACTTCAGGTATTCGTGTAGGAACTGCTGCTATTACCACTCGTGGTCTAGTTGAAGAAGATATGGAAACTATTGTTGCTCTTATTGACAGAGTATTGGTAGACCACACTAACGAAGATGTTATCGAGGCTGTAGCTAATGAAGTAAACGAAATGATGAGCGAAAGAGCTATTTTCGTATACTAAAAAGTTCAAAAAAGTTTAAAGTTTAAGGTTTAAGGTTTTGTGTTTACGGAAAGTGATCGCAATTTTTTAAACTTTAAACTTTTTTTATTTTAATGTAACTTTAAACTTTAAACAAATTGTATAAATGTCTGTACTAAGATTAAAATTACCAACGGATCCAAGATGGGTCAATATTGTAGAAAAGAACATTGAGGAAATCTTGACAGATCACGCTTGGTGCGAACAAAAAGCAGCTACAAATGCAATTACCATTATTACAAACAATTCAGAGCATCAAGATTTAGTGAAGGATTTATTGGCTTTGGCCAAAGAAGAAATCGATCATTTTGAGCAAGTTCACAATATCATTATTAAGCGTGGCTTGAAATTGGGGCGTGAACGCAAAGATGAATATGTGAACGAATTGTATTTGTACATGAAAAAAAGCAGCGATGGAAGCAGAGTTTCCAGTTTAGTGGAACGGTTATTGTTTTCAGCAATGATAGAAGCCAGAAGTTGTGAGCGTTTCAAAGTACTTTCGGAAAACATTCAAGATGAAGAATTATCTGTTTTTTACAGGGATTTGATGGAGAGTGAAGCGGGACATTATACTACTTTTATTACTTATGCAAGAAAATACGGAGTAGGAATTGACGTTGAAAAGCGTTGGAGAGAATGGCTCGAATTTGAAGAAAATATTATAACAAATTACGGTAAAAATGAAACAATTCATGGGTAGTTTTTTATTATAGTCGATTTTAGTTCTAATTTTTAGTAAATAATGAACGATTTAAGAACCGTAATAATCAGTTATTTATATTTATTGCGTTTAAAAGAAGACAATGTTTTGTATTTAAAATAAATTATTTGTTACCAGATTAATATTTTTTGATTTACATTTATGATTTAATTTTAACCTTAACACTTGTTTATTGATATGAAACTCAATTTTAATTATGATGGAAATGTTGCTTGTAAGGCAATATTGCAAGATCAATTAGAAAAATTCGATATTAAATATCAGCTGTTGGATTTAGGACAAATTGAAATTGGAGATAGTGTTTCTGAAGATGTTTTGGCAGAACTTCAAGTTGGTTTAACAAAGTATGGTATTCAGATTATTGATAATCCAAAAGGACAATTAATCCAAAAAATTAAAGACGCTATAATTGAGATTGTCTATGAAAAAGAGAAATTTCCAAACATAACGATCTCTCAATATTTATCGGATAAACTGAATTTTAGATACGGTTACATTACTAATGTTTTTTCGGAATATACATTTACATCTATTGAGAATTTTATTATTATTCAAAAGATTGAAAGAGCCAAAAAACTTATAATTGAAGAGAAACTCACGTTAACCGAAATTTCTCATGAGTTAAATTATAGCAGCGTTGCTTACTTATCAACTCAATTTAAAAAAGTAACAGGACTAACACCCTCAATGTTTAAAAGGATAGTAGGTAAAAAGAGAGAGTTATCTAATAATGATTAAATAAAAATTAAAAATATACCCTATATTTTATGATTACACACCAAGATTCAATGCATATTCTTTTAGCTGACGATGACGAAGATGATCGCACTTTTTTTAGTGAAGCTATACAAGAGCTTAAAATGAATAATAAGTTGACTCTATTTAAAGATGGTAATGATCTAATGGATTATTTAGTGCATCCTGAAATTAAGTTGCCTCATGTTTTATTTCTCGATTTGAATATGCCAGGAAAAACAGGAATTGACTGTCTGAAAGAAATTAGATCAAACACTCGTTTTAGAGATGTTTCGATTGCCATATATTCTACCTCTTCATCAGAAAAAGATATTGAAGATACTTTTATTGAAGGTGCAAATATCTACATTAAAAAACCCAATGACTTTTCTAAACTTAAAAAAGTAATCAAGGAGGTTGTAAATATGAATTGGCAATTTCATACCTCAGGTTTAAATATCGAGACTTTTTTCTTTAGCATATAATAAGGAATAAATGAAAATTCTTGGACTATATAAAAACTCACAAGTGTTTAAAATAGCTTTAGCTATTGCAATTGTTGTTGTTTGTTATATAGCCTCGATGTTTTATTCCCAAATGAAAAAGCTTGATTCAACGGTTGAATTAATTGCAAATTCAAATGAAACGCAACTCGAATTAGAAAAACTGTTATCCGTAATGAGTAATTACGAAACGAGCCTGCGAAGTTATATTATCACAAAAGATGCTGCTTATATACAAGATCGTTTTTTGAGCAGGGGTAAAATTGAAGAAAGCATTACAAAGCTTAGGTTGTTAACTGCAAATGACACTGCCAGATATAATGATATAGACCGATTAAAAAGACTTATTGATCTTAGATTCAAAATATTCAGGAAGACCTTACTTCTTGCACAAAGTAAAAATTCTGGTCCTGTAGCGATAAATGCGATGTTATTGGAGAACAGTAATGTTACTGAAATGATGAAATCCTTCGTCACCAAAATTATATTTTCTGAAAGTGCAAAAACGGAATTTGAAAACAATAATCATCAGTTTGAATTACAAGATTCAATCATTACCGCTTTTTTATTAGTCATTCTTTCGCTAATGATATTATTGCTTTCGTTCCAAAAAATGAATGTTGATATTGATGAACTCAAAAAGGCGAATGATCAATTAAAACTGTTGAATGAGTCCTATAATTCTGCTGAAATGACAGCCAGTTTCGGGCATTGGATGGTTAATTTAGAAAGTAATACCTATACTTTTTCAGATAATTTATTTCGATTGATGGGAGTTGAACCCAATGCATTCGAACCGAATATAGAAAATTCAATTAAATATATCCATCCGGATGATTTAGAATATGTGACTAAAGTGCATACAGATTCTTTGGTTAACCATCAATCTACTTCAATGATATTTAGATTTCTGACACCAAGTGGTGATATAAAATATATCATGGGCGTTGGTAGTTTTACTAAAAACGGTAATGGAGATTTGATCAAAATAGGCGTTAATTATGATATTACAAGCCAGTACAACAAAACACTCGAACTGGAAAATAATAATAAAGAACTTAAATATATAAATACAGAACTCGAGGCTTTTAACAATATTGTAAGTCATGATTTGCAGGAGCCACTTCGCAAGATTCAAATGTTTATCTCCAGATTAGAAGGAAAGGAATCGGACTTGCTTACCTCTCAAGGGAAAGAATATTTCTCAAAAATTCGTGTAACAGCAAATAGAATGCAGACCTTATTAATTGATTTAGTGAATTATTCCAGAACAATAAAAGGGGATAAGGTTTTTGTAAAAACGGATGTCAATAAAATTATAGAAGAAATACTTCAAGATTTATCTTCTAATATTGAAGATAAAAAAGCCATTATCACAATTGGAAATTTGCCTACAATTAAAGCGATACCTTTTCAGGTGAAGCAGCTTTTTATAAATTTAATTTCAAATTCCCTTAAATACAGTAAAGAAAATATTGCTCCAGAAATCAGTATTGCTTCTAAAAAAATTACAGAAAAAGAAATGCTTGATTATAAAATCGCCAATAAAAAAGATTACCATAAAATTGTCATTTCTGATAACGGAATTGGTTTCAAACAAGAGTATTCAGATAAAATATTCCTATTGTTCAAGCGATTGGAAACAGATCCTAAATATTCTGGAACTGGACTTGGTCTGGCTATTTGCAGTAGAATTGTAGATAATCACAAAGGATTTATAAAAGTAAAAGCAAAACCGGGTGTAGGTGCTAAATTTTATATTTTTATTCCAAAAGGAGATTTGCTTTAATTTCAATAATAAATCACAATGTTACTACTAGCTGACGCCTCCATACACGACTTTAAAACTATCCGAGAAATTGCCTATAAATCCTGGCCAATCGCTTACGGTTCTATTTTATCGAAAGAACAAATTGATTATATGCTCGATTTGTTCTATTCAGAGAATACCTTACTTAAAAATTTAAACGAAAAAGGACATCGTTTTCTCTTGGTAAATGAGGGAGAAGTATGTCTTGGTTTTGCTTCGTATGAACACAATTATTTAAACGAAAAATGCACTCGCCTTCACAAAATCTATATGTTGCCTGAGGCGCAAGGAAAAGGAGCGGGGAAGCTACTGATTAATGCTGTAGAAAACTTAGCTAAGGAAAATCAATCGGTTGTAGTTTCATTGAATGTAAATAAATTCAATAAAGCCATTTCGTTTTATAAAAAAATAGGATTTGAAGTGGTTTCAGAAGAAGAGATTCTATTGGAACATGGCTACAAAATGGAAGATTATAAAATGGAAAAGAAGCTTTAATTCCTTTGGTTAAAGCAATCTGAATCCAAAATTGCGTGAAATCTAAATCTTCGGATCTTTTAAAACCTATATTTCCATACATTTTCCAAGCAGTCTGCATAACTGTTGAACTTAATTCAGGCACTCAAAAAACTACTATTCTAAGTAGTAAATTACTATTATTGCACTATAATTTCATGTTTATAAAGCAATCCTTTTATTCCTTCTAAAGCAAAGACTGCTTTTTTTAACTTTGTTGTTTTTGGATCAATCGTATAGTTATAGCTTGTTTTGAAATCAGCCTTGTTAGCAATTGCTTTCGCAAATTCTGAACGGTATAAATCGCAATTGTCAAAAATAACTTCGGTTAAATCTGTGCTCATAAAATCAACTGCAATAATACTACAATTGGTAAATGAAGTCCCTTTTATCTTTAGAGTATAAAATTTGGAGAAATCCAAAATGCAATTATTAAAAGTAATTTCGAAAATTAATTTATCGCACATAGCAAAATTAACATCTTTGATTTCACATCGGTTGAAAGTCACAGTTCTAAAGGCTACATAATTTATTTTGGCGTTACTGAAATTACAATCATTGAAGATGCAGTCAATGAAAGTAACCGCTACAAAAGCACATTGGGAGAAATTACAATTGGTAAACGTACAGCACTCAAATTCTTTGAAATTGACTTCTTCCTCTTGGTACGTGATATCATTATACTCAATATCTAGAAAATATTCTGCCATTTATGGGTTTTAAATTCAGCTTTTAGTGCTGTTTTTCGGAACAAAGAAACAAAATTCTGAATCGTTATATTGGATAAATTGGAGTATTATTTTGGAATTTAAACTCTTTCGTAGTCGCCTTTCCAGTGCTGAATCACTTTTTTAATTTCCTTTCCCGAAAGATTTTCATTCATCGCTTTTTGCGTAAGCTCAGGAAATTCATCGTCTGGGGCAAAACGTAACGCAAATAATTGGTCGTCATTTAATCGATGCTCAAAATCCTCCAATCTTTTTCCTGTAATTGAAAAATAGCGGTATCGAAGTTCCAGACGCACGATTCGGTTTTGCAAAGTCAAGGCATAATGTTGGCGTAGCATGAAAGCCAGACAAAACAGAACAACGAAAATTCCACTTATAAATGACCAAATTAATGAATCTTCGGTGGTGCAACTAAAATATATGCTGAATGCTAGAAATGTCATTATTATGGGATAATAAACAAAATGATGGGGTGGGTAATACCGAATATGATTTTTATAGGATTGTGTTTCCATGATTTTATTTTAAAGTTTTTTAAAGATAGTCAAAACAACTTATTTTGAAGGCAGCAGGTTTTTTAATTATGAAAATTCCAAAATTATATATGTTTTGGCAGCGGCTAATAATAAAAAATAAGACTTGATTTTTACAAAAAAGCCCTGTCATTTTACAATGTATAGGGCTTTATATTTTTAGGATTTAAATTCCAGTATAAGAATGTATAAACTTCAGTTGCTTTATTTTTTTTCAATCGATCTTTCAAAAAACTCATACGTTCGCAGCATTTGATCCATTCGTTGGCGGTTGTCACCATTTCTGGTAATTTCATGAGTTGCACCGGGATGTACTACAAATTCTACTGGACGATTCAATACTTTTAAACTGCGAAACATCATTTCTGCCTGAATAAAACCGGTACGACGGTCGTTGCCACCATGAAAAATAATGAAAGGCGTTGTGATATTTTGAACATAGCTTATTGGTGATTCACGAGTTAGAATTTCCTTCACTTTTGGTTCCCATGGATACCCTCCAAAATAATTTGGAACTAATCTCCATGCATTTCCTTCTCCAAAAAAGGTTGTAAGATCATAGACACCGCGTTGGGCGCAAGCCGCTTTGAAACGGTTATCATGACTTATAATCCAAGCTGTCAGGTAACCTGCATACGAACCTCCCGTAATGAGTAACTTGGAGTTGTCTGCCCAGCCTTCTTCAACGGTTTTATCTAATGCTGTCAGTACATCACTAGCCGGACCTTTGCCCCAATCGTTGATATTGCCTCTTAAAAAATCCAATCCATATCCGCCAGAACCTCGTGGATTACTATAAACAACGCCATATCCTTTACTGCAAAAATATTGGTACTCATGCCACATACTTTCTTCGCCGGGACCCCACATTGCTGATGGACCCCCATGAATTTCTAACAATAATGGATATTTTTCTCCTTGCGTGTAGTTGGAGGGTTTCATAATCCAATATTCTACAGTCATTCCTAAATCGTTAATGAATGTTTTCTTTTCAGGAAAGGATAGTTTTTTATTGATAACCCAATCATTAAAATTACTTACTTTTTTTTCATTTTTTAGATTAGAATCAGCAAAATATAATTCGGAAGGATTTGATACTTGAGTTTTTGCAAATACAATCGTATTATTTACAATGTCGAAACTTGAAATACCAGTATCAACGCTTGACAAAGCCTCTATTTTTTTTGTTAATCGGTTAATTCTGTGCAAAACATTACCACCGTTCATTTGAGAAGTAAAGTACAGGTATTTATCATCTTTACTCCAGATAAAATTTGTCTTATTACGATCAAAAGGGATTGTTACAATATCTTTCTCTGTGCCGTTCAATGGCATTATTGATACTGAAGGAACACTAATAAAAGAAGTATTGCCGGACAAGAAAGCCAGCCATTTCCCTGAAGGCGATATTGTGGCGCCATTGTATCTTTTTCCGTTTTCCCCTAATAGCATTTTAAAATTCTCGCCATTAGTATCCATTATAAAAATCTCACCTTCTAATGATCGGTCTTGATTTTCTTCAGTGTCTACATCTCCTGATACAATTATTTGTTTTCCGTTTGGCGTGTAGTCTGCATTGTTAAAACTATAAAATCCTTTAGTGAGCAAACGCGGTTCAGCATCTTTGGCGACATTTATTTCAAAAAAGTGATTGAAATTCATTTCTGAAGAGACATTCGATTCACTTTGGAAGTTTAATTTATTCAAGACAATTGCTTTTTTGTCTATTGCGTTTTTATCTAAATAAGCTCTTATTTCAGATAAACTTCCGTTAGGATTTGGTTTCTCTTTGTTCGTTAGTAAATGTTCATTTTTGTCAAAACCGGGCTTTTCCATTTTCCAAGTAGGAATTGCGTTCGATTTATTTAAAGTAGAATCCTGAAGTAATTCTCGTAACGGGATGCTTGATGAAAAAAGTATTCTTTTACCGTCTGGCGACCACTTTGGATTGGATGCGCCGTATTTATGTTTTGTCAATTGCATGGGTTCACCACCTTCCATAGATAATATAAAAATTTGTGTTTTGTCTTCTACAGAACGGGTAAAAGCAATTTGTTTACCGTCTGGGCTCCATGCCGGTCTTGTCGCTCCATCTTTATTTGTGGTCAGTTGTACAGGTACGGAATTGTTTAAAGTATTGGTAGTGAAAATCTGTGTGCGGTATTTGTAATCTAATTTATTATTTTCATCGGCTTCAATAGAAGTCACCGTAAAAGCAGCTCGTTTTCCATCTTTTGAAAGCGTTATGTTACCAACAGTTTTAATTTTTAACATATCAGTAATGGCAACAGCTTCTGTTCCATTTTGAGCGATTGAAGATTGTAATTGTATTAAAAAAAATAGTACGATTGAAAATTTTCTCATAGATAGGATTTTATAAGTATTGGTTTATTATCAGTTAAGCCAAATTGAGCCTAATGTGTTTTATATAATGGTTTGATAGGTTAACTATTTAGTAAAAATATAAAATAAAAATCGGTTATCTGTATAATTTCTACTCAGCAGTATTTATTGGTAACGGAACAAGTGATTATTTAATTTGTTCATTTGCCCAATTATCCATATACGTTTCAAACACGCTTAAAGGTACTGAACCAACCTGCAAAATGGCATCATGAAATTTTTTGATTTCAAACTTTGGACCCAAGCTTTTAATATATTTGTTTTTCAATTCTGTTATTTTCAGTTCTCCTGTTTTATAGGAAAGTGCCTGTCCGGGCATTGCCATATATCTTTCTGTTTCAGAAACAGAAGCATTTTTCTCTCTTCCTCCTTTTTCCATCATGTATTGGATTGATTCTTCCCTTGTCATAATTCCGGTATGCAATCCAACGTCTGTTACTAATCGTATCGCTCTAAATAGTTCTGATTTGTATGCCGCCAATTTTTGATAAGGATCAGTGTATAATCCTAATTCTTCACCCAATGATTCCGTATATAAAGCCCATCCTTCAGAAAAAACGGAATAGCCAGCAAATTTCCTAATTTTAGGCATCAATTGATTCTCTTGTTGAAGGGACAATTGAAAATGGTGTCCAGGAATGGCTTCATGCATAAAAAGATTGTCCATACCTAATTTATTGAATTTAGCAGCGTCAACGATGGGAACATTAAAATAACCGGGCCTGCTGCCGTCCGTAGTACCTCTTTCATAATTGGCTGCAGAAGTAGCCGCTTTAAACTTTTCAATTGCCCTTACCTCGAATGCTGTTTTGGGTACAATATTGAATAATTTTTTCAGGTTGGGTTCTATTATGGGCAGGATAGCTCTGTAACTTTCCAATATTTGTTCGTCAGTGGTAAAAGGAAAAAAGGAAGGATCGGTTAAGGCATGATTGAAAAATGCGGTTCTGTCTCCCTGAAAGCCAATTTTTATCTTGAGGTCATCAATTTCTTTGGTAATTCGTTCCACTTCCCTAAGTCCCGTTTGGTAAATTTCATCCGGTGTTTTATCAGTAGTAGTACTTACGCTAACCAAATATTCATACATTGCTTTTCCATTTGGTAAATCATTATAGCCTGACGTAGTTCTGGCTTTTGGCAAATAAACATTTTTTAAATAATCAGCCAGTTTTCGGTAAGTAGGGATTATTTTAGTAGTGATAGCATTTTGATAAGCCAATCGTATCGCTTTTTTTTCTTTTGCAGAAAAAGAGGTTGGCATATTTCGGGCGGGTTCATAAAAAATATTCTTAAGGGTATCTGTAGTAGTTTGCGCTTCCAGTTGTGGAATCATTTTAACAACTAATGCTTTGGGAAGTACCATTCCTATTGCAACACCTTTGTCAAAATTGACTATAGCAGTATCAGCCCATATTGTAAAACCCTCTATTCGTTTGATCCAGTTTTCGTAATCTTTTACTGTTTTAAAAGGTTGAGCGCCCTTACCTGAACCTAGAGAAGGTAATGCTCCAGGAAATCCCCTAAACTGGCTAAAGGGCATGTATTCAAAATGGAATTTTTCTCTTTCCAGAGCTTGTCTTAATTGAAGGCTAGCAATATCGAAAGCAATTTTATCAAAGTAATTGAGGCTTTTTCTATCAAAAGTTTCTAACCGTTTTTTATATTTTATGGTGAAGTCGTGTTTCTTTTTCAGATACGGTTCTGCGATATCGTTTGGTAATAAATCGTTGTATCTGTTGTCGCCTCTTGACGTGGCAGAAATAGGGTCAAATTGCAATCCTTCTTCGTAATAATCATCCAGAAATTTATTGAATGTAGCATTGTTGGCTGGTTTTTGGGCCAATAGAAAAGTACTGCATAAAACGAACAGGATTACTGTCGTTTTTCTAAAAAGGCTTTTTACTAGATTCATGTAAGAATTGTTTAAAAAATGATTAAATGATGTGTATTAGATTTTAATTTTTATAAAAATCTGATAGTGTGGTGAGTATGCTTAAAAAAACGTTGTTAGTATGCGCTAATTTATGCTTTATTTTATGAACTATAACAATTTTTTCCTTCAAAAAGGGATGGTATATTATACAAATGTTAACTATCTGTTATCTAAAAAAGGGTTTGGTCATAATGCTGTTTTGAATTTGATTTTAGCAAATTGTGCCAAAGAATTATTAGTGACGTACTTTGTTTGAACATTTTTTTTAGATGCAAATAATAGAGTAAAAGCAGCTTTTGAAGACTTCTTCAATACCTAAAAAATGATAACGAAATTCATGACAAACATCCTTTATTTCAGTTGTTTATTGGTGAATGTAATTTGATTTTACGTTCGTTGAGTTCGTAATCGGGAATAGCGGTAGCAACTACTTTATATCATAAAAAAATCGCGGTTAGTATGCTTTTAAATACTTAATTTCTATCTGGTTTAGTTGTGATTGTACCTATTTTATTTTTTCTTTTTTTACTGTCATACACTTTTTTGTTTTTGAAAAATTTACTTTTTGTTATTTCGCAATTAACATAAGTTTAGCAAATATCGATTCTATTTGTCCATTATAAATAAATTGATAAAAGATGAAAAAAATTAGATTTTTGATGCTATTCTTTTTAACCGTTTTCTCTGTTGCTGCTTGGGCTCAAACAGAAGTGACAGGAGTAGTATTAGATGATGCCAATTTTCCGTTACCAGGAGTTAATGTGTTAGTAAAGGGAAATAAAAAAGGAATAGTTACAGATCTTGATGGTCGTTTTAGTATTAAAGCATCAGTTGGTGATGTTATAGAGTTTTCTTATATAGGATTAGCAACACAAGAAGTAACGATTAAAAACTACAACAAATTAGATATAAAATTGCAAGTAAACGCCATGCAACTTGAAGATTTGGTAGTAGTGGGATATGGTTCAAAACGAAAAAGAGATGTTACAGGTGCAGTAACTTCAGTTAAAAGTGATGCGTTTAACCGAGGTATCGTTACTTCACCGGAGCAATTAATACAAGGTAAGGTTTCTGGGGTAAACATCACTTCTGCAAGTGGAGAACCAGGTAGTAACCAAGCCATAAGCATACGTGGTCAAGGTGGAGTTCGTACTGGAAGTACACCTTTATTTGTTATTGATGGATTTGCTCTTGATAATTCAAGTACAGGCGGAGCAACAAATCCGCTTAGTTTTATTAATGCTGACGATATAGAATCTATCGATGTGTTGAAAGATGCTTCTGCTACAGCTATTTATGGTTCAAGAGGAGCTAATGGAGTTATCTTGATTACCACAAAAAGAGGTAAGAAAGGACAATCTAAAGTAACGTATTCAACAAGTCTTGGAACCTCAAATATGGCCAAAGAAATCCCTGTTTATAGTGCAGATGCTTTTAGAGCAAAAGTAGTTGAAATCGGTGGGCAGCTAATTGATTTGGGTGGATCTACTAATTGGCAAAAAGAAATAACACGAACAGCATTTTCTCAAAACCATAACTTAAATTTAAGTGGTGGTGCTGATAATCTAACGTATTTTGCTTCTGTTGGTCACCAAGATCAACAAGGTATTTTAAAAAATAGTGAACTGAAAAAGATTTCCGGTAGAATTAATCTAACCCAAAAACTGTTAAACAACAGGCTTAAGATTGATTTGAACTTGAATGCTACCAATACTAAAAGTGAGAGGCCGACTATAGAAAGTTTGATAGGTACTGCATTGAGTTTGAATCCAACGTATCCTGCATATGATGAAAATGGTGCTCCTTCCATATTTGCAGATGTTTTTAATCCGTTGATACGTCTTGATTTGTATGAAGACTTGACAAATACAAACCGAATAACTGCATGAAGAAGAACGTACCTAGAATGGCCACAGGAACTGCAATTGCCGGAATTAAAGTCGATCTGAAATCCTGCAAGAAGATAAATACAACGATAAATACTAATATAAAAGCTTCTATCAAAGTTTGTTTTACCTGATCGATTGATTGGTCTAACGAAACCTTTGTACTATAGAAAATATTGTGTTTTATGCCTGGAGGAAAATCTTTTGAGGCTTTCACAATTAGCTTATTAATTGCAACTTGAATGTCATTTGAGTTAGAACCCGCCAACTGAATAACACCAATTACAATTCCCTTTTTTCCGTTTAAACGCGTTAAGCTGTTATAAGAATAGGCACCAAGTTCTACTCTGGCAACGTCTTTTAAGCGCAGCACAGAACCATCTGCATTCGAACGAATGGCAATGTTTTGATAATCCTCTGGTTTAGTAAGTTTCCCTTTATATTTAATTACATATTCAAAAACCTCTTTACTTCTTTCACCAAATTTACCCGGCGCAGCTTCTAAACTTTTGTCCTGAATAGCTGCCATTACTTCATTTGGTGTAACCTGATAGGTTGACATTTGAGTTGGGTTTAACCAAACTCTCATCGAATAATCTTTGACTCCACCAAAAATACTGACAGAACCTACACCCGGAATACGTTTGATTTCAGGAATAATATTAATTTGAGCATAATTGGCAACAAAAGTCTGATCGTATTTCGACTCATCATCGGTATACATACCAATCGCCATGATGAAACTGTTTTGTTGTTTTGCAGTGGTTACACCTTGCTGAACAACTTCTGCCGGCAACTGACTTGTAGCTTGTGCCACCCTGTTTTGAACGTTTACAGCTGCCTGATCAGCATCAGTCCCCAGTTTAAAGAAAACAGTAATAGCAAGAGTACCATCATTACTGGCTGTTGAGCTCATGTACGTCATGTTTTCAACACCGTTTATAGATTCTTCCCGAGAAGGGGCAACAGAACGCAAAACCGTTTCTGCATTAGCTCCCGGATAAACTGCCGTCACTAAAACAGATGGTGGAGCAATATCTGGAAACTGTTGTAAAGGCAACTTCGTCAGACCAAGTATACCTAATATCACCAATAAAAAGGAAATAACAGTTGCCAGTACGGGTCTTTGTATAAATATTTTGAACATTTTTTATATAAATTATTTTTTGTTAATTATTTGGGCAACTTTAGCCGTTGTTTTTTCTGGTTGAATTACCTGTCCTTCCTGAAGTTTGTCGATACCGCTTAATACGATTTGGTCTCCAGATTTCACACCATCTTTGATGAGATAGTCAGTACCACTTTTACCAATAATTGTGATAGGCATTTTGTTAACTTTGTTTGCTTTGTTTAGTGTAAAAACGAATATTTTATCCTGCATTTCTACTGTGGCCGATTGCGGAACCAAAATGGCATCATTGTGTTGAATTCCCAAACGAATTTTCCCTGTATTTCCTGAACGTAGCGTTCCGCCTGCATTTGGGAAAGTTGCTCTAAGTGTTATTGCCCCTGTGTTTTTATCGAATTGTCCGTCGACCATATCGATTTTACCTAATTGCGGGTAATCCGAATTATCAGCAAGAATTAAAGTAACTGGAGGAATTTTTTTGATTTTATCGCCAAGGGTATTTCCTGTATAAAGCGATTTGAATTTGATAAAATCGGTTTCACCTAATGAGAAATAAGCATACACTTCATGCACATCTGATAAGCTGGTTAACGGCTCAACATCAGTTGAGGCAACTAAACTTCCTTGTTTTTTAGGCAATCTTCCAATATAACCGCTAACAGGAGCTGTAACATTTGTATATCCTAAATTAATTCTAGCGGAACCTACCATTGCTTTTGCTTGTTCGATATTGGCAGCAGCGATTTTTTGCGAAGCTTTAGCCGTTTTCAACTGATATTCCGAAACTACCTTGTTCAGAACCAAAGGCATCAATTTATCGACTTCTAATTGAGCGTTTAAATAAGCTGCTTCTGCCGCGTGAAGATTAGCCAAAGCATTGTTTAATTGCTCACGAAAAGGGCGTTCGTTTATTTTAAAAAGTGTCTGACCTTTGTTAACATAAGTACCTTCGTCTACATATATTCTTTCTAGGTTTCCGGATACTTGCGGGCGAATTTCTACATCTACAGCACCTTGTAGAGCAGCTGGATATTCGGTTTCTGTTGAGGCTGCCTGATAGCTAATACTCATTACAGGAAGAGTAGGAGCTGCAGCAGCAGGCGCTTGTGATTTATCTGCACAGCTGATTATAAACACAGCCATTATGCTTAATAATGTAATTTTTTTCATGATTGAAATTGGATTTAATTGGGTCTTAGGTATTGCAATTGTTTTTGGAATAAACGTTTCAGAATTCATGCTGTTTTTATTTAAAGATTATGGTTTTAGTGTAGCAATAATTCTGGAACAATCGTTTCAGAATCAATGCTGTAGTTTAAAAAAATGCGTATGCTTAATAAATAATGTTATCTGAAATAAACGTTTCAGAATTCGTGTAAAAAAAATTATTTGAATATATTTTTAATCAGGTATTCTGACATTTTTTTAATTTTTATAGGATTTCTATGGAGGATGTAGGATTGTTTCCAACCTGTAAATGATGTCATAATATACTCTGCCATTAAATCAGCATCTTCAGTATCATCCATTTCCTTATTGTCCATTGCTTTTTGAACCGTTTCAGCTAAAAAATCAATAAAAATATCATTGTTTTTACTCATTAGGTTGCGAACTTCAAGGTCTTCAGGTGCTAATTCAAAAATAGTTTTAATACCTAGACAACCTTTTTCACAATCTACTATCCAGGATGCTTTATCATTAATAATGTTGATAAGAGCTTGCTTAGCAGATTTTTCTTTGGCTACTTTTTGCTTTACTTCACACATTGCTGTATCAAAATAATTGCTGATGCATTTCATAAATAACTGATGCTTGTCACCAATTGTATTATATAAACTACTTCTATTGATCTGCATTGCATCCACGAGGTCTTGCATTGAAGTAGCATTATATCCTTTTTCCCAAAAGACATTCATTGCTTTTTCAATTTTTTCAACTTCGTTAAATTCTACGCAGCGAGCCATTAAGTTTTAATTTAAAGTGCAAATATATAATTTTTTTTGGAACAAGCGTTTCAGAATGCAATTTTATTTTTAATTTCAGTTCTATTTAGTTTTATAAAGCGTAAAAATATTTATTTACTATAGGTTTTTTGGGATTATTATTTAGCTTATCAATCGGTTGAAACCGCTCGTAATATAGCATTGAAAAGCATATTTAGAAAAAAACATTTCTTTTCTGTTTCTATTTATTTGTACTCTTCATCAGTTACAGCCTCTAACCAAACAGGCACGCCGTTTTGAGTATTTGTTATTGCGACTTGAACAAAATAGGTGTCAACACTGGCACCGTGCCAATGTTGAATATTGGGTGGACATTTGATTACATCTCCTTTACGAAGTATTTTTTTAGGTTGCCCTTTTTCCTGATAATATCCAACTCCATCGGTGGCCAACAAAATTTGCCCGCCCGGATGAAGATGCCATTTTGTTCTTGCTCCAGGTTCAAAGGTTACATTTCCTACTGAGGTTGGATTAAGACTATCAGCAGCTATCAGCATTTGTAAATAAGCTGTACCTGTAAAATTAGTATTGGTGATTTTTTCTCCTTTGCCGAAAAGGATTGATTTTTGTGATGCTGTTTCTGTTGAAAGTATTGCTTTTTTTTGTGCTTTACAAGAAAAAGCAAACATTCCTGTAAGAACTATTATGGCTATATTTTTAAGTTTCATCCTTTTAAATTTTAAAGGTTAATTTGATAAAAATTCACCAATTTATTTACCGCTTGCGACACATAATCAGGTTTCCAATAGGTTTCTATATGAGTAGCGCCATTAATAAGAAATAGTTCTTTGTTTTTTGCATTGGTAGCTTTGTTAAAAGCATCATCAGTCATATAAAAAGTATCGGCTTTACTACCTGCTATCATTAACAAAGGTTGGTTTATCAAGTCCATATTGGTACTGGCATCAAACGTCATTAAATTCATCAGACTACTCTTTGTGTATTTAAATGTTGAATTTGGATGAGCATGTGTTTTACCGTAATACTCAAATCCTTCACGATATAGATCAAACGGTAGTGCTGCTATTTGTTTATCAGTTAGTTGCGTATCGCCTACATACATAATTGTACCGCCTGCTGCTTCTTGGGCACGGGCATCAGAAGCTTCTTTTAATCGTTGCTGAATTGTTGAAAATTGTGAGTTCATAAAACCGTTACGTCTTACTACACCTGAATTGAACATACTCACTGTGGCTATTGCTTTAAATCGTTTGTCAGATTGGGCTGCCTTTAAAGAATAACCACCGCCACCACAAATTCCTAATAATCCAAGTCTTGAAGTATCAGCTCCTTTGTATTGTGAAATAAAATCAGCCATTGCGTGTACGTCTTCAATTCGGTTTGCCGGTTTATCCACATTACGAGGCTCTCCGCCGCTACCACCTTGGTAAGCCGCATCTGCCGTGATAGTGATATAGCCCTGTTCAGCTAATCGTTGGGCGTATAAACCTGCCACTTGTTCTTTTACACCACCATTAGGATGAGCAATAACTACCGCAGGATATTTTTTTGAAGCATCGTAGTTGGCAGGAGTATAGACATTAGCTACTATTGTAATCTCTTTAATTGTATAAGTAACAGGATAAATGTTTACTTTTCCCTTTACATTTTCGGTAATTGCTCCCTCATATACAAGAGTGTATGGATTTTTATTTACTTGCTTTTGGGTATTTTGAGCACTTGACATTTGTACCGTTATTATTGAAATTGCTATTGTGATTATTAATGCTATTTTTTTCATTTATTTTATTTTTAAATTATTTTTCTGTCTACTTTTCAACACTTCGTTTACTGTTTCTTTTGCTTCTTTAGTTTTCTTTCTTCCAATGATTGGTTGGATTACGCCTATAAATTCTTTCAACTGTTCAGCGGATACACCTACATTGATAGCAATTGATAAATGACTTTTTAGCATTGGTTCAGCATCACCAATTGCACTGATAACAGAAATTGTAACCAATTCTCTTTGAGCGTAGGTTAAAACATCTCTTTCAAAAATATCGGCAAACAAATGTTCTTTTAAAAAAGTATCTATTACCGGTGCAAAAGCTGAATATCCTGTAAGCGTATTCGGTTGTTGTGTTTTGGTAAGTTGTTCTAAAATGGTTTTGCCTCGTTGGTATTTATTGCCATCTTCTTTGATTGGAGAAGCTTCTTTGCCAGATTCATCGTTAATCCCTTTTGTTTTTCGTTCGTTAAGTACTTCCATAAAAGTTTGCAATCCTCTGATACTTCTCGGAAAACCGCAATAGGCATAGGTATGAATCAATATTTCTTTTACTTCATTGACGGTAAGTCCCGCTTCAAGACCTTTGTTTAACTCTGATTTTAGAGTGACTAAATCGCCTTTAGCTGTAAGTGACGCAATGGTAATAATGCTTTTTTCTTTTGCGCTTAAATTACTTTCGGTAGCTGTCAACTGTTTTGCTTTAACGTCATTAGGAGACAATGTAATGCATACAATCATGACTATTAAACTGAAAATTTTAAAATCCTTCATCTTTATTTTATTTACTGTTATTTCAAATATTTCAATTCTTCAGAATCCCTATTTTCTTTAACCATGTTTGTATTTCTTTTTCGGCTTCAGTTTTCTTTTCACCTTCCATTACAAATAAAATTCCATCTCTTTCTTTACCTCCTTTAATGGAAAATCCTTCCAATATTTTGCATTCAGTGCATAGTTCTTTAATCTTATCAAAACTACTTCCAATACCATAACCAGCATTAGTGTTAAACGGAATAATAGTTTTACCTTTTAAATTGTATTGACTTAAAAAACTTTTCATTGGCGGCGGTAATTGCATCCCCCAAGTTGGAAAACCTATAAAGACAGTATCATACTTTTCAATACTGTCAATTTTGGTTTTAAGTGCGGGTAAAAAACCGGTTTCATTTTCCTTGGCGACTTGATCAACAATTGCTTTGTAATTTTCAGGGTAGGGATTTTGAAGTTCTAGTTCAACTAATTTGCCTCCTGTTTGTTTATGAATGATTTGGGCAATTGTTTTCGTGTTCTTTGTTCGAGTCAGATAGACAATTAGAATACTATTTGTATTCAAAACATCTTTTTCTTGCTTAACAGTACTTTGTGCTTTGGAACAGCTCGAAAATAAACTAGCTGTTATTATCATTATTAAACAATATGTGTTTACTATTTTCAATTGAATTATTATTTAGGATTATATATCGGCTGTATTTAATTAATCCAATTTTTTGCTTTTTAACCATTTACTCATTAAATCAGCTACTTGTATATTATTTAAATCTGAAAACGGGAAGTGTGTATTTCCTTTGAGACCTGCCTCAGGAAGATGTACTACGGTTACATCACCACCGTATTTGTTTACTACATCTCGCCATAATCTGGCCATCTGTAGTCGTACTCTCCATCCGTCTGCCCCAGGATTGTTGGAGAGGCTTTCAGGAATATTATCACCATAATAAATGACAATCGGTATTTTAGTAAGTTTCATGAATTCTTTCATAGGAATCGAACTTGCTTCCAGTGAACCTGACGAACTCGTTAAAGGGGATGGCACTTCACCTTCAGGAAATAAGAATCCACTACCTGGTTCGTAAGATACTATAGCTTTTACGTTTTGATTTTTTACAGCTGTAATCCATCCCATACCACCAGAATGGGAATGTGTAACCAAAATTGCAGCACCAATTTTGTTGAATAACGTTGAAACCGCATCTGAATTCACATTACTATCAATAGTACCAATGTTTGGTACCATAGAGCGAAAGTATTGATTGAGTGTATTGGAATCTTGAGCAAATTGAACGCCTTCAAAATAATTGGGCCATACACCTACACGGAAGACATCAAACCATTGTTGTTCATCTGGAGTTGGATTAATCGTAGCTGCTACAGTACTTCTGCCCGCATTTCCTCTTCTTGGTTGATCAATCACATAAACAGGAAAGTTTCTGCGGAGAAAAATATTTTGATATCCTTCTCGTCCGTCGGGAGTGCTTTCCCATGTTTTAGAAAACTGACCTATGCCGTGCCACATGACCAATGGATATTTGCGCGCCTTTACAGGAATTTGATAAAAAACATAGGCGTGATCTCCGCGAAAGGTTTGTCCTTCAGGAGTAGGTTTGTACGGATCGAATGTGCCAGGATTGGTAATGATAGTTCCTCCAACAGCAAAACTTCCTTGCTCTTCAATTAGTAACGGTTTTTGTTTTGTGCTTTTTTGTGCGTAAAATGATGAATGGATCATCAATAACAAACAAAGTATGCTCCACAATTGAATTACTTTCTTTTTCATCATAATTTATATTTTTAAGCTTATAATCTACTTCTTTTTATTTAGTACTCTCAAATGCTTTTTCTATCATATCTAGTCTAGCTTTTCTATGATCGAAAAAATTACCCGCCGACCCATTTTGCCTAAACTCAAATACCTCATTTTTATTACTATCATATTCCGGCCAAAGCGGTAGTCCTTTTCCATTTGGATTACCCGTTTTAGCAAAGTTAACCCAATAGGCATTCATTATTTTACCGACTTCTTTATCTTTTGCAGTAAAAGTAATGCCATTTCGTTCCACCAGATTATCAAATACATAAGCAATCTCAGAGGCATGAGAGGCACCATATCGCATCCAATCTTTCATGGAGACAGGTACATAAGAGAAAAGGTACAAATAAGCAGGTATTGATTTAGAAGTAAATGCTCTGGCAGTGAATCGGGCAGGCTCTGCCCAAACTTTATCGGTATTAACAAAGGCTAACATCTGAGCAAAATCAATATTACCATCAGCATCGTAGGCCGCTGTGGCTTCCTTCTTGTAGTTGCCAAACAATGATAATAATTCCTCCTTTGACTTCGCATTGACAAACCCTGCAGGAACCTCTGCACTATTTGATCCAATAATAATAGGAACCTTTGGTTGTCTGCCTGCCTTATAAGCACTCTCGGCAGTCTCCGTTACCAAACGGCCATCTAGTATCGGTCCTGGATAAGTTGTAGGACCACCTTGTCCGGCTGTTTCTTCTCCACCATCAACAATTTCAGCAGCACTTAATGCTCTTAGCTTGATGAGCGCTTCGTTATTATCACCTTCGATATTGTATCTTTTGGCAAAGTTAAGTCCGATGGTTTCAGCCGATACCGGATAATGAATATCTGCATTTTCTTTGTCAATTGGACGCCCAGTTAGTACACCATCTCGTCCGCCTCCTGATTCAATAATTGCTTTCTTAAATAAGCCTTTTGCTGCGGGTATTGTTAAAAGCGAATGTACAGATACGCCACCGGCGGACTCACCAAAAATGGTTACATTTTTGGAATCGCCTCCAAACTCAGCGATATTTTTTTTAACCCACTCTAATGCAGCAATCTGATACATGTAGCCATAATTGCCTTTATATTCATTTGGGTTTTCTTTACTTAAAGCGGGAAACGCAAAAAAGCCAAGACGTCCTAACCGATAATTGAAAGAAACAAGTATGACATCCTGCTTTGCAAATGCTGCTCCTGTAAAGTCATTTCCACCGCCACTGCCACCTACAAATCCGCCTCCGTGAATCCAAACCATAACTGGCAATTTTGATTTTTTTGTTACTGTAGCAGGTGTCCAGATATTGAGAAACAAGCAATCTTCAGCTGAATTTGTTGACATGCCGGCACCACGAGGCCAACTCGCCTGCGGACAATCAGCGCAAAATTTACTTACATCCGCACTTCCTTCCAAGCAACCACTGGCTGTGGAGACCTCCAACGATTTGCACCCACTGGTGGTGCGGCATAAGGAATACCTCTGAATATGGAGATATCTCCTTCTGTTAGACCGCGAACAGTTCCTGAAGTCGTACGAATTTCCTTTGTAAGACTTAGTGAGACTGGTTGTTGTGCGTTTACGCAAGTAGTACAATAAAATAATGCAATTGCGATCAATATTTTCCCCATTTTTTAAATTTTATTGTCCAAGTGTCATTAGCTTAGTGAACGACAATGAGCCAAGTTTCCAACCATTGTTGTCTTTTATATATACCTCCGTAACCATAAATGGATTGGTAACTTCATTTCCTCCAACTACTGCCAATAGTGTAATTCTGTTTAAAAGGATCGCGGTATTACCAATAATGTTTACTGATACTTCGTGAATATCTGCTTTCTTGTAATGAATTCCTCCACTTTTAATCACATTTATTTCTTGGGTTTTTCCCCAACTTCCGCCCATATGCACAAAGACCGATTTATCATCAAACAAAGGGGTAAGTTTATCGACATTTTTATCGGCCATCCATTCCCATTTTTGTTTTGAAAGTTGAATCACTTCCTGTTCAGCGGCAGTAGCAGTTTGTGCAAAGGACTTGTTTGCCAATAGAATGAGTATCAGTAGTCCGAAAATTGACTTTTTCATAATGCGATTAATTTTTAATTAGTATATTTTTTCTTTTTTTCTATTTCTGAATTTGATGCGTGTCTCGTACACTGCTGAATGTTAAGGCTAAAAGTTTCCAATTTTTCCCTTGTTTTTGATAGACTTCTGTTACCGTAAACTCAGCTGTGACTTCACTTCCTCGTACAACAGCCTGAAGGGTAATTCTGTTCCAAACGATTGCCGTTTTTTCGAAAATTTCTACTGTTGCATCATGAACCTTAGCATTTTTATACCAAATGCTACCCGTTTTAATAATGTCGAGTTCCTCGTCTTTTTTCCAAGTACCACTCATATGAACAAATTTTGATTTGTTGTCAAAGAGTGATTCAAGTTTGTCCACATTCTTACCAGCCATCCATAGCCATTTTTGTCTTGACAAGTCCAATAATTCCTGTTCCGTTTTTTGGTCGCTTTTAG
Organism: Flavobacterium sp. XS2P24; assembly: GCF_030010285.1. NCBI lineage: Bacteria > Pseudomonadati > Bacteroidota > Flavobacteriia > Flavobacteriales > Flavobacteriaceae > Flavobacterium > Flavobacterium sp. XS2P24. The sequence goes on from NZ_JASCRU010000003.1 coordinate 61,771, forward strand.
ATTTGGTATTTGGTGTACTTGTTTGTGCATATGACCATTGCATGCTAGTAAAGAATAATAATCCTAATAGTATCTTTTTCATTTTAAATAATTTATTTGGTTTAAAATATTCTATTTCTAATTAATTATTTTTCTTTAACGGTGCTTCCACATCGGAAAAAGCTTGAACAAAGGCAGGTAATCTTTCGCCCAAAATTGGAATTTCATCCAATTGTTTGTTGAATTCTTTTAATTCATCTGTGGTAAATTTTACATTATCTGCACCTATATTTTCCAGCATGTGGGCCATCTGTGTAGTACCTGGTATTGGAACAATCCAAAGTTTTTGTGCCAATAACCAAGCCAATGAAATTTGGGCAGGAGTAGCCTCTTTTTGTGTCCCCCAGTTTTTTAATAGATCTACTATTTTCAAGTTATTAGGTAAATTCTCTGGCGAGAAACGAGTCTCATTAGCTCGAATATCGCCTTGAGCGAAGTGTGTATCGGTATCAATGGCTCCAGTAAGAAAACCCACTCCGAGTGGACTCCAAGGGACAAAACCAATACCGAGTTCCTCACAAAGTGGAATAATTTCTTTTTCTGGGCCACGCCATAGTAAAGAATATTCGTTTTGAATCGCAGTAATAGGATGAATAGCATGTGCTCTTCTTACGGTTTGAGTTCCCGGTTCGGACAATCCGTAATGCAATATTTTACCTTCTTTTATTAAGTCCTGAATAGCTCCAACTACATCTTCAATTGGCACTTGCGGATCAACACGATGTTGATACAATAAATCAATTCGGTCTGTACGAAGTCGTTTCAGCATTCCTTCCACTACAATTTTGATGTGTTCAGGACGACTATTTAATCCAGGTAATCGCTTGCCTGTTTCTTGGTCAATATTCCAACCAAACTTCGTTTCGATGACTATTTTGTCGCGAAAAGATGCTACACCTTCTCCAAGAATTCGTTCCACTTCAAAAGGGCCGTAAGCCTCAGCAGCATCAAATAGCGTAACCCCTTTATCAAAGGCTGTTCGAATGATGTTGAGCATTTCTGGTCGAGAGGGAATTATAGTCTGATACGTACGACTCATGTTTTGAACCCCGAGACCAATGCTAGAGACTTCAAGAGAAGCGCCAAGTTTTCGCTTGTTAGACAAGGGTTGAAAATTGTCATTTTTTAAATGATTATCTTCTGATTTTATAGATTGAGCTAATGAATCAAAAGGGAGTATAGCACTTCCAGCCAATGCTAATCCTGCGGTTTTTAAAAGATTTCTACGATTCATAATTATTTTTTATAATTCTATTTTATACTCGCTTAACCATTTTACCATGTCCGGATCTCTGTGGTCAAAAAACAAACTTTCTTTCGTGTCCAATGTCTGAATCATTTGCATATCATCTGCTGATAATTCAAAATCGAAAATGTTGAAGTTCTCCCTCATTCTTTCTTTTCGTACTGATTTTGGAATAGCAACCACACCTCTTTGGATTAACCAACGAAGAATAATTTGCGCAATGCTTTTATCATGTTTATTGCCAATTGAAATTAACAAGTCATTATGGAATATGTTATTTTTTCCTTCTGCAAATGGTCCCCAAGATTGAATTTGTACGTTGTTATTCTGAAGAAATTCTTGAGTACTAATTTGTTGATGAAATGGATGTGTTTCAATTTGGTTAACAGCAGGTGTAAAACCACTATTAGCAATCAAATCCATCATTCTGTCCGGATGAAAATTCGCAACACCAATTGCTCTGATTTTACCTTCAGCATATAATTCTTGCATAGCCCTCCAAGATCCAAAAATATCTCCATAAGGTTGATGAATAAGATATAAATCCAGATAGTCTAGTTGCAACAGGTCTAATGATTTTTGAAAAGCAGCTTTTGTTTTTTCATAACCAGCATCTTGGACCCATACTTTTGTTGTAATAAACAATTCTTCTCTAAGCACACCACTTTTCTTAATGGCATTACCTACGGCAGCTTCATTCCTATACGAAGCAGCTGTATCGATTAAACGATAACCACAATCGATCGCTTCCAAGACTGCTTTTTCACATTCAGTAGCATCCGGAATTTGGAAAACACCGAATCCTAAAATGGGCATTTCTACCCCGTTGTTTAGTTTTATATTTTGCATGATTTTTTAATTTAAAGTTACTATAAATTTTCCTGGCAATTAGGATAACTTATAGTACTCTGCAAATTTCCGACCTGAAAATGAGGTTGTTGGTATATGGATTACTGATTGTTCTACCAATATTACTTATTGGACTTACTATATGATAATTGCTATCTCTAAATACCTAAATTTGTATTATAAAATGAAAATTAGTATGAATAAAATAGTCAAGTTTAATACCATTACTGAATATAATGTATTTAACAATAACGAAACTTTACATCCATTAATAAGTGTTATTGATTTTTCAAAAGCCGACGAAAGATCTTGGGAAGGAGAGAAGACTGTTAGAATTTATTATGGCTTTTATTGCATCTTTTTGAAAGATATAAAATGTGGTGATTTGCGTTATGGTTGTAATTACTATGACTACCAGGAAGGCACATTGGTTTTTGTTGCTCCAGGGCAAGTAATGGAAGTAGAAACGGATGGTAAAGTATATCAACCAAAAGGACATGCCTTAGTATTTCATCCTGATTTGATACACGGCACTTCTCTTTTTAAAAGTATAAATGATTATAATTTTTTCAGTTATAATGCCAACGAAGCCTTGCATTTATCAGAACGCGAAAGACAAATTGTTTTAGACTCTTTTTCAAAAATTCAGTTAGAATTGCAACTCGGGGTAGACAAGCATAGTAAGAAACTTATAGCCTCAAATATTGAATTGTTTTTAAATTATTGTGAACGTTTTTATGATAGGCAATTTATAACTAGAGAAAATGTTAATAAAGGAATTTTAGAAAAATTTGAAGAGGTATTAAATAGTTATTTCACAACTGATAAACCCAACACTATCGGATTGCCATCTGTTGCTTATTGTGCAGATGAACTACATTTATCAGCCAACTATTTTGGTGATTTAATAAAAAAGGAAACCGGTAAATCTGCTCAGGAATATATCCAAAATAAAATAATTGATGTTGCAAAAGACAAAATTCTGGTGGATCATTTGACTGTAAACGAAATCGCTTATCAGTTGGGCTTTAAATATCCTCAGCATTTTTCCAGATTGTTTAAACAACGAGTAGGGTATACGCCTAATGAATACAGAAGTTTGAACTAATTAAATTTTCTCGGCTTTTTGTCAATGGAACTCTTTTCAACAGAAAACTTATTTCTTACTGTTTTCATTTTCTCACTCACATTTTTATTCAAGCATTTAATCCTATTTTTATATGCTTGTTACGCTATTTATACTCTATTATTTTGCTTGCATTTTTAAGTGTGATTGGCATATTTCAGAATTAATTCTTCTGGAAAAGGAGGAGAGGAAAGGGAGAAGTCTTTTTAGTGTTTTACTGGAAAAACCGGTCAAATTGACACCTGATTTTGGGGTAAAATTGAGCATTAAAAACTACTGACTTTTTCATGTTGTTAGCACCATACATTCGTTAAAAAATACGGATTATGGCAAACAAAATAACAGACATGAGTAAAATTAGAAAAGCAATTAAATTCTACTGTAACGGGAAAAGTAAGTTATTCACAAGTAAGTACTTATCTCTTTCTAGAAATACGGTAAAGAAGTATATTTCTTTATTTGAAGTGCTAGGATTAAGTTTTGAAGTAATTAACGAAAAAAACAGATGCCGAGTTAGAACTTTTGTTTTCACACACTACAGTGGAATCCATTAGCCCCAAATTGCAGAAACTTCATGATTTTTTTCCTAAAATGGAAGGGAACTAAAAAAAGTTGGAGTTACCGTACAACATATGTGGGAGCAATATATTGCTGTAAACCCTGATGGCTATAGGAGCTCACAATTTGGCCATCATTTATATTCTAAAAATGATTCACACGAAAAGTTTATTTGTTAGCTCCGCTTTTTTGATGTTGCTTTTCGCTTCGCGCGATAATATGTAAGAGTTGAAGCTAGTGGAATTTCAGTTTTTTGTTTTTAGAAAATAAAATTACAATTTAGTTTTTTTTTTTTGAATGACCCCAATTTGGAAATCTGAATTGGGGTTATTTTTTTAATCGGGGATATAACTTTTAAAAGTTCCATTTTTATAAAAAATTACGATTTTATCAATTTCATCAGAATGCGATTCTTTGGAGCTATTTTGATTTTCTATTTTTTTTGTTTCCAATGCAGGAATTGGATTTGGAATTTTTATTTCCGAAAATAAATTCTCCGGAATTATTTCAGTAAGCGAAGGAGTAGCAATATTTTGTTTTACAATTTGCTCAACGCTGTTTTCTTTTTTATCAAACTGTTCTGAATTTTTCGGAAAGTTTCCTTTTCCATTCAAAATCCAATACAAATCCACATCGGGGAAAACCTCCAATATTTTAAGTATAAAATCCAAGCTGGGTTTGTTTCTTCCTGAAAGTAGGTGAGACAAACTGGAACGCTGTACGCCAATTTTATCAGCAAAAGAAGAAGCATTCAAACTGTAGTAATCCAGTATAATTTCTAATCTTTTTATAAAATCCTCTATGTTTACCATTGTAAATTAATATTAAAAATTAACTATTTACAAATGTAATCAAAATAGATTGAAACACCAAAATTACAAGTGTAAATAGCATTTATTAGATTAAATTATGTAAAGTTTAAAATGATATAAATTAATATAACTATTTGATAAATAAGTATATAATTTATATTCTAAAAATAGATAACAATTGTCAATTATAGGAACTAGGTCTACTACGGCTAAACGCTAAATACTGTTTACATCATTGAAATATGTGAATTATAAATAGTTTACAAATGTAAATATAAAGATGTTTACTTTTGTAAATCAAATAAAACAGCATGAATTTAGAACAGTTATTCAGTCAATATAAAGAAGAATCTATTCGAGGTCGTTACATTACTTTAGATTCGATTGAGCCATTATTACAAAAATTAAACACCAATAATCAACTAAGTATTATTGGTAAATCAGTTCTTGGAAAATCTATTTATTCGTATGAAATCGGAGCAGGTAAAACAAGAATTTTTCTTTGGTCACAAATGCATGGAAATGAAAGTACAACTACAAAAGCGTTGTTTGACTTTTTAAATGTATTGCATAGTGGTTCAGAATTGGCTCAAAAATTACTAAATACATTTACTTTTTGCAGTATTCCAATGTTGAATCCGGATGGGGCAACATTATATACAAGGGAGAATGCTAATAAAATAGATTTAAATCGCGATTCGCAAGATCTCACACAGCCAGAAAGCAAGCTTTTAAGAGAGACTTTCGAGACTTTTAAGCCGGATTATTGCTTTAATCTTCATGATCAGCGTACTATTTTTGGCGTAAGCGATACGGGTAAACCTGCTACATTGTCATTTTTGGCACCTTCTTATAATGAAGAACGAGAAATAAACGAGTCTAGATTGAAAGCTATCAATTTGATTGCGAGTATAAATGAAGAACTTCAGGAATATTTACCAAATCAAATTGGTCGTTTTGATGATTCGTTTAATATAAACTGTATTGGAGATACGTTTCAGTACTTAGGAGTGCCTACTTTATTGTTTGAAGCCGGACATTTTGCAAATGATTATGAAAGAGAAGAAACGCGTAAATATGTTTTTATGGCGCTAATTTCGAGTTTTACGGCACTTTGCGAAAACGTTATAGTTAGCAACGGAATTAATAAATATTTGAATATTCCTCAAAATAAAGTCGTTTTTTATGATTTTATGTATAAAAACATCAAAATAAATTATGATGGTATCGAAATAATCACCAATTTTGCATCACAATACAAAGAGGAGTTAATTGAAAATCGGGTTTGTTTTAATGCCTATGTTTCACAAATAGGGGATTTAGAAAATTATTTTGGTCATTTTGAATACGATGCTAAAGGAGCTTTATATAAAGATGATTTTGATAATATTCCTAAATTGAATCAAAAAGCTGATTTTTATTTAGATAATAACATAAAAGTTGTTAACGGAATGATAAAAATATAATATTTATGTCTTTTTGTTGTTTTTATGTATATTTTTATACTTTGTTATAGCAATTAATAATATTAATTTAAGAATTATGAGTAAATTTCGTTTAGATGAAGTAGATCACCAGATTTTAGATATGTTGATAGACAATACAAGAGTCCCTTTTACGGATATTGCAAAAAAATTATTGATTTCTGCAGGAACTGTTCATGTCAGAGTTAAAAAAATGGAGGATGCCGGAATTATCATGGGATCTTCATTGGTTCTGGATTATGATAAATTAGGATATTCTTTTATCGCTTATGTTGGTGTTTTTCTAAACAATACCTCTCAAACAAAATTTGTTTTAGAGCGGATTAATGAGATTCCTTTTGTGACAGTAGCTTCTGTTACTACAGGGAAATTCAATATCTTTTGTAAAATTAGAGCTAAAGATACTAAGCATGCAAAGGACGTTATCTTTATGATTGATGATATTGACGGTGTTTACAGAACTGAAACTATGATCTCACTTGAGGAAAGCATAAATGATAAGAAGCGCTTGATGCATACTATTTTTAAAAATATGTAATTAATCTTGAATACGCTATATTATAAATATAACCTCAAGTTAATTCTTGGGGTTTTTTTATGACAAATTAACTAACTAAACCAACTACAACTGATTATGTACACGCTACCAAAAATTGAACGTTTCAATCAGGACGTTCTTTCTAAATACCACATTTATAATAGTGTTTTTATAACATTGCCCTTTGATTCTATTGATAGTACAGGGGTTTTACTGCCTTTATTTACAGATGTTTGTGAAATCGGTTTCAAAAAACAGGAAACACCTAAGGAAATTGTAGATTTTTTTGCCAAAAGATATTTGCAAAGCGCTTCAGAGACAGAGAAAATTGATTTAATGTTTCGTTTTATTCAATATATCGAGCGTCAAATTGTATTGTTTGATGCCATTGAGGACGCTGCTTTTCCGCTTGTTAATAACATGGAAGGAAGAGGTTCGTTGAGAGATATCAAGGAAAAGTCAGATGCAAAAGACAAGAAAGAAGAATTGATTGATTTTCTGGAAGATTTCAATGTGAGAACCGTTTTGACTGCGCATCCTACGCAATTTTATCCTGGTGCTGTTCTTGGGATTATCAATGATTTGACAGAAGCTATTCGAAAAAACAACTTACTGGATATTAAGCAATTGTTGGCTCAATTAGGTAAAACACCTTTTATTCAAAACGAAAAACCAAATCCTTTTGATGAAGCAGTTAGTTTAATCTGGTATCTTGAAAATGTATTTTATCAAACTTCTGGAGAGATGGTGCATTACCTTCAAAAGAATATATATAATGGTGACTCCATAAAAAATCCATTGATTAAACTTGGATTTTGGCCAGGTGGTGATCGTGATGGAAATCCTTTTGTGACAACGGAGATAACTTTGAAAGTGGCGGAACGTTTGCGAACGTCTATTTTAAAGTGCTATTACATAGAAATGAGAAATTTAAAAAGAAAATTAACTTTCTCAGGTGTAGACACTTTGGTGACCGAATTGGAACAAAAACTTTACAGGTCTGTTTTTTATTCTAAAGGTGAAATTTTTATCACTTTGAATGAATTTAAATCGCAATTGAATAAAATAAAACAAATTGTTATAGACCAACACCAGTCTTTATATCTGGATGAATTAGATGCGCTTTTGATAAAAGTTAATCTGTTTGGTTTTCACTTTGCGTCTTTAGATATTCGTCAAAACAGTAAAATACACGATACCGTTTTTAAAGACGTAGTAGGATTATATTCAAATTCGAATACATTAGTTTTTCCTAAAAATTATTATGAGCTTTCTGAAGAAGAGAAATTTTCTGTATTGTCTAAGGTTAAAGGTAATCTTGACCCGATAGTATTTGAAAATGAGATGACAAGATCTACTATTGAGTCGATTCAAGCCATAAAAACGATTCAAGAAAACAATGGGGAATTTGGTGCAAACCGTTATATAATAAGTAATAACGAAAGTGCGCTTAATGTGATGGAGACTTTTGCATTATTCCGTTTGAGTAATTGGGAAAATCCATCCGTTGATATTATTCCGCTTTTTGAATCTGTTGATGATTTACAAAACGCGCATGAAATCATGGAGAAATTATATACGAATCCTGCTTATGCGAAACATTTGACCAATAGAAACAACAAGCAAACAATCATGCTTGGTTTTTCTGATGGGACAAAAGACGGAGGGTATTTAATGGCGAATTGGAGTATTTACAAGGCAAAAGAGGAGCTTACTGCAATCTCTAGAAAATATGGCATAAAAGCAATTTTCTTTGATGGCCGTGGTGGACCGCCAGCTCGTGGTGGTGGAAAAACACATAAATTCTATGCTTCATTAGGTCCAAACATTGAAAATAACGAGATTCAGGTTACGGTACAAGGACAAACGATTAGTTCTAATTTTGGGACTTTAGATTCTTGTCGTTATAACTTGGAAAATTTGTTAAGCGCCGGTGTTACCAATCAGGTCTTTAGTAAAGGACAAAATGAGTTGACTGTTAATGAAAAAGATATTTTAGATCAATTAGCAGGTTTAGGATATGAAAAGTATTTGAGTTTTAAAAACCATCCTAAATTCATTCCGTATTTAGAGCAAATGAGTACGCTGAAATATTATGCTAAAACAAATATTGGAAGCCGCCCATCCAAAAGAAGTAAATCGGAGCATTTAGATTTTGCTGATTTACGTGCGATTCCTTTTGTAGGTTCTTGGAGTCAGTTGAAGCAAAATGTACCCGGATTTTTTGGAGTAGGTACTGCTTTAAAGCATTTTGAAGACACGGATCAATGGAATAAAGTTCAAGATTTATATGATAATTCTTTGTTCTTTAAAACCTTGTTAGAAAACAGTATGATGTCATTGGCAAAATCATTTTTTCCATTAACGGCTTACATGAAAAAAGATCCTCAATTTGGTGCTTTTTGGCAAATAATTTATGACGAATTTTTAGAAACAAAAAGATTACTTTTGAAAATTGCCGGTCACAAAGAGCTTATGGAAAATTACCCTGATGGTAAAGCATCAATACAAATAAGAGAGCGTATAGTATTGCCATTGTTGACAATACAACAATATGCATTACTTCGTATAAATGAATTAAACAAAGAGGATAAGCCAGATGAAGCTTTAATAAAAGTATACGAAAAAATCGTTACCCGTTCTCTTTTTGGAAACACAAATGCCAGTAGAAATTCAGCTTAATTATAAAAAAATGAAAACAGATCAATTGCCTGTAAACGAGTATTCAAGTTTTAATGCAACTTATATTCAAGCTGCCGGAAATGTTGAAATGATTGAAGAATTAGAAATTTCTCTTCACGATTTTATTCGTTTTGTACAAAATATTCCGATGGATAAATTTGATTATAGATATGCCGAAGGAAAATGGACAATCAAAGATATTATTCAGCACATCATAGACACAGAGCGCATTTTTGCCTATAGAGCATTGCGAATTTCCAGAAATGATGAAACGCCTTTACCGGGTTTTGATGAGAATCATTATGTAGATAATACGGACGCTAATAGTAGAAATATTCAGGATTTATTAGCAGAATTCTCAGCGGTTAGACATGCTAATTTATTTCTTTTTAAAAGCTTTTCAGAAGAGCAAATGAAAAGAACCGGAACAGCTTCTAATACAGTTGTCTCAGTTCGAGCAATTGCTTTTATAATTATAGGTCATTTAAAACACCATCAAAAAGTTTTTCAAGAAAGATATTTATAATTTATTCGAAGCAAGTTGACCAAATTTTCAGCTTGTTTTCAAATGACATGGTATTAGCAGGACTAGTGGAAGGCATCACATAATACGTGATGCCTTCTATTTGTCCAAATTTTTTCAGAAAGTATTTATGACTTTCTTTTCCGTTAAAAATGATTTTAGTGATTCCTGGGAATTCTCTAAACAAGGTTTCAAAATCATTTTCCTTTTGATTTTTGATATGAATGTCCAAACTTCCTTTTCTTTCGCAATTTTCTAAAACATCCCAAAGTCCTATTTTATTCGCTTGGATTAACTGTATTTTTTCCTCGAATTTTTCAGATATTGGTAAATTATGTAATAACGTGTACATTATTTTCCAAAAATGATTTCTTTGATGTGCATAATATTCCTGCTTTTCCAGAGAGGCGATTCCAGGCATTGTTCCCAAAATCAAAATTTCGGTTTGAGAATTTACAAAAGGAGGAAAGGATTGTATCATATTAAAATTTAAAGTGCTGTATTTTCTTTTTCTAATATTGCTAATGCCAAACGGATTTTTCCATAATCTATTTTTTCTTCTAAATAATCAAAATAGGGTTTTAAGGCATTTGGTGATTCCAGTTTTATTTGTGCTTCAGCAATTTGAGAAACTTCTTCTTTTGAGATAAACGGATTCAAATCTATATCAGCTCCGTCAACATAAAGTTTCGCTAAATGCGACATAATCGTACTTAAACCTAATTTTCTTTTTTGGGCAATTTCCTCGACTGACAATCCACTTTTATAAAGTTCTAATGTTTCTTTATAAGTTGTGGCTTCTTTCTTTTTTCTGACAACTTTAGATTTTTGAAAATCAATAATTGCTTTGATAAAAGCATCACCATATTTTTCCAGTTTTACTCTACCAACGCCATCAATTGCTAACAATTCGGTATCACTCATAGGTCTTTCGGTTTCCATTTGGCGTAAAGCCGCATCGCTAAAAATTACATAAGCAGGAACTTCTTCTTCTTTGGAAATCTCATAACGTAATTTTCGTAAGGTTTCAAAAAGTGAATTTGCAACCGATTTACTTTTCGTTTCTTTGACTTCGTGCTTCTCAATGTTGATTTTCTGAACCGTGGTCAGTTGTACTTTTTCACCTTCAAACAATACTTTTTTGGCAAGAGCCGTTAATCTGATTTTGTTTTGTTTATGAAAAGCAATTTCGCAATAGCCCAGATTGATGAGTTGGATTAGATATTGATTCCAATCAAACCACGAAAGATCAACTCCAACGCCGTATGTTTTTAGATTTTGATACAGTTTTTCGTAGATATAGGCATTTTTTGAACCACGCAGAAAGTCAATGATTACAGGTAAAGGTTCCGTTTCCTGCAAACGAATAATTGCCGATAATGCTTTTTGAGCAATCACCGTTCCATCAAAAAACAGCGGCGGATTTTTGCAAATATCACAATTTCCGCAATTTTCAGTAATGAGTTCCCCAAAATAGGAAAGCAATATCTTTCTGCGACAACTTAAAGCATCTGCATATTGTTTCATTCGCTCCAGTTTAGCCAGTTGCACTTCGGCATTTAAGCCTTCGGAGGCAAATTTCTGCAATTGAATCACATCGCCATAACTCTCAAACAATACTGTTTCTGATGGCAAACCATCTCGACCGGCTCGACCGATTTCCTGGTAATAGCCTTCGATATTTTTAGGCAAATTATAATGAATTACCCAACGAACGTTTGATTTGTCAATTCCCATTCCAAAAGCAATGGTTGCACAAACCACTTTACAATCATCGTTGATAAATTCGTCTTGTGTTTTAGAGCGAATTTTAGTGTCTAAACCAGCATGATAGGCTTTGGCACTAATACCAATTTTTTGTAGTTTATCTGCAAGTTCTTCTGTTGTTTTTCTGCTTAAGCAGTAAATAATTCCAGATTCATTTGGTTTTTCTTGAATGAAATCTATAATTTGTTTGACTCTGTCTAAAGCGGGACGCACTTCTAAACTTAAATTTTTTCGATCAAAAGAAGCTACAAATAATCTAGGGTTTTTTAAATTTAATTGTTCGCTAATGTCTTTGCGTGTAGCTTTATCGGCTGTGGCAGTTAAAGCTAAAATTGGAGTGGAAGGGAAGCGGTTTTTTAGATATCCTAAATTAGTATACGCTGGTCGAAAATCGTGTCCCCAAGACGAAATACAATGCGCTTCGTCAATTGCAATAAGGCTTATGCTTAAACTGTTGAAGATAGAATCCAGAAAAGATAAACTTTCGGGAGCAATGTAAACTAACTTAATTACGTTAGATTTTAAACGTTCCAAATAAAACTGTCGTTCCTCTTCGGTTTGGCTGCTGTTGATGTAACAGGCTTCAATTCCGTTTGCTTTCAAGCCATCTACTTGATCTTTCATCAAAGCAATTAACGGAGAAATTACGATTGTAATTCCAGCAAAAATCAGAGCTGGCAATTGAAAGCAAATTGATTTTCCACCACCAGTCGGCATTATTGCTAATGTATCCTGACCGGAAAGAATACAATTTATAATGTCTTCTTGATTGGGTCTGAATTTTTCAAAACCAAAGTTCTCTTTCAGTTTGGCGTGTAAAATTTCATGGGTCATTGTGGCGTGTATTTAGAGGTCTAAAGTAATAAAAAAAGGAACTCGTGTTGAGTTCCTTTATAAATGTATTTTTAAAAATGAGATTAATTAATCCTCATCTTCTTCGTCATCATCTTCATCTGAAAAGTCTTTTTCGTCTGAATCGTCATCGTCGTCATCATCTCCTGAATCAGAATCTGGTTTATCGATAGCGTCTTCATCATCGTCATCATCAATATCGTCATCTAAATCTAAACCTTTGATTGGTTCAACAACATCGTCTATGATTATTTCATCATCTTCATCATAATTTTCAATTCTATCAGCAAGTTTAGTGCTCACTTTTACTAAATAAATAGTGTCTTCAGTTCGTACTTCAACTGCTTCAACTAATTCATTTTTAGCGTTTCTAAAACTAATAATGTTTGAATCATCATAACCATCTGGAAATTTGTCCACCAATAGGTTTAAAATCTCATTGGTAAGTTTTGCGTAATCAACAATTACTCTTTTCATAAAAATATTCTATAAGTCTAATAAATAAGCGAAAATTAAAGGTGCTACAATGGTAGCATCGGACTCAATAATAAACTTTGGAGTTTTAATGTCTAATTTACCCCAAGTAATTTTTTCATTTGGCACCGCTCCAGAATACGAGCCATAACTAGTCGTTGAATCTGAAATCTGACAGAAATAACTCCAAAACGGAATATCATGCATTTCCATATCTTGGTATAACATTGGCACCACACATATTGGAAAATCTCCAGCTATACCACCACCAATTTGAAAGAAACCTACGCCGTTTGTACTGTTTTTTGGATACCAGTCTGATAAGAAAACCATATATTCGATACCGGATTTCATTGTAGAAGCTTTTAAATCTCCCTTAATTACATACGATGCAAATATATTTCCCATGGTACTGTCTTCCCAACCCGGTACAATAATAGGCAAATTTTTCTCAGCAGCTGCATACATCCAACTGTCTTTTAAGTCAATTTCGTAATATTCTTCAAGAACACCTGAAAGTAACATTTTGTACATAAATTCATGCGGAAAGTATCTTTCACCTTTATCATCAGCATCTTTCCAGATCTTGTAAATATGCTTTTGCAAACGACGGAATGCTTCGTGCTCCGGTATACAAGTATCTGTAACACGATTTAAACCTCTTTCCAGTAAATCCCATTCGTCTTGAGGAGTCAAATCACGATAATTAGGCACTCTTTCGTAGTGAGAATGCGCTACTAAATTCATGATATCTTCTTCAAGATTTGCACCAGTACAAGAAATAATTTGCACTTTGTCCTGACGAATTATTTCGGAAAAAATCTTTCCAATCTCTGCTGTACTCATAGCTCCAGCCATGCTCACCATCATTTTTGCACCATTGGCTAATTGTTGTTCGTAAGCCTTAGCTGCGTCAACTAAAGATGCAGAATTAAAATGCAAATAATGCTTTTCAATAAACTGACTGATTGGTCCTTTGCTCATTTTTTAAAATTTAAATACTTAAAAATCACTATGTTAAAAATGCTATTTCAAATTTAACGAATTTTTAAATTGACTAATTGAATTATTGTGAATTTATTTTTCCTTATCGTACCCTAATATTTTCAAGACGTCTTCAGAGGTTTGTTGCTCTGAGAAAACCTCAGTTGCCAAAAATCCGTTTTCGTCTCTGTCTATCAATATGTGTTTAGGCTGTGGAATCAAACAGTGATGTAAACCGCCATAACCTCCAATTGTTTCCTGATAGGCTCCAGTATTAAAGAATCCAATATATAATGGTTTTTCTTTATTGTATTTTGGTAAATAGATGGCATTCATGTTTTGTTCTGAGTTGTAATAATCATCACTGTCACAAGTCATTCCTCCCAATAATACCCTTTCGTATGTATCATTCCAGCGATTGACTGCCAGCATGATAAAACGTTTGTTGATTGCCCAAGTATCCGGTAAAGTAGTGATGAAAGATGAATCAATCATGTTCCACTTTTCTCTGTCATTTTGTTGTTTTTGATATAAAATCTGGTAAATAGCTCCACCACTTTCACCTACAGTATACGAACCAAATTCAGTGAAAATATTTGGAACATCTACTTCGGCTTCGTCACAAGCTATTTTAATCTGATTGATGATTTCGTCAATCATATATTGATAATCATACTCAAATGCCAATGAGTTTTTTATTGGAAAACCACCACCAATATTTAATCCGTCAAGAGTAGGGCATTCTTTTTTTAATGCTACGTAAACCTTGATACATTTTACTAATTCATTCCAGTAATAGGCATTGTCATTGATACCAGTATTGATAAAAAAGTGCAACATTTTCAGTTCCAATTTCTTATTTTCTTTGATTTCCTTTTTGTAAAATGGAACAATGTTTTTGTATCCAATTCCCAATCTGGAAGTATAAAACTCAAATTTTGGCTCTTCTTCTGCAGCAATTCTAATTCCAATCTTGAATTTGTTTTTTATCTGACCTTGAAGTAAATCAAGTTCTTCATAATTGTCAATAATTGGAATTGTATTTTTATGACCAGTATTAATAAGTCGCGCTATATTCTCAATATATTGGTCTCTTTTGAAACCATTACAAATTACATACGTGCTTTTATTGATTTTTCCGTTTGCCAATAAATTCTCAACAATATTAATGTCGAAAGCAGACGATGTTTCAATATGGATGTTATTCTTGAAAGCCTCATTCATAATGTATTCAAAATGAGAGCTTTTAGTACAATAGCAATAATAATATTTTGCCTCATACTTATTTTTTTCCATTGATTTACGAAACCAGCTTTTGGCTTTGTTGATATTATTGGAAATTTGAGGTAAATAAGTAAATTTTAAAGGCGTACCATATTTTTCTACTAGTTTCATCAAATCAATATTGTGAAACTGAAGATTATCTTTGTTTAAAGTAAATTCTTCTTGAGGAAAGTAATAGGTTTGATTGATTAAATCAGAATATTTTGTATTCATTATATTTTAGAATTATAGATTAAAATAGTGTGTATAATTTAATCTAAAATTCAAACTCTGATATTTGCATAAACAATCTGAAGCTTCTCGTTTTCTGCCTTCATGTATTGGAAAATATCAAAACTAAAGTTTCCTTTAATAGAATAAAACCGTTTCAATATTCTTAGAAAAGACATATTGTTTCGGGTTTTATTAGAACTATAATTTCGCTTGTTTTGACTTTTTTTCATCGATGCAAATGTAAAAAATATTATATACGCAATGCAATCCTTTTTATAAAAAATAATTAAGATTTATAATCTTGAAACGCTTCAAGAATTAATTCATTTTCAACAGATTGATTGATTTTTATTTTTCCGATACCTTCTATTAAAGCAAACTGTATGTTTCCATACTCGTTTTTTTTGTCGTGTATGAGTAATTCCATGATAGGTTCGATGTCATTTTCATCAAAAATAATGTCGTCATATATAGACTTTATGCTTGATTTTATCTGAAAATACTCTTCTTGACTGATGAGTTTTTTATGTAATGAAATGTAACTTTCCAATATCATCCCAACGGCAATAGCTTCTCCGTGCAATAAAGTGGTTTTATTTTTATTTTCCAGAAAATAACTTTCAATGGCATGACCTAAAGTATGACCAAAATTCAATGATTTTCGAATGTTTTTCTCAGTAGGATCTTGAATTACAATTTCATTCTTTATTTCGACAGAACGGTAAATTAATGCATCAAAATCAGCAAAATCTATAGATTTTAAATCTAAAAATTGTTCCCAATATTCCTTATCATATATTAAACCATGTTTTAGCATTTCGGCAAGACCGGAACGCATTTCGTTTTGTGGTACTGTTTCAAGATATTGGGTATCGATAAGCACCATTATTGGAACATTAATAACACCAATTTGGTTTTTTAAATTTCCTAAATCAACCCCATTTTTTCCACCTACAGAAGCATCAACCATGGATAGTAGCGTGGTAGGAATATGAATAAAATCAATTCCTCGCTTGAATGTTGAAGCAACAAATCCGCCTAAATCAGTAACAACACCGCCACCCAGATTAATTATAAGACTTTTTCTGTCAGCACCAAGTTCCGTTAATACATTCCAAATTTGGACGCAAGTCTCAATATTTTTATTCTCTTCACCGGCATCAAATTCAATGATTTCAATTGTAAGATCGGTTTCTAAAAAAGGGAGAAATTTTGGTATGCAAAATTCATTCGTATTACTGTCTACAATAATAAAAAGTTTGGAATACTTATTTTCTGTTAAATGAAGGTTTAAGGCTTCATATCCTTTTTCGTTGAAATGAATCGGATAACTGTTGGCTTGAATTGATTGCATCTGTATTGATTAATTGGAACCGCAAAATAAGGCAATTTTTGCTAAATAATATTCAAAACTCTGTCTATATTTGTACAAAAATTTAACAAATAATGGAAAAAATATTCAATAATACGCAAGTTGCCTTTTCATTAAAAAGTGATACGGAACTTGATAGAGCTTATTTTCTTTTCAAAATGATTGATAATCAACCTCTAGTTCGAATAGGAACTGCGGTTACAAATTTTGCCCTAAAAGCGAATCTTCCTGTGGAAGGTTTAATACGTGCTACGGTTTTTGACCATTTTTGTGGCGGAGTAAACGAAGTGGACTGTCTTTCGGTGGTTGATAAAATGTACACTAAAGGAGTTTCATCTGTTTTGGATTATTCTGTAGAAGGAAAAGAGGAAGAAGATCAGTTTGATGCTGCACTTGAAATGACTTTAAAAACCATTGAATTTGCCAAAGAACGTCAAGCAATTCCTTTTGCAGTTTTTAAACCAACCGGTTTTGGTCGTTTTGAATTGTATGAGAAATTGGGCGAAAAACAAACGTTAACTCCAGAAGAGCAAGCGGAATGGAATAGAGTAGTGGCTCGTTTTGATTTGGTTTGTAAAGATGCTCATGCAAAAAATGTTGCCTTACTTATTGATGGTGAAGAAAGTTGGATGCAAGATGCGGCGGATGATTTAGTGACCGAAATGATGCGCAAATACAATAAAGAAAAAGCCATTGTTTTCAACACGTTGCAAATGTATCGCTGGGATCGTTTGGATTACCTGAAAAAATTACACGAGCAAGCCAAAAAAGAGGGATTCTTCATTGGTATGAAATTAGTTCGTGGTGCTTACATGGAAAAAGAAATTGCACGTGCAGAAGAAAAAGGATATCCATCGCCAATATGCGCTTCAAAAGAAGCTACCGATGAAAATTACGACGCTGCAGTTCGCTATATGATTGAGCACTTAGATATGATGTCAATTTTTGCAGGAACCCACAATGAGTTAAGTACGTATACTCTAATGGAATTGATGCAGCAAAAAGAGATTAAAACAAACGATGATAGAATTTGGTTTGGTCAATTGTATGGAATGAGTGATAATATCAGCTACAATTTGGCCGCTCATGGCTATAATGTTGCTAAATACCTGCCTTTTGGTCCTGTAAAAGATGTGATGCCGTACTTGATTCGTCGTGCTGAAGAAAATACTTCGGTAGCGGGACAAACGAGTCGTGAATTGACATTAATAAAAGCAGAACGTAACAGAAGAAAAGGGAAGTAAAGTTCTCAGTGTTCAGTTTTTAGTATTCGGTTATATTAAAATCTATAAAAAAACTCCATTCAGTTTTATTGAATGGAGTTTTTTTATGCCAAATGAATAATAAAATTTAAGAATTGCTAAATTGTAAATTGCTTAAATTTTTATAGATACCATTTTCTAAAGCAATTAATTCTTGATGCGTTCCTTGTTCGGTAATTTTTCCTTTATCCAAAACCAAAATTTGATCGGCACTTCGAATTGTTGAAAGACGGTGCGCAATTATGATACTGGTTCTTCCTTCCATTAAAATTTCCAATGCTTCTTGAACTAGTTTTTCACTTTCACTGTCTAATGATGATGTGGCTTCATCCAGAATCAAAATACTTGGGTTTTTCAATAAAGCTCTGGCAATTGCAATACGTTGCCTTTGTCCTCCGGAAAGTTTAATTCCTCTTTCTCCCACAATAGTTTCAAATTTTTCAGGAAAACTTTCGATAAAATTATATGCATTTGCTTGTTTTGCAGCTGTAAGAATTTCTTCTTCGGTTGCATTTGGTTTACCGTACGCAATATTTTCTCTGATGGTTCCTCCAAATAGAATAACATCTTGCGGTACAATACTCATGTTTCCGCGAAGGTTTTCTAAATCAAAATCATAAATATTTTTTCCGTCAACTAATATTTCTCCTTCATCAATATTATAAAAACGTAATAATAGGGAAGCAATAGTTGATTTTCCCGTTCCACTTGGACCTACAATAGCAATTTTTTGGCCAAAATTGGCAGTAAAACTGACGTCTTTCAATACTTTAATTTCTTTTCTGGAATGGTAACTGAACGCTACATTGTTGAACGTAACATTACCTTTTATTTTCTGGGTTTCAGCAGCCTCTTGAACTGAATTAATTTTTTCAGGAGTTTCATCCAATAATTCAAACACTCTTTCCGTGGCACCAATCGCTTTTTGGATTTGGGCATAAAGTTCAGCGATTCCTCCAAAAGAAGCTCCTACAAATGTAGAATACAATACGAAAGAAATCAATTGTCCCACGCTCATTTCGCCGCTGATGCTCAATCGAACACCAAACCAAACTACGGCTACAATAGCTCCAAAAAGACAAAAAATAATGAATGAAGCAAAGTATCCTCGGTATTTTCCACCTTTGATAGCTAATTTTACAACTTCTTTAATTTTACCATTATAGCGGGCAATTTCATACCATTCATTGGCGAAAGCCTTAACAATACTGATTCCTTGCATGGTTTCTTCAACAATTACCTGGCTTTCGGCAACTTGATCTTGTACTTTTTTAGAATATTTCCTGATAAATCGTCCAAAAATAACGGCAGCAACAGCCACAAGCGGAACTACTGATAACATCAACAATGTCAATTTGATGCTTTCATTTGCCAATAAAAGAACACCTCCAATGATTAGAATAAATTGTCTTAAGAATTCGGCAATTGTAGATGTTAAAGTGTCTTGTATTTGTGTTATATCAGAACTGATTCTACTGTTTAATTCTCCAACACGCTTTTGCGAGAAGAAAGACATGGGTAGTTTTACCAAATTACTGTAAAGCGATAATCTAAGATTAGCTAAGGTGTTTTCAGTAAAATTGACAAATAAATACAATCTGAAAAACGAAAATATAGATTGAAGAAATAAGATTATTATTAAACCTCCCGCAATCATGTTTGCTTGATCGTTATCCTTATTTTTCACACAATCGATAAGCATTCCCATTAATTTTGGAAAAGCTAAAGCAGTAGCACCGGTAAATAATAAAAAAATTAAACCTACATAAAATTTCCAACGATGATTTCCAGCATATTGAAATATTAGAATTGCTTTATTGAGTGAACTTGCAGTTATTTTTGATTTTGGTAAATCATTTTCTTTGAACCTTGCCATTATGTATTGTTTATGTCACAAATGTAAGACTATAACGAATCAATACAAAAAAATAGTAGTGTTTCATGCGAAACATAAAGTACTATGATAGAGCGTGAAAGCAAATAGGCTCAATATTTTATTTATTTTTTTTACAGTTTTGCTTGCAGATACGATTTCTAGCTGTATATTTGCACTCGCAATAAAGAAATGAAAATGACTGCATTGTTTAGGGCGATTAGCTCAGCTGGTTCAGAGCACCTCGTTTACACCGAGGGGGTCGGGGGTTCGAACCCCTCATCGCCCACAAATAGTTACAAACCTCCAAAGTCATTTGATTTTGGAGGTTTTTTTTTGGTTCGAAAATTACTTCAATATTTTTCTAATATTTGTCAGCACCTAAAATTGATTGCGATTAAATATTCGAAGACCTTTAGGATACCTATTTTTTCAATTTAAGTATTCGTCAATTTTTATATTTCGGATTTCATTATTTGCGTCTTCTATGGCTTTTAAAATAGTTTTGATTTGGATTTTATCAATCGAATATTTATCAAAAAATACATATTCAATAGTTTTTGTGTTTTTAATATTTTCTAATGGATTTTTTGCCAGTAGCACTAAATCTGAAGCATATCCGATTTTAATTTTGCCTGTATTGCTTTTCATCCAACTACTTGGTGCAACGGTTGCCGAATAGAGTGCTTGTGAATTAGTCATTCCAGACTTAGATAAAGATTCTAATTCATCATGAAGTGAAAATCCAGGGACAACAGTTGCTACATTGGCATCAGTTCCAGCCATAATTATGACTCTATTATCAACAAGTGCTTTTGTCATAATGTGAATAGCTTCGGTATAAGTTTTCCAATAAACTAATGATAATTTTTTTGCCTCAAGTTCATCTTTACCATCATATTCATATCCGTTTTTGCCGGGCAACCAGCCCAATTTGTAAAGTGGTGTTCCTTCAATAATTTTAGGGTTGGCATATTTTAATTCTACTTCTTTAAGTTTAGCCTTTAAGTTAAATCGTTGGTTTGAGAAACTCTCACATAACCAAACAGTTGAAGTAACATTAATATTGTTTTCTTTTAGTTTTTTTGCAATTTGGTCTGAACGCGTTTTTAAAAATCTAAGATATTCTTGAGGGTTTTTAGATATTGACTTTCCAAATTCATCGATAGTTTTAACGGTTATTTCTTCAATGTGAGCAATCTCTTTTTGACCTGATTTATAAAAGGTTTCTAAATTTACTAAAGGGATGTGTCCAATAACAGGAATATGGCTCGCTTTGGCAACCTCAATTGTAGTTTTAAACATTTCAGGACTAACAAAACCGTACATTTTAATCGCATCATAGCCTTGTTCTTTTATTCTCTTTATCTCTTTTTGCGCTTCATTTTTAGTCAAATAATTAATGGACTGTCTAGTCCAACTATAATAATAACCGGTTAATCCACTTTCACTGTATATGGGTGGAGATGCGATAAACATTCGTGGCCCAATGCCATTTTTTTGTATTTCTTTTCTCCAATTTAAAGCTATTGGTCTTCCTGCCATTTCCCTAACATAAGTCACACCATTGGCTAAATATAAAAATAAATCATTCTTACTTTCTTTTAGATGAACATGAGAATCTATGAGTCCTGGAATCAAATATTTATTGGTACCATCAATAATGGCAGAAGTACTATCTATAAGTTGATTTTTGCCTAAACGAATTATTTTGCCATTTTCAATAATTACATCTTGATTTTTAATGAAATGACTACAATCTTCGGAGAGGATATTGACGTTTTTTATTTGAATTATTTTGGATGGCTTTACAATTGAAGAAATAGCAATAACGTCAGTTGACTTACCTAAAACCTCATTCAATTCATTATCGGCCCATATAAAAATGCCGATAAAAATGGCTAACACTACGATTGCCCCGTACAGTAATCTCTTTTTCATAAATTAGTTTATTTTGATTTGAGAGGCAAAAATAAACGCAAGAACACCCAGATTTAGCGTGTAAAAAGAGATTAGGTATGAAATAGGCGATTTTAGGTACGAAAATTATAAGTACAATAAGTGCTCTTTGTAATTTTTGGAAACAGGCAGTTCAATTTGGGTGAGTGAAATGGTATCCTGATTTTTCCAAGCCTTAAAATGTGTTGGATTTATTAAATGGGAACGATGGATTTGAACTAGGAAATCGAAATCACTCTGAATTTTTTTAAGGCTACTGCGAATTAATTTTATTTTTAGCTGACTCTCCTCTATAAAGAAAATCTCGACATAATTTTGCGAATTTGAAACACAGACTAAGTCCTGTTTTTTTATTTTCAAAATATCTAATTTATTCTCTCCCCTAATTGAGATGTAATCATCCTTTATAGGAATTAGCTTAACTGAATATCCTCTGGCTAAAATTAGAATCGGAGTTGAAATCAAAGCTGATTTAAGTATTATTATTCGTGAAAATTCAAAAAAATCATATCCTCCATTCAGAACGGGACTTTTGTAATAGCTATAGGTAATTACTAAAAAAAGCAGCTGAAAAAAGATAAGGATGATTATTTCAAAACCAACATTCCATTTTGAAACTTTTTGATATATCATTTTTTGAATTACAGCAAGTAATCCGTAGCATAGAAATGCAATTCCGCTAAACCCAACACTTATAAGAAGCCACATTTTAGAACTTATCGTTCCATCGTCAAATGGTTTTATAAAAAAGGCGAAAATGAAAAGCCAAATACTAATGAAGATTCCTATCAATAAATGATGTTTAATCGAAGGGTTTAATTTTTTCATTTAATAAAAAATGACTTTTATATTGTGATATTTATTTTTTTAATTCGTCTAAACTTACAATATATACTTGATCTTAGCAAGTCGATTATGCTATGCGTCCTTTTTCTTCAAAATCCGTCCTCTAGGCTCATCACCCTCATGAAGCACAATATCGGAATGTAGGAACTGTGCGGCAGCTGCAGAGTCATTCACTTTTGTAGCACTGCGTGCTAACATTTCTGACTCAAACTCCGTTAATACACTTTTCCTCAGTCCGACTTTTCGCCATTGAGAAAAAGGTCTGCATCCTCTTGAGATGATGCGAGCCAACGATAGTGCATCCAGCAGCGCTTGATTTGCACCCTGTCCTTTAAATGGACTCATAGGGTGAGCCGCATCTCCAATCAGGGTTACTTGCTGTCCTTTTGCTAACAATTCTGAGTCGAGTAATTCTCGGTCATACACTGGATAACCAGAAATCTGAGCTTCCAGGGTTGCCGCTAAAATCTGAGGAATAGGGCTGTGCCACAGAGTTCTACGACAGGCTTCTTCCTTGAGTGCTTGAGGTCCTTTAGCACTTAATGCCTTAGCCTCTTCTTCTGGCATTGGAAAACTCAATTGCCACATTACGGAGTCTGAAGTATAAGGCATGATGTAGATCCGCTCGTTGCCATTGGCAGTTTGAAATACAGTGGCCGAGTCCAGTAAAGAACTGTCAAGATTTCCGAGTGCTTTCAAAGGACAGATACCCAATATCACTATACAATCCAGATAACGTAAAGGGCTGATATCGGCACCAATTAGTAACCTCCGCACTGAACTGCGAATACCATCCGCACCAACTACAAGATCCGCTTTGGTATGCTTGATTTCCCCATTCACTTGAAAGCTTAAATCAACACCGTTACCATCACTTTCCTTATAATCTAATAACTGATGTCCCCATTGAACCGCATCCTGTCCGCCGAGTTGTTGAATTAACGCTAAGCGTAAAGATTGTCGTGCAATATGTATATTGGTACGTTTTTGAAAAGTTTTTGTATCTGACTGTATCCATTTTCTGACTCCCCATTCACCGATTATTTTCCCTGCTGCCGTATGAACCAAATGTCTGGTTGAAATTACTCCTTCTTCCAGCGAGAAAATACCCAATCCCTCAATCGCTTTACTAGCTTGCTGCAGAGTAAGCCCGTAACCCTGAGACCTGGCTTCGAAATTATTATCGCGTTCATATAAGGTAAAAGGAATTCCGCGATGCAAACAAGCCACAGCAAGAGCCACACCGCCAATACCGCCGCCAATAATGGCTAGGTGTGGATAGTTTTCTTTATCCGCTATAGTTGGACTGGAAGAACGAAGCAACCCGGATCCGGAACATTTCGGGCAGGAGTGAAGGTGGCCTTTAGGAGGAACTGGAGCCGTTCCTTCGCCATTAGTCTTTTCAAACTGGTCTAATGCTAGCTGGTGGAGTAGTCGTGCTTTCTTAGTTAGTCCTCGACTTTTCTTGCCTCTTCCTTGACATTCTGCGCACATAGTCCAGCTTACTTCTTCATTTTCCACTTTTTTCACTTCAGTATTGATTTAACTAATGCTGGTCTAATTATTAACTTCTATATAATGTAACAGCAGAAACTTACATTTTTCAGCTTTTTGCCGCTTGTGGCAGTTGCGTAAGTTTAGGATAAAAGATTTAAAGCACAAAACTACTTTTTCAAATTGAAATAGGAAGGATTTCATAGTGCTATTTTATTGAAATCTTGCAAAAAAAGGATGTAAACATGTTCACAAGGAGGACAAGACAAACTTCATTAGAAACAATGGAGTTTTTTATTTCTTAGAGTTTGGCAGATGTAAGTATTAAAAAAGTATCCTAAAAATTAAAGGTTTCTTAAATTGATTTGAATGCATTTTTACTTATCGTAAATTAGCAATACGATAACCTAAATATGGAAACCATGAAAAGGAAAATCACATTAGTCGCATTATTACTGGGTTTTGTATTATCGGCGAGCGCGCAAAAGAGAATAGAAATCACTGAATTACCAATAGCAGCTCAGGATTTCCTTCAAAAATATTTTAGCTATACATCAGTTAATATTGCCAAGAAAGATGCGGAATATGGTGAAAAAGGCTATGAAGTCAAGCTTAAAGATGGTACTGAGGTAGAATTTTGGAAAGATGGTTCTTACCGTGAGGTAGATGGTGGCAAGAAACCGATTCCAACCGCATTCATTCCCGCAACAGTCAAAGATTATGTGGCAAAAAATTATCCGAATGAAAAAATTACACATATTGATTATGGGCACAAAAACCTCGACGTTGATTTAACGAATAATATTGATTTAGAATTTACCAAAGAAGGACAAATTTTAAAAGGAAAAAAGCTAAACTAAAAAAATGGTTTGTAATTAAACTTGTTTTGAATGTATAAAACTCCATTAGAAATAACGGAGTTTTTTCATTTCTTTTAGTTTATGATTTACGCGGTTTATTCTAAATCCATCATCATTAGTTCTATTTTATTGAACAATTCACCCACGCCTAATGCCGCCCAAATAATAAAAAGACCCAATAGAATTTTTATTACAAGCGGAATTGAAAAACCAGTTATTTTCTTGAAAATTACATTTGTCGGTGGGAAATAAACGACAGAAAGTACAATGAGGAAAACTCCAAAACCTAGATCATTTCCCCAAAAAGTATTTATAATCCCGATTACCAAAACAACTATTCCAAACCCCCAACTTATTATATTCCAAACATTTGATTTATTATCCATATTTTTAATTTTTAATGTTTAAACTTTTTTTTAAAAGTACTTTGTATTTCAAAGTTAAATAAAATATTTTGTTTATTGAACTTTTTTAAAATATTATTTTTCAATTGAAGATACATTTAAGACTACTTTAAATGGCTAACATTTTAAATCTAACATGAAATAGTGTTTAATATAATTCCGTTTTGATTTTAAAAACGCGTCATTTATTTAAATATTTTTTAATGCTTTTGAAGTGTTATTAATCCAATGTCAAGGCACCTAAAATTTCTTCAGACATGAAAGGTCCTCCGGGATATTTGGCAGTATAATCAAGATTCATCCAGATTTGACCGCGCTCATCAACGTGATAATGAAGTTTTTGTTCATTGCTTTCATTGACAAATAATACATTTTTAATTAGAAAATTTACTTTTTCTAAATCAGTCAGAGAGCCAATTAGTATTTCGGGATAAATATGTCCGGTAGTATGGATTAATCGGGGAGTTCCACCGATAGACTTTATACTGGAAGCCATTAATATCGAATGATCATCACAGTCACCAGAAAAATAAAGCAGTGATTCTGTAGCTGTAGCGATATAATCTCGTGCTTTTGGATCGCTTACATAGTTCCATCTGCTGTTAATTTCCTTGAAAACAGCAAAGCATTGTATAATAGTTCTGTAATCAGAATAGCCTTTTATGTCTTTGAAATGTTTTGATGTTGCCATAATCGCAAAATTCCTGATTTTAGGATTTTGATATTCTATGGCATTGATGATTTTTGATTTATTGGGAAATGGAAGCAATTTTGCAATGATAATATCTTGTGGATATGGATTGTCTGACATTGTGTACATAATTGAATTATAATCTTCAAAAACGCTGTTAAATCCATAGTTTCCGATAGTGGAACCATAAACTAATACCAATAAATATAGAATGATACAAAAGAGAATAATTGTTCTCAAGAATCGAAGGATGATTTGAATAACAACAATCATTAAGAGAAACAAAACTACTCTGTCTATATTCAGAAACCAATTGGGATTGATTAAGTTTTGATGTACAATAATAAAGAGTGGAATAGCAATTAATATGTTCAGGATAAAAATAATAACGTCATCCCAAGGTTTTTTGACCTGAAATCGCTGTTTAATACCCTGAAAATTAATTTCTTTTATTTTTATCATAGCAAAAATAAAAACAGCAATCTAGACTGTTTTTACAATATCCTCAAAAGTACCTTTTTTATCGATAATTTTAAGTTGAAAAAGTTGATTTTGAACTTTGTTTAACATTTCTGCTGCTAATGGTTTTTGTGACCATTGCGTTAATGACAACCATTCTTGAATATCTTCAATTTTTTGATGGTAATTTGAAGCCAACGTTTTGTCAATACTTGGAATATCTTTGAATTCCTGCGTAGTTTGATTAATGACAGCAAGAATTTTTGAAATAACGGCTGGATTTTTTTCCAAAACTTCCTCACGAACCGCAATTACAAAGCAAGGCCAAGGCGTAGGACAATCAGCAATTCTGCGGAAAATACCTTTGTCTACAAGTGGTTTGGTCATGAAACGCTCCCACATAAAATAATCGGCGGTTCCATTTGTCAAAGCTTCGACAGCTCCATCAATGGTATTTATAATTTCAAACTGAAGATTATCTGTTTTCCAACCTTGATTATTAGCATTTACATACGCCATTAATTGCGAACCGGAACCTAATCTGGAAATCGCCACTTTGGTGTTTTCTAAGTCAGCCAATGTCATGTAATTTGATTTTGCTGCTACGTGAATTCCCCAAATCAAAGGACTTTCTACATAAACCTGAACTATTTTACTCGGGTTTCCGGCAACAATATCTTTTACGATTCCTTCCGTTAGGATTACGGCAATATCTGTTTCGCTATCACGAAGCATTAGACACATTTTTCCGGTTCCTTCAGGAACGTCAGTCCATTGTAAATCGATGTTTTCTTTTTCGAAATCTCCGTTTTCTATTGACAAATGCCAGGGAAGATTGAAATGTTCCGGAACACCAGCTATTTTTATTGTTTTCATTATAGGTTAGGATTTTTTAATTCGTACCAATTCCAAGAAATGCCGTCCTCCAAGTATTGTTCGGTCATTTTCAGTCCAATTTTTTGTAATATTCTGTTTGATGCGATATTGGCAGTATGCGCTGCGGCTTCCATGATTTTGATATTCATTGCATTAAAACCATAATCCAGCCAAGCAAAACTGGCTTCACTTGCATATCCTTTGCCCCAGGATTTTTCGTTTAACCGATATCCAATGTCGTAGAAATGAATTTTATTATTCACCATTTCTGTGTTGTATTTTAATCCGGCCCAACCAATTAATTCATTGGTTTCTTTCAAAACAACAACAAATCGTCCAATGTTATTTTCGATGTATTGTTCTCTGACAAGCTTGATATAGGCATGTACTTCGCTAATATCTGTCAATGGTTTGTTCCAAAGATATTCATGTACATTAGGATTGCTGTCCATTTCAAATAATGCTTCGGCATCTGAAACTAGCATTTCTCTTAAAATTAATCGGTCGGTTTCTAAAATAAGATTCATGGTTTACTAAAATTTGATGGTTCCCGATTTAGCCCTGATAGCAGTGAAAATCCTTTTCCTTTTTTCTTTGAAAAGGAAAAGATTGCAACGTATAGCGGGAAATAGCTCCTAAAATTACACATTAATATCTTTAAAGTTATTCAATCTCGCATACCGAATCATATTGGTAAATGCCTCCTGGTCCAGTTTTGGTATTTCAAGAATAGAATTCAACAAAGTGGTATCGTATTCATTGGCAGCTGTTGTAAAATAAGGGTTTAAATGTTTGCCAATACTTTCATAATACAATTTTTCGATAGTGTTTTTGTATTTGAAGTCTAACGAATTTTGTATTAAGGTAAAATTGGTATAACCAACTTCCTTCATAATTAACTGCAATCCATTTACCATATTGAAACTTTTATGATGTACAATATTAAGCTGTTCAATATCTTCTCTTTCGAATGTATTTACAATCACTTTTGCCACATAATCGACAGGAATAATGTTCAAAACGGTGTCTTCATTGACTATAAAACGCACATTTTCTTGATCTCCTTTTCGTTGGGAAGTGAAGTGAAAGAATTTAGCCAAAAGATAAAAAACCATATATTTCGAAATAAAATACTGGTTTTCGTTCCCCAACATTTTGCCTCCAATCACACTTGGGCGAAGAATTTGAAAGGGTAAGCCTATTTTTTTACATTCTTCTGCTATAAAATTTTCTGAATGGAATTTGGCATTTTCATACGCATTGCGATGTTCCGGTTTGAATCCTAAACTATGAAAATCATTGTCAATTAATCCTTTTCGGTTTCCAGATGAAAAAGCAGTTCCAATGTAAATAAACTTTTTTATAAAAGGATGAAATAGATTGAAAAGGGATTTTGTGATTTTGGTATTTTCTTCAAAAATCTTTTCGCGTTGTTCTTCATCGGTAGATAAATTCACGAATCCCGCCGAATGGATAAAATAAGCACCTTTTATTTGACTTGAAAAAGTATCTTGAATTACAGCCAAATCGGTATCAATGATTTCAATGTATTCGTGCAGTTTTGCGATGCCTTTTTCTTTTATGATTTTAGGCGTATAACTACTGGATAAGAGTTCGTTTATTCGATCTAAAGCGGAGTTTTTTCCTTTATTTCGTGCAATAATAAATAGTTTTCCATCAATTTTAGTGTTGATGAAAAGCTCTAGAATTTCATACATAATATGAGATCCCAAAACTCCTGTTGCACCTGTAAGTATTATTTTCATTATCGTTTTGTTCTAAAAACAAATGTAGTTTTAAAAAAATTAAAGAGCACTTTTTTAAAACTACAAATGGGTACGGTTTTGAAAATTAATTTCGCTATCCTAAAGCTATTTTTTCTAAAGTATACGCAATCAATTCATCAACGGCTTTGTACGGATCCTCGCTAAATGTTCCCGAAGCACGATTGGCAATGATAGCGTTCAATGACAATGCGTTATGTCCTAAAAGAGTCGAAAGTCCATAAATTGCTGCCGTTTCCATTTCTAAGTTGGTGATTTGGTTGTCATCAAATTTAAAATTATCCATTTTAGAATTTAGCGCTTCATCTTGAATATTCAAACGCAAAACGCGACCTTGAGGACCGTAAAAACCACCTGCAGTTGCGGTAATTCCTTTGTGCATTTTATTGCTTTCTATCATTTTTTCCAGTTTTTCGGAACAAGCAATTACATATGGCTTTCCTTTTCGTAAATCCCAATTGGTGTGTTTTACAAAAGCATCTTCCATTTCAAGATTAGAAACTTCGTCAATCAAATAGGAGCGTAGCATGTTATCCAATCCTAATCCAAATTTTGACATCACAAAACTATCCACAGGAATATCGGCTTGTAAAGAACCCGAAGTTCCAATACGGATGATGTTCAGTGAAGTTAAATTTTCTTTTGGCTGACGTGTTTTCAAATCAATATTGACCAAAGCATCCAGTTCGTTGATGACAATATCAATGTTGTCAGGACCAATTCCTGTTGACATTACCGTAATTCGTTTACCCTTGAAAATCCCGGTTTGGGTTTTGAATTCTCTTTTTTGTGTCGAAAATTCAATGCTGTCAAAAAACTGTGTAATTTTTTCCACACGATTTTGATCTCCTACAAAGATGATATCGTGTGCAATATGTTCTGGTTTTAAATTCAAATGGTAAACGCTACCGTCTGGATTTAATATTAATTCTGATGATTGTATCATTAATTTTTTTGTTTAAATGTTTAAGGTTTCAAGTTGCTCAACTGAATACTAATAACTGAACACTGAATACTTTTTAACCTCCAACACGTTTTACTTTAAATCCTTTTTCTTTTAAAATAGTCATTATTTTATCACGATAATCACCTTGAATGATAATGGAATCATCTTTGAAAGTTCCACCAACACTCAATTTGGTTTTGATTTCCTTGGCAAGAATTTTAAAATCCTCGTCAGTACCTTCATAACCTTCAATTATGGTAGTCGCTTTTCCTTTTCGTTTTTCGAATTTACAAATCATAGGTTCTTTTTGAACGTATAATTCGTGAGCCACTTCTTCAATTGGATCTTCAGGAGATGGTTCGTGATCTGGAAAAAGGTTTTTTAATTGGTCTTGTAAGTCCATGTTTTAAAAATTAATTAATTATTAAACCATTAAGAAGTTAAGAAAATTAAGTTTCACTGCTCTTAATCTACCTTAATTTCTTAATGGTAAAAAAACAAAAAGACATCAAGCGAACTCGATGTCTTTCTTGAACTATAAAATTATGAATTATTTTTTAATAAGCCCTAAATCTACTAAACGCTCGTATAAATAAGCTCCCGCAGTAATATCTCCGAATTTTTTTGGATGTTCTGCATCAATACAGTTTTCCAAACAATCCAATTTCATATCACTCACCGGATGCATAAAAAACGGAATAGAATAACGTGAAGTTCCCCATAATTCTCTTGGTGGGTTTACCACTTGATGAATAGTAGATTTTAATTTGTTATTCGTATGACGCGATAACATATCACCCACATTAATAACTAATTCATCCGGTTCAGCAATGGCATCAATCCATTCTCCATTGTGATTTTGTACTTGCAATCCTTTTCCTTGCGCACCCATCAACAAAGTAATCAAGTTGATATCACCGTGAGCAGCAGCACGAATAGCGTTTGCTGGCTCAGAAGTAATCGGTGGATAATGAATAGGTCTTAAGATTGAATTTCCATCTTTAGCATATTGGTCAAAATAAAATTCATCTAAACCAAGGTGTAAAGCCAAAGCTCTCAAAACATAAACTCCTGTTTTTTCCAGCATTTGGTACGCTTCTTTACCTACAATATTAAAACGGGGAAGTTCTTTTACTTCAACGTTTTCAGGATACTCTGAAGCGTATTTTGAATCTTCAGACACGTATTGTCCAAAATGCCAAAACTCCTTCAAATCACCTTCTTTTCTGCCTTTGGCATGCTCTGTTCCAAAAGAAACATAACCTCTTTGTCCGCCAATTCCAGGGATTTCATAACTGTGTTTTGTTTCTAAAGGTAAAGCGAAAAAATTTCTGATTTCACCATACAATTCATCAACCAGTTGGTCGTTTAAAAAATGCCCTTTGAGTGCTACGAAGCCAATATCTTCAAATGCACTTCCGATTTCATTTACAAATTTTTGTTTACGTTTCGGGTCGTCCGAAAGGAAATCACGCAAGTCAACACTAGGAATGTTTTGCATACTTTTAAATATTTTTTAATAACTTGTAAGGCTAAAAACCTTGCAGATACAAATGTAAAGAATAATTTTATATCTGAATTTTAAAACTTATAAACAATATAAAAAAATATAACAAAATATCACTAAACTGTTATATTTTTTTATCTTTGAACCATATAATAAAACCGAAAAAATGATCTTCGACAGAAAAAATCTTACAGACAACCAATTATTAGATTTATATAAAAGAATACTGAAACCAAGACTAATTGAGGAGAAAATGTTGATTCTTATTCGTCAGGGAAAGGTATCTAAATGGTTTTCTGGAATTGGTCAAGAGGCTATTTCTGTTGGAGTCACAGCAGTTTTAGATTCAGATGAATACATTTTGCCAATGCATAGAAATCTTGGCGTTTTCACCGGAAGAGATATTCCTTTGTACCGTCTTTTTTCACAATGGCAGGGCAAAGCCAATGGTTTTACTAAAGGTCGTGATCGCAGTTTTCACTTTGGAACACAACAATACAAGATTATTGGAATGATTTCGCATTTAGGTCCGCAATTAGGCGTTGCTGACGGAATCGCTTTGGCCAATAAACTAAAGAAAAACGGAAAAGTTACCGCAGTTTTTACTGGTGAAGGCGCTACAAGTGAAGGTGATTTTCATGAAGCATTAAACATTGCTGCTGTATGGGAATTACCGGTGCTGTTTGTGATTGAGAATAATGGCTATGGACTTTCGACTCCTACAAATGAACAATACCGTTGCGAAAACCTGGCCGATAAAGGTAAAGGTTACGGAATGGAAAGTCATATTGTTGATGGAAATAATATTCTGGAAGTATTTAATTTGTTATCTGAATTGAAGGCTTCGATGAAAGAAAATCCACGTCCAGTTTTATTGGAATTCAAAACCTTCAGAATGCGCGGGCACGAAGAGGCGAGTGGAACCAAATATGTTCCGCAAGAGTTAATGGATATGTGGGCGATTAAAGATCCAGTAGAAAATTATAGAAAGTATTTGGCAGAAAACGGAGTTCTTACAGCTAATTTTGATGCGGCTTTACATGCTGAAATAAAGAATGATATCGATGAAAGTCTGGCTATTGCCAATGCTGAACCAGAAATTGAAGCTTCTTTAAGTGAAGAGCTAAATGATGTTTACAAACCGTATGTATTTGAACAAGTTAATCCTTCAGAAGAAAAAGAAAATATTCGTTTCATAGATGCGATTTCTACCAGTTTGAGACAATCAATGGAACGTCATGAAAACTCCGTAATCATGGGTCAGGATATCGCTGAATATGGTGGTGCTTTCAAAATCACAGATGGTTTTGTAGCGCAATTTGGTAAAGAGCGTGTCATTAATACGCCAATTTGTGAAAGTGCAGTGGTTTCGGCAGGAATGGGATTGTCGATTAATGGCTATAAAGCGATTGTGGAAATGCAGTTTGCCGATTTTGTTTCGACAGGATTTAATCCAATTGTCAATTTATTAGCCAAATCACATTATCGTTGGTTAGAAAAAGCTGATGTTGTAGTTAGAATGCCTTGTGGCGGAGGAACACAAGCGGGGCCTTTTCACTCGCAAACCAATGAAGCTTGGTTTACCAAAACATCAGGTTTAAAAGTAGTTTATCCGGCATTTCCGTATGATGCGAAAGGATTATTGAATGCTTCCATAAATGACCCGAATCCTGTATTATTCTTTGAGCACAAGCAATTGTACAGAAGCGTTTACCAAGAGGTCCCAAAAGATTATTATACCATTCCATTAGGAAAAGCGGCTTTGTTGAAAGAAGGAAATGATGTTACAATTATTTCGTTTGGAGCAGCGGTGCATTGGGCTTTGGATACTTTAACAAAAAATCCTGAAATTTCTGCTGATTTGTTGGATTTGAGAACTTTACAACCTTTGGACACTGAAGCTATTTTTGCTTCTGTTAAGAAAACGGGAAGAGTGATTATTTATCAGGAAGACAGTATGTTTGGTGGTATTGCCAGTGATATTTCGGCAATGATAATGGAAAATTGTTTTAAATATCTTGATGCGCCAGTAAAACGCGTAGCAAGTTTAGACTCACCAATTCCTTTTACAAAAGCTTTGGAAGATCAATATTTACCGAAAGGAAGATTCGAAAGTGATTTGAAAGAACTCTTGGCTTACTAATATTTGAATTTGTAATTAGGTTGTTTTTAGCGTTATGATTCTAAAAATAACCTAATAGCCAATAGATTATTATGAAAATAATAATTGTTCCAAAACAGCCACCACCTAATTTTTTGGCACCGTAACCTGCAAGTATTGTTTTAAAAAATCCATTCATAATTTTAAATTTTTAAGTATTCTTTAAAAGTACTGAATATTTTTGGAATGTAGTACTTAGTTTAATTCTAGAAATATTTTCTTAATAAGAGCTAATTCTTAGAGAGACATTGTTTTATTATCAAATTTAGTTTAAAGCAATTGTATTTTTTAAAAAATCAAAATCTTATCGATTGATCAATTTTGCTTTCTCCTTAATAATATCACTGATTTTTCGATTTTCAATTTTGCTTTCGAGCCAAGAAATGATGTCCAAATAAAGGAAAGCTCTTTTTTCATAAGTGTTTTTTTCCAATTCAATAAATCGAGCTCTCATTTTTATAAACTCCTTCTTGATATCCGTTGGATAAATAGAGTTTAAGTTTTTCAAAAATCGAATAATTTCTTTTTGAACTTCATGTAAATCATTCATTTTGATGAGGAATTTATAAGTGTTTTTCAACTGATTTTCCAGATAATAATCCTTACCTAATTCATAATGAGCAATTAAACACAAAATTCGGGCAAAACACATCAAATCTTCTCGCATCGAAAGATTTTTGTTGTTTATGATTTTCTCTAAATAAAAGATACATTCCGCATATTTTTCGTTTCCGAAATAAATAGAGGCAAATTTATAATAGAACAACATTTCGTGATGCTCATCAAGATGGTCCGTATGAAGTTTTAATTTATTTAATACTTCGGGAATTAAGTATTCGCTTTCGGCAAACGTTCCTTCCAGAATGTGGTAATTCAATTTATTGTTATAAACATATAAGAACGATAGTGACGCAATATTGTCATTCACGGGAAAACGTGGGTCTTTTATGGTATTTTCCAGCAGTGATAAATACTTTTTGAATTTTGATTTGTATTTCAACATGTATAAAGATTCCAATAAATAATGGTTTCCTTTTAAGAAAAATACAGGGTTTAAATAAATCATATTGGGGTTGTCATAAAAAAGCGTCACCCATTTTAAAGAATATTTATAGCAGGAAAGAAAATCCTGTACTAAGAAACTTCGCCATAAATACGCATTATAAAACCAATATTTTTCTCTAAAACCAAACTTTTTATCATCAAATTTAGAAATGTGTTTATTGAAATAATCGTCTATATATGTATACTCTTCATCACTTTTTACATAACCGGTTTTAAGCATAATCCCATACAGTTGCAGGGATAAATTAGATAATTTACTGGAAATGGTATTGCGGTAATTTAATTCTTTGGCTTGGATTACCAATTCATCAGCCCGTCCTTGAATACTTCGTGTGATGTATTGTGATTCAATAAGTTTTTCGAATTCTACGATTTCATACGCCATGAGTTTTTCATCATTCTCTAAAGCTAAAATTTTTGTTTTATCCAAAATTTTTAAACTCTGCTTGTATAACCCTTTATTGTACAATATGGCAGCAAAATCAATTTGTTCTCTAAGCTGATATCGAATGTTTTGACTGGGAATATTCAATCGGATGCTCACTAAAATTTGCTTGTACAAATATGATTTAAGATTCGATAATTGCACTTTTTTAATGATACCGCTTTTCAGAATGAGTTTCTCATCATAGACTTCTGATTTGTCTAAAATGTTGAATAATTCGATGAATTTTGTATTGGAACTGGTTTCCAATCGGCTTGCAAAAATCTTAAATTGTCTTTTTTCAGATTTTGAAAGCGATTTTATTAATACAAATAAGAAATCTTTTTGATGGTTAGCCATTGTAAAATATAGTATCTTAATATGTTGTTTTTCAGTAGATTACAAAGTTATTATTTGTTTTATAAGCAGTATATTTCATTAAATTGAATTTTATATTAAAGTAATGAAAGATATTTTTGTTATCAAGATGTGAAATTACATTAAATAAATGAAAATGAATAGAGAGAAAGTTCAAATTTTTGATACCACTTTAAGAGATGGCGAACAGGTCCCAGGATGTAAATTAGATACCAATCAAAAACTCGTTATAGCAAATCGACTGGACGAAATGGGTGTTGACATTATAGAAGCTGGTTTTCCTGTTTCTAGTCCGGGTGATTTTTTATCTGTTTCAGAAATAAGTAAGGTGGTAAAAAATGCAGTTGTCTGCGGATTAACAAGAGCGGTGAAAAATGATATTGATGTTGCTGCAGAAGCTTTAAAACATGCAAAAAGACCTCGTATACATACTGGAATTGGAACTTCTGATTCGCACATAATACACAAGCTAAATACAACTAGAGAAGATATTATTGCCCGTGCAAAATTTGCCGTTTCACATGCTAAATCGTATGTTGAAGATGTTGAATTTTATGCTGAAGATGCGGGGAGAACAGATAATGAATTCTTGGCGCGAGTCTGTGAAGAAGTAATAAAATCAGGTGCTACCGTACTTAATATTCCAGATACAACAGGGTATTGTTTGCCAGAAGAATATGGTGCGAAAATTAAGTATTTAAAAGAAAACGTCAAAGGAATTGAAAACGTAATCTTGTCTTGTCACTGTCATAATGATTTAGGAATGGCTACGGCTAATTCAATAGCAGGAGCAGTAAATGGAGCCAGACAAATTGAATGTACGATAAACGGGATAGGTGAAAGAGCAGGAAATACAGCGCTTGAAGAAGTGGTAATGATTTTCAAACAACATCCTTATTTGAATTTAGATACCAATATCAATACACGTCAGCTGAATGAAATGAGCCGATTGGTTTCTGAAAGTATGGGAATGATGGTGCAGCCTAATAAAGCGATTGTTGGTGCTAATGCTTTTGCGCACAGCTCCGGAATTCATCAAGATGGTGTGATAAAAAATAGAGCAACTTATGAAATCATGGATCCTTTAGAAGTAGGTGTAAATGAATCATCTATTGTTCTTACTGCCAGAAGTGGTAGAGCAGCATTGGCCTACAGAGCCAAAAAAGTTGGGTACGAACTTACAAAAGTGCAATTAGATGTTGTCTATGTTGAATTTTTAAAGTTTGCTGACATTAAAAAAGAAGTGTTGGATGATGATATTCATCAAATAATTGAAGCCTGTAAAATGAATAAGGAATTAATCCTTAACTAAAATATTTTGATTTCTAATAAAATCTAAATCCTACTATTATGAACTTAAAAATAGCAGTACTTTCAGGAGACGGAATAGGTCCGGAGGTAATCTTACAAGCAAAAAAAGCATTGTATGCAATTGGTGTTGTTTTTGATCATGAGTTTGTTTTTGAAGACGCGCTTATTGGTGCTATTGCTATTGAGAAAACAGGAAATCCTTTACCGGAGCAAACATTGAACCTTTGTTTGAATACTGATGCTATATTGTTTGGAGCCGTTGATGATTCAAAATATGATACCCATTCAGATTCAAAATCACGCCCTATACAAGGATTATTAAAATTGAGACAAGCACTAGGATTGTATGCGAATATAAGACCTATAAAACCATACAATGACTTATTGGACTTATCTCCTTTAAAAAGAAAAATAATTGAAGGAGCTGATTTTATAATTTTCAGAGAAATTTCGGGAGGATCTTATTTCAGTGAAAAAAAGATTAACGAACAAGGAACTTTAGCATCTGATTTGTGTGAGTATTCCGAAGAAGAAATTATTCGTATCAGTCATTTAGCTTTTAGAACTGCACAAAAAAGACAAAAAAAGGTGACTTTAGTAGACAAAGCCAGTATCCTTGAAACGTCAAGATTATGGAGAAAAGTGGTATCAGAAATCGCAGAAGGATATCCTGATGTAACCTTAGATTTTCTTTTTGTTGATAATGCGGCAATGCAAATAATCATTAATCCAAAACAGTTTGACGTCATTTTGACTGAAAATTTATTTGGAGATATTTTATCAGATGAAGCGAGTGTAATCACAGGTTCAATAGGATTATTGCCATCAGCATCTTTAGGAAATTCAAATGCACTTTTTGAGCCTATTCACGGTTCTTATCCAGAAGCAAAAAGAAAAAATATTGCCAATCCTATTGCTTCAATAGTATCGGCGGCGATGCTTTTGGAACATTTTGGTCTTCAAATGGAATCCCAAAAAGTATACGAAGCAGTGCATAAAGCAATCGAATTAAATGTCGTCACGGCAGATTTGAATCCGTATTCAAAATTTGGAACGAATGAAGTAGGAGACTTTATCTCAAATTACATTTTAAGTAAAGACGACTTATATTTTAAAAGTGACAATGTCTACATAGGACAATCGACTATTGTTTAAAAAGCAATAATCAAAATGCATTTAATAATTGAAAATGCATATAATATTGAGGTTATATTTTTTTAGTACTATTTGTTTTTATACTTTTGAAGCAAATAAAAATAAAAAATGCAAATCGTATCTATTATTTCTTCAATTATTAATGTCAATGTGATTATCACATGTGCAGAGGGAATGGTATAGATATAATTAAAAAAATATTTAAAACCTCCCAATTATTTTGGGAGGTTTTTTTTTGGAATAAATTTAAAAAATAGAGAAACAATCATATAATGGAATTAAATAAATACAGCAAAATAATTACGCAAGATGAAACACAACCAGCTTCTCAGGCCATGTTGTACGGAATTGGATTAACTGAAGAAGATCTTAAAAAAGCGCAAATAGGAATTGTGAGTATGGGTTACGATGGAAACCCTTGTAATATGCACTTAAACGATTTGGCTAAAGATATTAAGACTGGCGTCTGGGCAGTAGATTTAGTTGGTTTGATTTTTAATACTATTGGTGTCAGTGATGGAATTTCAAATGGTAATGATGGAATGCGTTTTTCTTTAGTTTCCCGTGATGTAATTGCAGATTCTATTGAAACGGTTATGGGAGCACAATGGTATGATGGAATGATTGCTGTTCCAGGTTGTGATAAAAATATGCCAGGAGCGCTAATGGCTATGGGTAGAGTAAATCGCCCTTCTATTATGGTTTATGGAGGATCTATTCACCCAGGAAAATGGAAAGGTGA
Organism: Flavobacterium sp. XS2P24; assembly: GCF_030010285.1. NCBI lineage: Bacteria > Pseudomonadati > Bacteroidota > Flavobacteriia > Flavobacteriales > Flavobacteriaceae > Flavobacterium > Flavobacterium sp. XS2P24. The sequence continues at coordinate 100,771 of NZ_JASCRU010000003.1, forward strand.
GGATTTGAATATTGTTTCTGCTTTTGAAGCATTAGGAAAAAAATTCAATAACACTATTACACCTGAAGATTTTAAAGGTGTGATTCAAAATGCTTGTCCAGGTGCCGGTGCTTGTGGTGGAATGTATACAGCTAACACTATGTCATCAGCGATTGAAGCTTTAGGAATGAGTTTACCCTACAGTTCTTCTAATCCTGCTTTGAGTCCAGAAAAAAAACAAGAATGTGCTGATGCTGGTAAAGCCATCAGAATATTATTGGAAAAAGATATTAAGCCTAGAGACATTATGACTCGTAAAGCATTCGAAAATGCTATTACAATCGTGGCAGTCTTAGGAGGTTCTACGAATGCGGTTATGCACTTAATTGCAATGGCACATTCAGTAGGTGTTGATCTTACCTTAAAAGATTTCCAAGATATTAGTGATAAAACTCCATTACTTGCTGACTTGAAACCAAGCGGTAAATACTTAATGGAAGACTTACATAATGTAGGTGGAGTTCCAGGAGTAATGAAATATCTATTAAAAGAAGGTTTTTTACATGGAGATTGTTTAACGGTAACCGGAAAAACAATTGCTGAAAACTTAGCTTCGGTTCCTGATTTGAATGATGGACAACAAGTGATTCATGAAATCCAAAAAGCATTAAAAGCTACTGGAAATATTCAGATTTTATACGGAAACATTGCTTCAGAAGGTTGTGTGGCTAAAATTAGCGGTAAAGAAGGTGAGTTTTTTGAAGGTACAGCGGTAGTTTTTGAAAACGAACACGATGTAATTAAAGGAATTAGAGGAGGAGAAGTAAAACCAGGAAATGTGGTTATTATTCGTTACTGTGGTCCAAAAGGAGGTCCAGGTATGCCTGAAATGCTTAAACCAACATCTGCAATTATGGGAGCTGGTTTAGGAAGTACTGTCGCTTTAATTACAGACGGACGTTTTTCTGGAGGTTCTCACGGTTTCGTAGTAGGACACGTTACTCCAGAAGCCTATGAAGGTGGAGGAATTGCTTTAATAGAAAACGGTGATATGATTTCAATTGATGCTGTAAAAAACACCATTAATATGAAAATATCTGACGAAGAATTTGCAAAACGTAAAGCCAATTGGAAAAAACCGGAATCACCAATTAAACAAGGAGTGTTACTTAAATATATGCGTTCGGTCTCAAGTGCCTCTGAAGGATGTGTAACCGATAAATAATTTTCAAAAAAGAAGGAATAGAAACAAAACAAAATATTTTAAATATATGTTTCTATCTCTAAAAAATAATAAACGTACCCATGGGAACAAATAAAATATCCGGCGCCGAAGCCGTTATAAGATGCTTATTAGAAGAAGGAGTAGATTTGGTTTATGGCTATCCAGGTGGAGCTATAATGCCAGTTTACGACGAATTATATAAATTTCAAGATCAATTACAGCATGTTTTAGTGCGTCATGAACAAGGAGCAACACATGCTGCACAAGGTTTTGCAAGAGCAACAGGAAAAGTAGGTGTGGCGATTGCAACTTCGGGTCCGGGAGCAACAAATTTAGTCACAGGAATTGCAGATGCGCAAATCGATTCGACTCCTATGGTTTGTATCACAGGGCAAGTAGGAAAACATTTATTGGGTTCAGATGCGTTTCAAGAAACAGATATTATTGGAATTTCGACTCCTGTAACCAAATGGAATTATCAAATTACCGAAGCCCATGAAATTCCCGAAATCATGGCAAAAGCTTTTTATATAGCAAAATCAGGCCGTCCAGGTCCTGTATTAATTGATATTACTAAAAATGCTCAATTTGATGAATTTGAGTTTAGCTATGAAAAATGTACCGGTATAAGAAGTTATCATCCAAAACCAAATTTAAATATTGAAAAGGTAAAGGAAGCAGCGGAATTAATTAATACTGCTAAAAAACCATTTATCATTTTTGGTCAAGGAATTATTCTTAGCGAAGCTGAAGCCGAGTTAAAAGCTTTGGTTGAAAAATCAGGAATTCCGGCTGCTTGGACTATTTTAGGACTCTCGGCTTTGCCAACAGATCATCCGTTGAATGTAGGAATGGTTGGAATGCACGGAAATTACGGACCTAATGTTTTGACGAACGAATGTGATGTATTAATTGCGCTTGGAATGCGTTTTGACGACCGTGTCACAGGAAATTTAGCCACTTATGCGAAACAAGCCAAAGTAATTCATCTTGAAATTGATCCAGCAGAGGTAGATAAGAATGTTAAAACAACTGTGGCGGTTTTGGCAGATTTGAAAGAATCTTTGACGGCTTTGCTTCCGCTTATTGAACCTAATAAACATGAGGCTTGGCACAATGAATTTAAAGCGAAATATCAAACAGAATTAGACGCTGTAATTAATGAGGAGTTAAATCCTAAAAAAGAAGGAATTTCTATGGGTGAAACCATCGAAATGATCAATAAACACTCTAAAGGTGATGCTATAATTGTACCTGATGTTGGCCAACACCAAATGTTTGCTTGCCGTTATGCTAAATTCAATTCGACCAAAAGCATGATTAATTCAGGAGGTTTAGGAACCATGGGATTTGCATTACCGGCTGCGATTGGTGCCAAAATGGGAAAACCGGAGCGTGAAGTAGTTGCCATTATTGGTGATGGTGGTTTTCAGATGACCATTCAGGAATTAGGAACTATTTTTCAAACAAAGGTTCCTGTGAAAATTGTTGTTTTGAACAACGAATTCTTAGGAATGGTGCGTCAATGGCAGGAATTATTTTTTGATAATAGATATGCCTCTACCGAAATGATCAATCCGAATTTTGTAGCGATTGCTGAAGGCTATTATATCAAAGCCAAAAAAGTAACCAAAAGAGAAGATTTAGATGCCGCCGTTGCCGAAATGATGGCTTCAAAAGAATCGTATTTCCTTGAAGTTATGGTAGAAAAAGAAAATAACGTATTCCCAATGATTCCAACAGGAGCATCAGTTTCTGATATCCGATTAAGTTAATATTATGGAAAATAAAACATTCACTATTTCTGTTTATTCAGAAAACAACGTTGGCTTATTAAACAGAATATCTGGAATATTCTTGAAACGCCATATCAATATTTTGAGTTTAAATGTATCCGAATCTGAAATTGAAAATGTTTCCAGATTTATCATTGTAGTTAATACAACTGAAAAATGGGTGCAAAATATAGTAGGACAAATCGAAAAACAAATCGAAGTCATCAAAGCATTTTATCATATTGACGAAGAAACTATTTTCTTGGAAAATGCATTATTCAAAATTGAATCGAGCTTGCTTTTTGATGAAAAACAAATTCAGAATATTATTAAGGAAAGCCACTCTGAAATAGTTACTGTTGCGAGAGACTTTTTTGTGATTTCAAAATCAGGACAACGTGCTGAAATAGAATCGCTATACGAAAAATTAAAACCTTTTGGAATCATGCAATTTGTTCGTTCCGGAAGAATATCGGTTTCCAAAGCAAAAATGGAGATTTCAACATTATTAGAAGAACTTAAACAGTAGTTCGTTTAATTTTCAATTATTAAACCTATCAATTATTAAATTTTACAATCATTAAATAATAAAAAATGGCAAATTATTTCAATTCATTACCACTTAGATTACAATTAGAACAATTAGGCGTTTGCGAATTCATGGATCAATCTGAATTTGTAGACGGAATTAAAGCTTTAGCAGGAAAAAAAGTAGTCATTGTAGGTTGTGGAGCACAAGGTTTGAACCAAGGTTTGAACATGAGAGATTCTGGTTTAGATATTTCTTATGCATTGCGCGCAGATGCAATTTCAGAAAAAAGAGCTTCGTTTAAAAATGCTTCTGATAATGGTTTCAAAGTGGGAACGTATGAAGAATTAATCCCAACGGCTGATTTGGTTTGTAACCTTACACCAGATAAGCAACATACAGCTGTAGTTACAGCTATTATGCCTTTGATGAAAAACGGTTCGACTTTAGCGTATTCTCACGGTTTTAATATTGTAGAGGAAGGAATGCAAATTCGTAAAGACATCACTGTAATTATGTGTGCGCCAAAATGCCCAGGATCTGAAGTGCGTGAAGAATATAAAAGAGGATTCGGTGTACCAACTTTAATCGCGGTTCACCCAGAAAATAATCCAAACGGAGAAGGTTTTGCACAAGCAAAAGCGTATGCTGTAGCAACAGGTGGTCATAGAGCAGGAGTTTTGAACTCGTCATTTGTAGCCGAAGTAAAATCGGATTTAATGGGAGAACAAACCATTCTTTGTGGAATGTTGCAAACAGGTTCTATTTTATGTTTCGATAAAATGGTTGAAAAAGGAATCGAGCCGGCTTATGCGTCAAAACTAATTCAATACGGTTGGGAAACAGTAACTGAAGCCTTGAAACATGGTGGAATTACTAACATGATGGATCGTTTGTCAAATCCTGCAAAAATTGAAGCGTATGAATTAGCAGAAGAATTGAAAGATATCATGCGTCCATTGTTCCAAAAACATCAAGACGATATCATTTCTGGAGAATTTTCAAGAAACATGATGATTGACTGGGATAATAATGATGTTAATTTATTGACTTGGAGAGCTGCAACTGCAGAAACTAACTTCGAGAAAACGGCTCCGACAGCAGCTCATATTTCAGAACAAGAATATTTTGACAATGGTGTTTTAATGATTGCTATGGTTAAAGCGGGTGTAGAATTAGCTTTTGAAACAATGACTCAATCAGGAATCATTGAAGAATCAGCGTATTACGAATCTTTACATGAATTGCCTTTGATTGCAAATACTGTAGCAAGAAAAAAATTATATGAAATGAACAGAATCATTTCGGATACAGCAGAATACGGTTGTTATTTATTTGACCATGCTTGTAAACCGTTATTGACTGATTTCATGCAAACGGTTGATACAAATGTGATAGGAAAACCTTTTTCAACTTCTAACGGAGTAGATAATGCAGTTCTTATTGCTGTAAACAAAAGTATTCGTCAACATCCAATTGAAGAAGTAGGTGAGTGGTTGAGAGAATCAATGACTGCCATGAAAAAAATAGGATAATAAAAAATAGGAATTACCACACAAGAGGGTGTGTTGGGATTAGCTCTATATCATTTGATTTCATAATATTTTGAATTAGTTAAAACTTATTAAAAAAATAAATGGATATGGATGCTTGTACATTCACTTGACTTTAAACGAGCTTAAAGTTGAGTGAAGTAGTCCCTAAAAGATTAAGAGTAGTTAAACTATTTGTGTTTATTTTTTTAATAAACTATGTTGGAAAATTAGTAGTATAATTCCTTGATTGGAACGAAATAGTTTTGGTTGATTATTGTTCAAAAAATCATCGTTTAGTACTAAAATAATTGTTGTTAAATTTTGTTGATACAGGAGGTGTGGTAGATTTAAATCTATCTCGCCTTTTTGTGTTTTACTTATTTTGTCAAAAACAGTAAAAATTAAACAAATTAGTATTAAAAGTGCTTTTTTATTTAGGAATCTATTTTTTTTAGTAAGTATTTATAATTTAAATAATTTTAAGAATAGCGAGAGATTTAATACTTTTATAAAAAATTATAACATGAGCTACTACAAAATTGAAAATTTAGAACAATATTTTAAACATTACAATAAATCAGTTCGTGAACCTAGAAAATTTTGGGGTAAAATAGCAGAAGAAAATTTCACTTGGTACCAACAATGGGATAAAGTTGTCGAATTTAATATGGCTGATGCCGATATCAAATGGTTTACCGAAGCAAAAGTAAATATTGTAAAAAATTGCATTGACAGGCATCTTGCCAAAAGAGGAGAAAAAACAGCAATTATTTTTGAACCAAATGATCCAGCAGAAGCAGCACTACATATTAATTATAATGAATTGCACCAACGTGTTTGCAAAATGGCAAACGTATTGCGTGAACAAGGCATAAAAAAAGGAGATAGAGTTTGTATTTATTTACCAATGATTCCTGAATTAGCGGTTTCAGTATTAGCTTGTGCCAGAATTGGAGCGATACATTCGGTTATTTTTGCTGGATTTTCGTCTACAGCTGTAGCCACTCGTATTAACGACAGTGAATGTAAAATGGTTATCACTTCAGATGGTGGTTTCCGCGGTAACAAAACCATTGATTTAAAAGAAATCGTTGATGAAGCATTAGAAAAATGTACTTCTGTAGAAAAAGTTTTAGTAGCCAAAAGAATTCATACCAATATTAATATGAAAAAAGGTCGTGACCAATGGTTGCAACCCCTTTTAGATCAAGCGTCAGATAATAATGTTGCCGAAATTATGGATGCCGAAGATCCATTGTTTATACTGTACACGTCTGGTTCAACCGGTAAACCTAAAGGAATGGTACATACTACAGCAGGGTATATGGTGTACACGGCTTATACTTTTAAGAATGTTTTCAATTATGAAGAAAACGATGTTTTTTGGTGTACTGCTGATATTGGTTGGATTACCGGACATTCCTACATTCTGTATGGTCCATTATTAAACGGAGCAACAACAGTAATTTTTGAAGGAGTTCCTTCGTATCCTGACTTTAGTCGTTTTTGGGAAGTAATCGAAAAGCACAAAGTGACACAGTTTTATACTGCGCCAACTGCAATTCGTGCTTTGGCAAAAGAAAATATAGAATTTGTACAAAAATATCCATTGAAGTCACTTAAAGTAATCGGATCTGTAGGTGAACCAATCAATGAAGAAGCTTGGCACTGGTACAACGACCACGTCGGAGATAAAAGATGTCCTGTAGTAGATACATGGTGGCAAACAGAAACAGGAGGAATTATGATTTCGCCTTTGGCATTTGTCACACCAACAAAACCTACGTATGCAACTTTACCATTACCGGGAGTTCAACCGGTATTAATGGATGAAAAACGCAATGAAATAGAAGGAAATCAAGTAGTTGGTAGTTTATGTATTAAGTTTCCATGGCCAGGAATTGCCAGAACTATTTGGGGCGATCACCAACGTTATAAAGACACTTATTTTTCTGCTTTTCCAGGTAAATATTTCACTGGTGACGGTGCTTTGCGTGATGAAGTAGGATATTATAGAATTACCGGTCGTGTAGATGATGTGGTAATTGTTTCTGGGCATAATCTTGGAACAGCACCAATAGAAGATGCTATCAATGAGCATCCAGCCGTTGCTGAATCAGCAATTGTAGGTTTTCCGCATGACATAAAAGGTAATGCTTTATATGGTTTTGTTATCCTTAAAGAAACTGGAGAAACAAGAAACAAAGAAAATCTGGCTAATGAAATTAATCAACACATTTCAGATCATATTGGACCAATTGCTAAGTTAGATAAAATTCAATTTGTTTCTGGTTTACCAAAAACCCGTTCTGGAAAAATTATGAGACGAATTCTTCGAAAGATTGCCGAAGGAGATTATTCGAACTTTGGAGATATAACAACTCTTTTAAATCCTGAGATTGTAGAGGAAATAAAAGAAGGAAAATTATAAATTAATTAAAAGCCGTTTGAATAAATGAACATGCCCCAAAAAGTTAGACACTATTTGGGGCATTTTTATGAAAAAAAAAGTAAAGTATGATTATGTAAGTTTTATATGAAATAATATAGTTCCTTTCTCAAACAAATCCATAAATTTACTTCTATATGAAAAATAAAGAAGTTTTAATTATTGGAGGTGGTTTAGCAGGATTGACTGCGGCGATTCATTTGTCCAAAATTGGACTTCAGGTTACTGTAATTGAAAAAAATGAATTCCCAAAACATAAGGTTTGCGGTGAATATATATCTAACGAGGTCTTACCTTATCTCAATTGGTTGAATTTAAATATAACCGATTTAAATCCTACCAATATCACACAACTTGAATTTTCAACAGCAAGCGGAAAAACCATTAAAAGTGTTCTGCCTCTTGGCGGTTTCGGAATTAGTCGTTTTGCTTTAGATGAATATTTATATAAAAAAGCACTTGAAAACGGATGCAAAATTCTTCAAGACAATGTAGAAAATATACAATTTGAAGACAATCAATTTATAGTTACTACTGCTAAAAAAACTATTTTAAAATCGAAAATAGTTATTGGTGCATTTGGAAAACGTTCTAACATTGACCAAAAATTAAATAGAGATTTTATTCAAAAAAAATCATATTGGCTAGCTGTTAAGGCTCATTATTCGGGAGATTTTCCAAATAATAGCGTTGGTCTTCATAATTTCAAAGGAGGATATTGTGGTGTTTCTAAAGTCGAAAAGGATATAATTAATATCTGTTATTTAGCAGATTACGACACGTTTAAACAGTTTAAAAATATAGAGGAATATCAAAAAAGTGTGGTTTCAGAAAACCCACATTTGAAAGTGATTTTCGAAAAAAGTAAATTGCTTTTTGAAAAACCTTTAACCATAAGTCAAATATCTTTTGATAAAAAACAAGCTGTAGAAAATCATATTCTAATGATTGGCGATACCGCAGGACTCATTCATCCATTGTGTGGAAACGGAATGGCAATGGCTGTTCATAGTGCCAAAATTGTTTCAGAATTAGTGGAGAAATATTATACCAACGAAATTAAATCCAGAAATGAACTTGAGGAAAAATACATTCAGGAGTGGAATTTTAATTTCAAGAAAAGACTTAAAATGGGTCGATTGTTATCGAATCTTTTGCAAAAGCAAAAACTTTCAGCTGTATTGATGCGTATATTAATTATATTTCCATTTTTATTATCTAAAATCATAAAAAAAACGCACGGAACCCCAATAACTCTAAATTCATAAATGTTTCTAAATACCAAATTCAGAACCGATACGCTTGAAACGATGGATGATTTTGCCATGGAAGGAGAAATCTTGCGTGATGCATTGGATAAAATAGCCAAAATCAATCAGCTTTTAGGAGGGAACCAGCTAACTTTACAAGGCGTTCAGGATTTGACAAGTAGTATTTCAAAATCAAATGAAATTGTAATTGTAGATGTAGGTTGCGGAAACGGTGATATGTTGCGGACTTTAGCTGATTTTGGATTGAAAAATAAGCTGAAATTCCAGTTAATAGGCATCGATGCCAATAGTTTTACAATTAGTCATGCACAACAATTATCTCAAAACTATCCTAATATTAGCTATCGTTGTGAGGATATATTTGACACATCATTTAAGGAATTAAAATATGATATTGTGCTGTGTACTTTGACGTTGCATCATTTCAAAGACAATGAAATTGTTGATTTATTAAACCTGTTTTATGCGAATTCAGCTATTGGAATTGTTATTAATGATTTACAGCGAAGCGCAATTGCCTATCGATTATTTCAAGCGTTGTGTTTTGTGTTTCGATTGAATGAGATGTCTCGTGAAGACGGATTAACTTCAATTTTAAGAGGTTTTAAAAAAGAAGAACTGATTCATTTTTCTAAAAAATTAAGTTTTAAGAACTATAAAATTCATTGGAAATGGGCTTTTCGATACCAATGGATAATTTCTAAAATATGAGTGTAAAAATCAAAACCGTAACAAAACAGTTACCAAAATATTCCAGAACAACTGAAGAAATCATTCCTTTTTTGGATGCCTGGCTCGTTGGGCAAGACGAACGTTTCATTAGAAAAGTAAAGAAAATTTTTGAAGGAGCCGCGGTTGATAAACGGTATTCCATCATGGATCCGATTGAAGTATTTACCAAAACTTCTTTTGAGGAAAGAAATGATATTTATGTTCGAGAAGTGATTGATTTAGGGGAAAAAGTTTTAGAAAAAGCCTTGAAAAAAGCGAACTGGAACCCTGAAGATTTAGATTATATCATTACGGTAAGTTGTACTGGAATCATGATTCCGTCACTCGATGCGTATTTGATTAATACATTAAAATTACGTCAGGATATTGTACGACTTCCAGTTACCGAAATGGGTTGTGCAGCAGGAATTTCAGGGATTATTTATGCTAAAAATTTCTTGCAGGCAAATCCCGGCAAACGGGCTGCCGTAATTGCTGTTGAAAGTCCAACGGCCACATTTCAATTGGATGATTTTTCGATGGCGAATATTGTAAGTGCTGCAATTTTTGGCGATGGAGCGGCTTGCGTTTTACTTTCTTCACATGAAGACGATGAAGGTCCGGAAATTTTAGCGGAGCAGATGTATCATTTCTATGATAATATTCACATGATGGGTTTTAAACTCACCAATTCTGGATTGCAAATGGTTCTGGATATTGAGGTTCCGGAAACGATTGCATCACATTTTCCGGATATTATTCATCCGTTTTTAGAAAAAAACAATCTAAAAATGGAAGATATTGATCATTTAATTTTTCATCCAGGAGGAAAGAAAATTATTCAAACTGTTGAGGGTTTATTTTCTGATTTGGGTAAAAATATAGATGATACTAAAGAAGTTTTGCGTTTGTATGGAAATATGTCAAGCGCAACTGTTTTATATGTTTTGGAAAGAATCATGGACAATCAGCCTAAAAAAGGAGAAAAAGGATTGATGTTGAGTTTTGGTCCGGGTTTTTCAGCGCAAAGAGTTTTGCTAAAGTTTTAACAATGGAGAGTCAAAAGATTATATCAAAATTACCATATTCTAAGCCGTTTTTATTTGTGGACGAAATAGTCCAAATCAATGAAAATGGGGTGGAAGGAACCTATACTTTTGATAAAAACCTTGACTTTTATAAAGGACATTTTAAAGATAACCCAATAACACCAGGTGTGATTTTGACGGAAGTTATGGCGCAAATTGGATTGGTTTGTTTAGGAATTTTTTTATTAGATAATTCATTTAATAAAACTACTTCAATCGCCTTAACATCAACTGAAATAGAATTTTTAAAACCTGTTTTTCCTAAAGAAAAAGTGACTGTTATTTCAGAAAAAGTATACTTTAGATTTGGGAAACTGAAATGTAAGGTAAGAATGAAAAATGAAAAAGGAGAAGAGGTTTGTACAGGAATAATTGCAGGAATGGTAATTTCTAAATAAATGAAAAAACGTGTCGTAATTACTGGTCTTGGTGTTGTTGCTCCAAATGGAGTAGGACTTGATGCGTTTACACATGCCATCAAAAATGGAATTTCAGGAATCAAGCACGACGCTGAGTTGGAACGATTGCAATTTTCTTGTCAAATAGCAGGAAAACCAGAGATTTCTACTGAATTAGCATTAAAATATTTTTCTGAATTAGAGTTAAGAAACTTCAATTCTACTGGTATTTTATATGGCGTAATTGCTGGAATTGATGCATGGAAAGATGCTGGTTTATTGTTGGAAATAAATGAAGAACCAGATTGGGACAGCGGAACTATTTTTGGTACCGGAACTTCTGGAATTGATAAATTTCGCGAAAGCATTTATAAAATAGATGATTTTCAAACGAGAAGATTAGGGAGCACCGCTGTGGCTCAAACTATGAATAGTGGTGTCAGCGCTTATTTGGGAGGGAAATTAGGTTTAGGAAACCAAGTCTCCACTAATTCTTCTGCTTGTACGACTGGAACCGAAAGTATTTTGATGGGTTATGAAAGGATAAAATCAGGACAGGCAAAACGCATTTTGGCAGGAAGCACAAGCGATTCGGGACCTTATATTTGGGGTGGCTTTGATGCAATGAAAGTTTGTACTTTTAAGCACAATGAAAATCCAGAACAAGGCTCAAAGCCAATGTCTGCAAGTGCTTCAGGATTTGTTCCCGGAAGTGGAGCAGGGGCTTTGGTTCTGGAAGATTTAGAAAGCGCATTGAATAGAGGTGCTACAATTTATGCTGAAGTTTTGGGAGGAAATATAAATTCTGGCGGGCAACGAGGTTTAGGAACTATGACTGCTCCAAATCCTATTGCTGTGCAGAAATGTATTCAAAATGCTATTATTAACTCTGGAATTTCTGCTGATGAAATCGATGCGATTAATGGACATTTGACCGCCACATCCAAAGACAGTCTGGAAATTCAGAATTGGAGTGAAGTATTGGGAAGAAAAGGAAAAGAATTTCCATATATAAATTCCTTGAAATCAATGGTAGGTCATTGTTTATCGGCTTCGGGAAGTATTGAAAGTGTGGCTTCAATACTGCAATTGCATTACGGATTTGTTTTTCCGAATATCAATTGTGACGATTTGCATCCTGAAATTACAGCAATAATTGATGAATCCAGAATCCCAAGACAATTGATCGAAAAGGAATTAAATATAATTGCAAAAGCCAGTTTTGGTTTTGGAGATGTGAATGGATGCGTAATTTTTAAGAAATACATTTAGTCACATAATGTCAGGTAATTTGAATTCAATGCATTAAAAAAAAGCAAAAAATATGAATAAAGAACAAACAATAGAAGAATTAAAAAATATAGTAAAGCCGTATATTCAAAATCAAGAAGCATTTGATTTACTTACGGAAGATACTGACTTTATCAATGACTTAAAAATCAATTCTGCTAATTTAGTAGATGTTATTTTAGATATAGAGGAGAAATATGACATTGTAATTGATAATGAAGCTATGGAGCGTATGGTTAACGTAAAATCAGCATTGGAGATTATTGAAACTAAACTATCAGAGAAAAATTAGTGAATCAGCTGTAAAAAAGTCTGTAAAATGATTGGAAACGATATAGTAGATTTGGCTTTAGCCAGAAAAGAAAGCAATTGGAAACGAAATCGGTTTTTGGACAAAATCTTTACTGTAAAAGAACAATTACTCATTGTTGATAGCCAAAATCCTGAAATAATGGTTTGGAATTTATGGTCTCGAAAGGAAGCCGCTTATAAAATCTACAATCGAGAAACTGGAATTAGAGGATATTTTCCTTTGCAACTAGAATGCAGTTATGAAAATGAAATTTCGGGTTCAGTTTCAATAAAAGGGAAAACCTATTTTACTAAAACGATAATTTCTAAGGAATTCGTACATACGATTGCCGTAGTGAAAAAAGATAATTTTGATACCGTCAAAAAATTAAATTCAAACGACACCATCATAAAATCGAATGGAATTCCTTTTATAATTGATGAGCAGACTAAATTGATCAAACCAGTATCTATAAGTCATCACGGTCGATTTTGGGAAGGAATTACTCTGATTGATTAGAACAAATATTATTTTATTCCCAGCCTTGATTTTAATTTTAAGAATAATAACGCCGTTTTATACGCATCTTCCGCAGATGAATTTCGATCACTTTTAGGAATATTATATACCGCGCAAAGTTCATCAAGAGAAAATTGTTTATCATTAATATCATGCAGTTTTCTATGCATAATATCAACATCTAGAGCTTCGTTTTTCAATCTCCCACAGTCAAGTCGTTCTAATGCAGCATTGATCATTTCTACATCAAAATCAATGTGATGACCCACTAAAACGGAATTTCCGATAAACTCTATCAATAATTTTATGGCTTCAGCTTCGCCAAGTTTTTTCATTTTGCTTTCTACCAAAAATTCATTTGAAAGACCGTTATCATGAAGAAACTTGTATTGTAGCAACACAGCCTCGAAACTATCCCCGATAACTATACTATTATCGATTACAGAAAAAGAACCAATAGATAAAATAACATCTTTAACAGGATTCAAACCCGAAGTTTCTGTAGATAAAACAACAAATCGGCTTGATTTCTTATCAAATTTAGAAAGATAGGTTTTCCAAAATTCTGGATATTCTTTATTAATACTTTTTAACCAGTCTAACATAATTATGAAAATTGAGTAAGTTGAAATTTATTTTTTATTAATTCTTCCAATTCTCTCATAGGAGCCAAAGCATTCTTTAATTTTTCCTTATCAATTTTTGATAATTCATTCAAATTTATAAATTGACCTGAATTATCATTTTTTAAGCCTTCTAAGGTTCTGAATTTTGATAAAATCAAAAAGGCTTCAGCACAATTAAGGTAAATTTCAGCATGTTTAGGATCTGCAATTGCTAACTGCTTGAATCGCTGAAAGGTGTTGTTGATTCCACGAATATCAAAATTTAAGGTAAACAAACGAGCACCATCAATCAATGGCATCAAAGCACGTGTTTTTATATCAAATTTATCTTTGTTTGGACCTTCTTCTTCCACAATAAAATTTTTGAAAAAAGTCAACGGTGAATTTTTTCTCAATGCATCGTTTCCTAAGAAATCAAAGAACAAAGTGTTGTTTTTTGAATTTTTAAAAACTACATTTCCAATGGCATCTTCGATTCTTTGTTCTCCAAAAGTGATTTCGTAATCAAAGAAAATACTGCTTAAATCATTGCTATTTTCACCTGGAGTATTCATCCAGCTGTCGTATTGTTTTGTCCAATCAGTCAGTGATTTACACCAAAGCATATTGCTTCCCATATGCCCGTTTGGACATAATTCATAACCAATTTTTTCAAGCGTAGCTGTTGTTCGTTTTCCAAGTTTAAGGAAATAATCTTTTACCTCACGATATTTATCAGCCGAAACATCTTCGAAAATTAATATACTGTCCTGATCGGTTAATAATAGTTGTTCTTTTCTTCCTTGACTTCCAATACTTAGCCAGGCAAAACGGGCAGGAGGTGAGCCTAAATCTAAAATGGATAACTCTACAGAACGTTTAATTATAGCTAAATTAATTTCGCTGGCAATATTAAAAACGTGAGAAAGCGGTATGTTTTTAGAAATAGATGTTTGAATCAAATCTGTTAAACGTTCTCGAATTTGTTTTAATTCTTTAGGATTTTGGGAACGCTTAATTTCTTTAATTAAAACACCTGGATTATTTGCTTGCGCAACTATCAAATCATGTTCAGAAATGACTCCTTTTACATCAGATTTATCAGTTCCGTCGTATGTTACACATAAATGGGTCACATTATGTTTCAACATAAGCAGTTGAGCTTCGGCTAAGGAAACATTTTCCACAACAGTAATAACGGGAGATGACATTATTTTATCTACTGAAACGGTTACAGGGAATCGACCGGTTGCAATTTTGGAACGCATATCACTGTCAGTCACAATTCCGATTGGAAAATTATTGTCACAAACGATAACATTGTTTTTTAATGTTTCAGTCATTAACTGAGCAACTTCTTGCACAATTGCAGTAATAGTTGTTTTTAATGGTGAAATAGTATAGGATAAAGATTGAAAATATTGCATTTCCGACTGCTGGTCAGAATAGAAAACATTGTCAGAGATAAGTTTACCTCTTAAATTTTCTTTGTCATTTGGATTTCGCGTATTTGTTGCAAAACTCTCCAGCAAAAAGTTTAGTACTTCTGAATTATTCACCACAAAAGGACGAAAAGTAGCGATTGGTATAGCATAAACAATACTTTCTTCTCTTGCTTTGGCTGTCATCATGTAATTATTCTTGGCAAAAAAGGGACGCAGCCCAAAAATATCACCTTCATGACACTTATTTAATAAAGTTTCTTCAGCATCTGAAATCACAGATAAATTGATAGTACCTGAAGCAACAACATAAAAACTGTCATGCAAAACATCATTAATTTGGAATAATGTTTTATGTTTTTCCAAATTTACAACGCGAATACTTGTAGCTATTTCGGATAACTCCTCAAATGTCAAATGATTAAATGGTGGATATTCCTTTAAAAAATCGGCAATGTGCTCAGCAATTGTATTCATAAGTTGTTCAAATAAATGGTGTATTGTTTGTAAAAATAATAAAATAATAAATCATAATACCGTCATTACTGCAGTAAAACAACTAATTTATAAACTTCATAATATTTTCTTAAAATTAAGGGGAATTATGCTAAATTAAATGAAGTTATTTTATTTTTATAAGCAAAACTAAATCATTTTAAATCATGAGATTACTTAAAAAAATTCACCATTTGCTTATTGCATTTTTGATTATTAATTCTTTAAATGCCCAAGAAAAACCAACCAGCACAAAAGAAGTGGTTACTGGAAAAATTAATGACGCTACAATTACAATTAATTATGGTAGTCCATCAGTCAGAGCAAGAGAAATTTGGGGTAAATTGGTTCCGTTTAATCAAGTTTGGCGTGCCGGAGCAAATGATGCAACAACTTTTGAAACCGACAAAGAAATTACTGTTGAAGGATCAAAATTACCTGCAGGGAAATATTCTTTTTTTGTTTTACCAAATGACAAGGAATGTATCATAATTTTCAATAAAGAAGCGAAACAATGGGGAGCTTATAAATACAAAGAAAAAGAAGATCAACTAAGAGTTACAGTTAAGCAAAAAGTTGCAAAATCTAAAGCTGAAAAATTAGCGTATACAATTGATAAAAATACTATTACTTTGAGTTGGGATAATTGGGATATTCCGGTTTCTGTAAAATAAGTTTTTTTTAAATTATAAAACAGCATCACCAATAGGTGATGCTGTTTTATTTGGTTGAATATGTAATTACAAATATTTAACAATAAATTCTATTTTACATAATATAAATTATAGTGCATCTTATTGCAATGGAATATTACAGCTTTCTCAGTATTTTAAGCACATTTGACTCTATTATCATTGATGAGTTGTTTATTGATATGAAAGAACCGAACAATAAATTATTATTATTTCAGTTCTTTTAATATTGTTCGGTTCTTTTAATAAAGCTAAACTATTGCATCTGCAACATCTAAAACTTTAATTTTCTTAGATGCTTTCAACGTACTATATCCATAATACGCAACAACAGCCAAACAAATTAAAGGTAAAATAAAAGAAAAATTCACTTCAGGAATAAAGCCAAATAATTTAATATCAGCAAAACCTGAACCGCCTAAATCCAAAATACTTCCTTGCATAACCGGCATCAATGCGCCACCAACGATAGCCATAACTAAACCTGCAGACCCAATTTTTGCTTCGTCTCCCATATCTTTTAGTGCAATTCCATAAATTGTTGGAAACATAATCGACATGAAAATAGAAATACAAACCAGCGAAATTAATCCAGACATTCCTTGTAAAACAATTGCTCCGGTTGCACAAATCACGCCTCCAATACCAAAAACCATTAATATTTTTGATGGATTTATAGTTTTCATCAAACCAGTTCCAATCCATCTGCCTAATAAAAATAAAATCATGGCCGCTATGTTGTAATATGTAGCTGTTAATTCTAATCCGAATGTTTTATTGATGTTGTCTACGTATTGAAAAATAAAGGTCCAACACATAATTTGTGCACCTACATAAAAAGCCTGTGCAATAACCCCATGTTTATAATTTTTATTTGCAAATAACTTTTTGAATGATTCAGATACAGACATTTTATCTTCTTGTGCCGTTTTAGGCATTTTTGTTAAAATAATAATGATCAAAATTACTAAGACAAAAATTCCTAATCCAATGTATGGAATGCTAATTACATCTAAATCATTTTCTCTAATACTCGCTAATTCACTTGATGTTAATGCTTTGTAGGCTTCTTGCGAATAATCATCTGATTTTATTTCTTTGATGACTAAAAACTGCGCCATTACCAATCCTGTTATTGCTCCAATTGGGTTAAATGCCTGCGCTAAATTCAAACGTTGCGTTGCAGTTTCTTTATTTCCAAGGAATAAAATCAAAGGATTTGAAGTGGTTTCAAGAAACGCTAAACCACAAGTAATCACCCATAATGAAACCAGGAAAAAAGTATAACTTTGGTAATGTGCCGCGGGATAAAACAGAAAAGCGCCAGTTGCGTATAATAAAAGTCCCAATATTATTCCTGATTTATAGCTGTATTTTCTAATGAATAATGCCGCCGGCAATGCCATAAAGAAATAGCCAAAATAAAAAGCAAATTGTACTAATGAGGCTTGCGTATTCGAAAGTTCCGGCATCACTTTTTTGAAAGTAGAAACCATCGGAGTTGTTAAATCATTGGCAATTCCCCACAGTGCAAATAATATTGTTATTATTATAAATTGAAAGACAAATTCTTTACTGACTACAGGGATTTTTTTGAATTGGTTCATTGTTTAGTTGGTTTAATTTGTTAATTAAGAATCACTACGGATTCATTGGTTTTGGATTCTGTTTGTTCAAAGCCACATAAAAAATCATCTATTTCCGACTGAGAAATTACAGGGTTTGCACCTTCGTTTTGAGCGACAATTGCGCCAACAGCACTAGCGAAATTAATTGCGTATTGAGGATCTTCTCCATTGAATAACATTATGATTAATGACGCCAAAAAGGAGTCTCCGGAACCCACAGTATCTACAACATGTACTTTGAATCCACAGTTATGATAAAAGGTATCGTTACAATACAATACTGCTCCATGTGATCCTAAAGTGACACAAACCGTATCAGTATTGGTTTCCTTAGCAATGAATTTAATATTTTGCTCTAATGACTTTTTATTTGAATTTAAATCCTCGCAAATTTCATTTAACTCATCGTCATTAAACTTAATGAAATCAGCCGCATGCAATAAATCCAAAACATTTTTTTTTGTATAATGCGGAACTCTTAAATTGACATCAAATATTTTATATTTTGCTACAGCTAAAAGTTGTTCCAATGTATTTCTGGAAACTGAATCCCTTGAAGATAAACTTCCGTAAACAAAAAAGTCTGCTTTTTCAACAATTGAAATATTCTCTTTTGAAGTTTCAATTTTGTCCCATGCCGAAGGATAATTAATATCATACGAAGCATTTCCTTTTTCATTCAAAATAACGTTAACTAAACCCGTTGGATAATTATCTTTTACTTGAATAGCATCGGTGTTAATGCCACAAAGACTTAAATAATCTATTAAATCTTTCCCATTGGCATCATTTCCTACTCCACTGATAACGGAAACCTCCCCTCCTAGCGAATTTAATCTTGAAGCCACATTTAGTGGAGCTCCACCAATTTTTTTATGCTCCAGAAAAACATCAAAAAGGATTTCTCCAAAACAAACACCGTTTAATTTCTTTTTCATTTGTTGTGATTTTTTGTAAAAAAGCATTGAATAATTACTTTTTTAGGTTTAATTATTTTTGATTCGTATACCATTTGTGGATCATTTCCCTCATGAAAACGAGGCTGCCTTTAGCAAGATCTTCCGAGTTGTATTTAGAAGGTCTCCACAAGGAAGTTGGGCCAACTAATGCTGTAATTTGTGAAGAAAAATTCTCCAGAACTAGCGGACCTTGATAGTTAATAGCAGCCAAAGCTTTAAAAAAATCATCCCAATGCACGTTGCCTTCACCAGTCATACCACGATCACTTTCTGTTATATGCACATGTTTTAACCTGTTTCCTGCACGAATAATAGGATCGTAGAAATTTCGTTCTTCAATATTCATGTGAAACGTATCCAGATGTAATCCTATATTAGTTGTTCCAATGGATTCAATCATATCCAGCACTTCATCAGCAACAGTAAAAACATAACTTTCATACCGATTAATGGGTTCGGGAGCAATAGTGATATTGCTTTTGTTAGCATAATCAGCAACTTCAGTAAATACTTGCTGAATGATTATCTTTTCATCTTTGGTGCAGGGATTCCCAGTGAATGTTCCAATGGCAGAATGCAACACACCTCCTAAAAAATCACCATCCATTTCGGCTACTTTGTCAAGAGCTGATTTTATAATTGATGTGGCTTGTTCCGGATACAAAGGAATGTGACAGTTTGCGGGTAAATTCAACGTGCAACGTCCTAAAATACTGTTATCGTCAAGTAGTTTTTTTGTTTTTTTAGTATCGAAATCTAATGAAGCCGGCAAAATAATTTCAAGCATATCAAAACCATATTCTGCGGTTTTTTCTATTGCAAAACGACCTCCTTCGGCACTCCATCCAGGGATAAATGATAAAATTGTTGTTCCAAAAATTGGCATATTTATATAATTTTAGATTTATTTCTATTTTAAAACAACCACCATTCTGTTTTTACTCCAATAAAAGAGCCCCAACGCTTTTGGTTTACTTGTAAAAACGGAGAATAGTTATTATTGCGAGCGTAATCGTTGTAGTGCGCCAGCGTGTAAACAAGACGAATGTGCGGATGACTCCAAGGATCTTTTTTCCTAACGGCACAATGGTTGGAGCAAAAGAAAATTTCCACATATTGGCTTCTGGATTATCACCATCTTTTCGCACGGCATAATATACTTCTTCAATTGGCAGGATTTGTCGCACCTGCAACGGTAACTTCATAATTATAAGGATACGCATTTGTTGAATCAGCAGAAGCAGGCATCAACATCGTTAGTTCCGTATTTTTATGGCTTATGCCAAAACCTTGTGTAGAATGATCATCAAAATAAAAATAATCACGGATGTGAATGTCATCATAGCGACGAAAACGAGACCCTGCCCAAGCCGACCATTTGCTTTCCATGATATTTCGGGCTTCAATATACGCTTCGGGAAGGATAAAAGTCAAACCATTATTGGAACGGGAACTTACATTTCCTACAAATTGTCCATTAGCTGGGTACATTCCTAAACGCATTTGAAAAGTTACGTTTGTGCTCTCTTTACCGTCAATTTTTGGAGTAAAATGTATGGCTGGCAATATATCGATATAGTCGCTTTGCTCCATTCGACCTCCTAATGGACCTTGACCGGAAAGACTCAACGGTTTCCACATATTTCCTTCTCCATTTGGCGAAAGCCCAACTCCGATTCGACCAGTTGTTCCCAATGAAAAATCCGAATTAGTTATAACGACCTGTGAATAAATTGGCATGAATAATATTGAAAATAAGAAAGTAAAAAGTATTTTTTGCATGTAAGTGTTTATTAAAAAAAAATGGCTTGAATAAGTTTTTTGGCAGTTCTAAGTTTGTAAAAATGGCACGTATAGGTATTGAAATTTTGTTATTTAATGCTTCTAAAATATTCAATACGCGAATTGAATTATGGTATGAAATTTAGATTTATGAATAGTTTTATGGTTTTTAAATAATAAGCGTCATTTTGAATATTATTTTTCAAATGTATTATATTTTTTTAATTTTTAATAAAAAAAACTAAATAAATATCTAAAATTGACAAATATAAGCTTGATTATGTACTTTTTTAATAAATATGAATTAATTTGTTATAAATAAAATATAACGTAATAGTGACGTTTAATTTTAAAAATGAACAATATTACCGAAAAAATATAATTACAAATAAATCATTAGTTTTGTATTATTAAAAGATGCAGTAAAACATTGCGTCTTTCAAAAACTAATTATATTCTTTGTCCTCATATGATGTCTAAAATAATTCCAAATATATCTGTAGACTGCGTCGTTTTTGGGTTTGACGTCAATACTAAATCACTTAACGTATTGTTGATAAAACGCTATTTAGATTCTAAAGAAAATCACGAGCCATTGGTAAATGATTATGTTCTTACAGGATATCATACATTAGAGGATGAAACCATAGATGAGACTGCTACCAGGGTTTTGAAGGAGTTGACAGGACTTGATAATGTCTATAAAAAACAATTTAAGGTTTTTGGAGACCCAAATCGGTT
Source organism: Flavobacterium sp. XS2P24 (assembly GCF_030010285.1). Taxonomy (NCBI): domain Bacteria; kingdom Pseudomonadati; phylum Bacteroidota; class Flavobacteriia; order Flavobacteriales; family Flavobacteriaceae; genus Flavobacterium; species Flavobacterium sp. XS2P24. The sequence goes on from NZ_JASCRU010000003.1 coordinate 122,176, forward strand.
GACGAATGAAAAAGATGTTATTTGGGTCAAAAATGAAAATTTTAATGAGAGAACGATAACTATAGCTTATTATTTTTTATTAAAAACTCAAGAAGTTAATTTAGAAAATAACAAACATAATCCGCAATGGTTTCCAGTTAATGATTTGCCGGAATTAGGATTTGATCATAAAGATATTATCAATGAAGCCTATGCCGATTTAAAAGAAAAAGCATTGTACAAACCTATTATTTTTGAGCTTTTACCTGATAAATTTACCTTCAAAGAATTGCAGGATACCTACGAATCCATATTAGGAAACGAAATTGACAACAGGAATTTTAGAAGAAAACTGCTGACAAAAAAGTATATTATTGAGCTGGATGAAAAGCAAGTAGGTGTCTCTAAAAGACCTTCTCAACTCTTTATGTTCAGCAAAGATGTTTATCAAAAAATTTATAAGGAAACCTATTTAATTAATATTTAGATTACTGTCTCTAATAATCTAAAAATAAATCAGTTAGAACAAACTATAAATCTTTCAAATCAGATAAGATCAAATGCGTTGTAGGTTCTCCATAAACTAAAAGTCTGTCGATAAATTGTTGCAGATGCAATTGATCGATTAAAACAACTTTCATGAAAATATTATGTGTTCCGGTAATTCGGTAAACTTCATATATTTCAGGAAACTGGTTCAAATCATCACAAAATATTTTAAGCTTTCCACTAAATAATTTGAACATAATAAAAACTTCTAAGCCAAAGCCGAGTTTTCTATTATCGAGTTGAACATTATAACCTTTTATAATTTCAGTATCTTCTAGTTTTTGAACCCGTTCTCTAACTGATGATGGCGAAAGTCCTATTTGTTTTCCAATTTCTACAAATGAAGTTCTCGAATTAACTTTAAGACTTTCTATTATTTTTAAATCAAGCGTATCTACCATAAATAAAGTTTTAATATAGGCTAAATTACATTTATATTATGGAATAATGATACTAAATCCGTGGATTAAATTTTAGTATAATTGAGTGTTATTTTAATTTTGCACTATGGATATGATGTTATTGCTGCTTACTATTGGAATTTTTACTGGCTTTTTTGTTCAAACTATTACCGGATTTGCGGGTGCTATAATTGCATTACCGTTTTTACTATTTGTAATGCCGCTACCGGATGCAATTGGGTATTTATCTATATTCTATTTTATTTCTACACCTATTCATGTGTATAAAGAATGGAATTATATAGACAAGCCTCTTCTTAAAAAATTAGCTTTATCGTCATTTTTTGGACTACTGATAGGAATTATAGTATTAGCATATGGCCAGCCTGTAATTCTAAAAAAAGCATTGGGTGTATTTATAATTCTGTTTGTTTTAAATAGTTTAAAAGCAAATAAAGAGATACAATTAATCTCAAAAATGAAATATTTTTTTGGCTTTTTAGGTGGTTTCTTTTCGGGTGTTTTTTCAACTGGCGGACCTTTATATTTAGTAATTGTAAAAAACGAAACCTCTGATGTGAAGACTTTACGTGCCACTATGTTTGGTGTTTTGGGTTTGATAACATTCATGCGAATTCCTGTCCTTGCTTTCGAAGGGATTTTAACCGTAAATCAATTGTACAACTCATTGTATGTTTTGCCTTTTTTCATACTGGCTTTGATATTGGGTAAAAAAGTATACTTAAAATTAAATGAGCTTTTTTTAAAGAGGATAATGCTTGGACTTCTTTTTCTGTCCGGAATTATGTTATTGATTAAAAATTAATTGCTTCATTTGATGCAATCTGTTTTTGCAACAGTTTAAATTTATTGAATCTAACAATTGATTCGCCTTTTAAATATTTACCTTTGCAAAAATTAAAAAAGATTCCATGACTGATACCGTAATGACAAAAGCAAAATATTTAAAATTAATTCTAATTTTAGGTTCACTGACAGCACTTGGTCCATTTTCAATTGACATGTATTTGCCTGGTTTTGCAGGAATTGCAAAAGATTTGAATACTTCTGTTGCTAATGTTTCCATGACTCTTTCCAGTTATTTCATTGGAATTTCTGCTGGACAATTGCTTTATGGACCATTATTAGACCGTTTTGGACGAAAAAAACCACTGTTTATAGGACTCTTAGTTTACATTTTAGCTTCTTTAGGTTGTGTTTTTGTAACCGATATTGATACTTTCATAGGTTTGCGTTTTATTCAGGCTATTGGCAGCTGTGCAGCGACCGTAGCATCGGTTTCTATGGTTCGTGATTTATTTCCTGTGAAAGATATTCCAAAAGTATTTTCTTTATTAATGTTAGTGGTTGGGCTTTCGCCAATGTTAGCGCCTACAGTTGGAGGTTATATAACAGAAGATTATGGCTGGCATACGGTCTTTTTTATATTGATGTGCATGGGAATTTTGATTCTTTTAGCAGCTCAAATTGGGTTGCCAAATACCTTTAAACCAGACACTTCAATTTCATTAAAACCAAAACCAATTATTTCAAATTTCATAAGTATTGTAAAGGAACCACAGTTTTATACCTATGCGTTTACGGGTGCTATCGCTTTCTCAGGATTGTTTACTTATGTAGCGGCCTCCCCTATTTTATTTATGGACATTTTTAAAGTTGACGGAAAAACGTATGGTTGGATATTTGCTTTTATGTCATTAAGTTTCATCGGTGCCAGCCAGCTGAATTCATTCTTGTTACGAAAATTTACGAGTGAACAAATGATTTATGGCGCATTAATCACGCAATCTTTCATTAGTATTTCTTTTCTTATTTTGGCAATGAATGATCTTTTGGGTTTATATGAAACTATTGCGATGTTATTTTTGTTCTTAGCGTGTTTAGGGATTTCAAATCCGAATACAGCGGGACTTACCCTTGCGCCTTTTTCAAGAAATGCAGGAAGTGCTTCGGCATTAATGGGGGCTATTCAGTTAGGATTAGGAGCATTAGCTTCTTTTGCAGTGGGTATTTTTGTTAAAAATTCAATGTTGCCAATGGTTATGATTATGGCTGTTTCAACAATTCTGGCTTTGATTATTTTAATTTTCGGAAAACGAAACATAAAAAAAACTATTACAACTTCTCACGATGAGGGAATTGCAATAGTTCATTAATTATAGATTTGATTTATTGTTGTTTTGGCTCCGTTTTTATTTTTTTATCGGGTCTGATAATCATACGTAACGATTGATCTTTAGCAAAATAAGCAATCATCCAATTGAAGAATGTTTTCACTCTGTTGCGATATGTTATCAATGAAATCAGGTGAATAAATAACCAAATTATCCAGGCAAAAAATCCTTTGAAATGCATTTTTGGTTTTGGTAAATCAACCACAGCCTTATTTTTTCCAATAATAGCCATAGATCCTTTATCATTATATTTAAAGGGTTTTAATGGCTTTTTTTGGCTCATTAATTTAAAGTTATCAGCTAAATTTATTCCTTGCTGAATAGCAACTTGTGCCACTTGCGGATGACCATTGGGAAAAGCTTCATCTGTAAGTTGAATGCAAGTATCGCCTATTGCATAGATATTTTCAGTGCCGTTGACTTTATTAAAAGCATCTGTAGCCATTCTTTTTCCGCGACCATAACTTTCTGCAGGAATTCCTTCGAAAACTTTAGCCGAAACTCCAGCTGCCCATATTAAATTTTTGGTTTGAATTGTTTCACCGTTTCCAAAATATACCGTGTCATCAATATAATCAACCACAGTTGTATTCAATTTTACCACGACACCTAATTTTGTCAGCGCTTCCAGTGTATCTTCCTGTGAAGCTTTACTCATTGGAGATAACACAGCATTGGCGCCATCAACCAGATAAATATTACTTGCCGTAGTACTTAATTCCGGATATTCTTTCAGCAAAATATTTTTACGCATTTCAGCAAACATTCCCGACACTTCAACACCAGTCGGACCTCCACCGGCAACAACAATGGTCAATAATTTTCTGCGTTCGCGAATGTCTTTGCAAATGGCTGCTTTTTCTAAATTTTTCAATAATGTATTACGCATCACAATGGCATCATTGAGCGTTTTCATTGAAATGGCATTTTTCTTTACGTTTTCCATTCCAAAATAACTCGTTTCGGCTCCAGTGGCAAAAACCAAGTAATCGTATGTTAATTCGCCATTATTGAGAATGATTTTATTTTCTGAAGGATTAACTTTTAATAAATTTCCCAGACGGAATTGTAGATTTTTTTTACCCGAGAAAAATTTTCGAAAAGGGTAACTGATACTTGAAGGTTCTAAAAAAGCGGTAGCAACCTGATAAATTAGTGGCGGAAAGAAATTATAATTGTTTTTGTCAACGAGTGTTACATTGACTCCTTTTTCATTTACTAGTTCTTTAGCAAGATTTAATCCTGCGAATCCTCCTCCTATTATTATAATTTCCATATTGTATTTTAAGTCTAAAATTAAAAAAGCATCCATAAATATACGTTATTTATGGATGCAGATAAAATATTAAATATTAAAAAAACTTTAAATGTTTAGTTCTTTTTTAGTCTTTTAACGGGCTTTTCTGTAGGCTCATTTTTATTTTGAAGGATGTAATTAGCCAATAACTTTTCAATCAATTCATCTTTAGTCAAATGATGAAAAACCGTTTTTATTTTTTCTTTTAATTCTGGGGCTACATCATGATTCGGTTTTGTCTTGAAAATTTGCTTCGCCCATAATAACGTGTTATTTTCTTCGATGCTGGCAACAGTTGGTTTCTTGAATTGAGTAAATTTAATTCCCAACTCTTTTTCGAAATCAGCAATTTCCACTACTTCTTCCGGTTGTAAAACCGTCAAAGAAAGCCCCTTTGCTCCTGCTCTGGCTGTTCTTCCGCTACGGTGTACATACGCTTCGTAAACATCCGGTAAATGATAATTAACTACATAAGAGATTTCTTTTACGTCAATTCCTCTTGCCGCTAAATCCGTCGCTACCAATATATTGATATGTCCTTCACGGAATTGCTCCATGATTCTGTCTCGAATTCCTTGTGATAAACTTCCGTGCAATGCACCCGAAGAAAATCGGTTGATGGCTAAGTTTTTAGCTAATTTATTGACTGCAGCTTTCGTTTTGCAAAAGATAATTCCGCGTTCTCCTTCTTTAGAATTTAGGAAATGCATTAAAACATCCAGTTTTTCAATAGGATCCACCACAATATATTCATGGTCAATTCCTTGATTTCCTATTGTTTCCATGTTGGCACTAACTTGCACCACATTTTTATTTAAATAGTTCTGAATTAATTGCTTGATGGTTCCTGGCATGGTTGCCGAGAATAAAAAAGTATTATGAGTTTTAGGTAATTCCGCTACAATTTCATCTAAGCTTTCTTTTAGAATAGTTACCATTTCATCGGCTTCATCGAGCACAAGGAATTTGGTTTCTTTTAAGTTTATCGCTTTGCGCTGAATCAAATCTATTAATCTTCCCGGAGTTGCAACAACAATATGTGTAGGTGTTGCAAGTCGCTCGATTTGTGGTTTGATTGGAATTCCTCCACAAGTTGCTGCAATAGAAACTTGAGGTAAATATTTAGCAAAATCTTCTAAGTTTCTAAAAATCTGGTGTCCTAATTCACGTGTTGGAACCAAAACAACAGCCTGTACAACAGGTAAATTAGTATCTATTAATTGTAAAATAGGCAATCCAAATGCTGCCGTTTTTCCTGTACCTGTTTTAGCAAGTCCAACCAAATCCGTAGTGTTTGATAAAAGTAACGGAATTGTTTTTTGCTGAATTTCTGTTGGTACAACAATTTTCAATTCGGTAATCGCTTTTAATATGGGTGCTGAAATTCCTAAATCAGAGAATTGTTTTGGCATTTTTTTGGATTTTATATTTTATAAAAAATAGTTGTTTTGTAAACGTAATTTTTAGCCCCGATAGCAGTGAAAATCCTTTTATTTTTTCTTTAAAAATAAAAGATTGTAACGAATAGCGGGATTAGCTCCTTGAAAAGAAAATATTAATCTTCATCCGGTTCGTTCATGATTTTCTCACGATATTTTTTCCCGGTTAACAATACCAGTTTCAATTTGTAATCGTCAACAAGCCACTCGCGGTAATTTTTACTGCACTGACTCAAACATTTTGAATAGCGCTTGATACGGCAATCGATATCATCATCTAACAGTTTTCCTAATGCTTTTGCTTCTTGCAGGGTTTCAGAATTATCAACACACATGGCAGCGTGCTGTTCCAATGATTTTTCCAGTACTTCTTTGGAACGTAAATTTTGTTTGATGATGAGTTTGTGTTCTTCATCGACATCAAAAGTCACGACTTCGGTTTTACTGAATTTAGAGCGTACATCAGGCGGCATACTGTATTTAAAATACAATTCGATTTCTGTATCATCACGTAAATTCTCTAAGTAAAACTCCGGAGATTTAAAGATGTGCTGCCAGTTTACCGGCTCACTCCACAATCCGAATCGTGCTGCATTATTTCCTAAATCGATAACGCTAAAAGTATCTTTATTAGGTAATTTTCTGGAACCACGACCAATCATTTGGTAATATAAGGTCAATGATTTTGTCGCTCTGTTCAGAATAATGGTTTCTACAGTAGGTTCATCAAAACCGGTGGTAAGAATCCCAACCGATGTTAAAATTGCATCCGGCGTATGCTTAAACCAATGTAAAATATCTTTTCTTTCCTCGTTATTACTGGTGTTGTCTAAGTGACGAATCGCATAACCGGCTTCTCTAAATGTTTCATACACATATAAAGATGTATTGATTCCATTATTGAAAATTAAGGTTTTCTTGCCTAAAGATTTCTCGGTATAGGCATGCAATAATTTTTCCTGCATCGCCATATTCGTGTATAAATCATCAGATGATTTAACGGTGTAATCCCCATTGATACCGACTTTTAACGAAGTCAAACCGACATCATAACTATACGTGACTGCTTTGGCCAAAAAGCCATTTGCAATCAAAGAACTAATGGTGTCCCCTACGATTAATTCATCATAGCTTTCATGCATTGGTAATTTAATATTCGAACTTAAAGGTGTTGCGGTAACGCCTAATATGAATGCATTTTTGAAAGAGCTTAATAATTTTCTGAAGGAATTGTAATGCGCCTCATCAATGATTACCAATCCTACATTATCTAAATGGAGTTTTTCATCGTTGATACGGTTTTTCAAAGTTTCGACCATGGCCACAAAACAAGAATAATCGTTTTGGTCCGGAAGTTCTTTTACTTTACTGTTGATTATTTTGTTTTTTACATCAAAACCCTTCAACATTTTTGAAGTTTGCTTACACAACTCAATTCGGTGTGTTAAAACAACTACTTTTTTATCGTGTTGTGATAAATAACGGCGTACTATTTCTGAAAAAACTACAGTTTTCCCACCACCAGTAGGCAGTTGATATAACAAATGGTGTTGTGGAGGTGCATTATCTATGCGTTCAAATATGGCATCAATATCGCCTTGTTGATACGCATAAAGTTCTTTTTTGTCTTCGATTTCTATTTCTAAAGTGTTTTGGGACATTGCTTATTGTTGGATTTTTGCAAAAATACACCTAAAAAACAGTTTAATTGTCAATTTTAATTAAAAAAAACAGGATTGATTAAATAAAATTGAATTATGCAACCGCTCAATATTCAAATCGCTCTATTATAGCATTAAACTCCGGTTCGTTGAACCACTTCTGTTCTATGGTTTCGGTATGAATTCCTATTATCCTTGTTTTGAAATCATTGAGTATTCCATTTGCAATCAAGAAAATAACGGCTTGCTCAAAAGAATTGAACATACTTTTAAAAAATAAGTCTTGCTTTACGATGTGTTCAGAGGAGAATGTTTGTGCAATTTCGATGTTATAGAGCATTACATCGGCAATTAGGAATGGATCTACGCCCAAAAGTGTAAAATGCTTGATGTATTTTTGGGCAACGGAACGCCTCATTTTTGGTTTACTGCGTCTTCCTGCCTTTTTTAAAGGGTAATATTCATTCGAAATTTTGAGTTTGCATTCCTGCAAAAGTGTTTCTTCCTTTGGATTAAAAACAAAATTATAATAGACTTTCACGGGGCTGAATTTCTCGTACAATTCAATAATTTGTTCTTCGAGTTGCTCCTTATTTAGTTCGGCTAAATATTTTTTTAAATCGCGTTTGCTCATTATCAAAGTTTAAGAATACAAAAGTAATTTACTTTAGGAAGGAATGCATCGAAAATCAATGATAATACTTAATTTTGTCAATTATCACTTAAAATAAAATAAATGCTTAAGATTTTTAAGGTTACAGCAATAGTAGAAGGTATATCTGCCTTATTGTTATTTTTCTTTGCTATGCCAATGAAATACATTTTTAATGACCCTACTTATGTCAAACACATTGGAATGGCTCACGGCGTATTATTTACTGCCTACATTATTTTGGCAACAATTTTAAAGTTTAGTGAAAAGTGGGATTTAAAAAAGTATTTTATCATTTGTATTGCGTCAATTCCTCCTTTTGGTACTTTTTACATAGAAAGAAAATACTTGAAAAATGTATAAATTAATAGAAAAAATATTCAATTTTCTATATCCTATATTCAGAAAATGGGGATTAGGCAGCAGTTTTGCTTCTTACCTGAGTCTGTTTATAAATATTGCTATACTTTGCGTTTTGGCATATGCTATTTATGTAGTCTTTCGTCTTATTTTGGTAACGATTATGGCGGTAATCGCCCAGAAAACTAAAACCAAATTTGATGATTTATTAGTGTCTAATAAAACGGCTAAATACATCGCACATTTAATTCCGCTGTTGTTTATTTACAAATCGGTTCCAATCATTCTGGAGCGCTATGAATATTGGGAAGGCGTTTTTGGAAAACTTGTTGGGATTTATATTGTATTGCTTGTTTTATGGATTATCCGAACTATTTTCAATGCATTACGAGATTATTTAAAGCTAAAACCAAGATACAGCGATAAACCTATTGACAGTTTTATTCAAGTAATCATGATTGTGCTTTGGGCTGTTGGGATTACAGTGATTATTTCCAAATTATTTGATATTGACCAAAAAGAGCTTTTAACCATTTTAGGAGCTGTTTCTGCAGTTATAATTTTGATTTTCAGAGATACAATTTTAGGTTTTGTCTCCAGCGTTCAAGTATCCATAAATGATATGGTTCGAATTGGCGACTGGATTACGATGGATAAATTTGGTGCCGATGGTGATGTAATTGAAATCAATTTAGCAACAGTGAAAGTTCGAAATTTTGACAATACAACCACCACAATTCCTACTTACAGTTTAAGCTCCGATTCATTTCAAAACTGGCGCGGAATGCTGAATTCAGATGGAAGACGTATCAAAAGACACATTCTTATTAAAACGAGCAGCATCCGATTTTTGGAAGAAGCTGAATTAAGTGACTTAAAAAAAATCCATCTGATATCAGATTATATTGACACTCGAAAATTAGAAATAGACGAATATAATTCTATCCATAAAATTGATAAATCAATTGCGATTAATGGACGAAATTTGACTAATTTAGGTTTGTTTAGAAAATATATTACAGAATATTTATTCAATTATCCGGGATTAAATAAGGATATGTTGATGCTTTGTCGTCAATTACAATCTACATCACACGGAGTTCCTCTCGAGGTTTATGCCTTTTCACATGACAAGCGATTTGAGAATTACGAGTACATCATGTCGGATATATTTGATCATATTATTGCTTCTGTAAAATATTTTGATTTGGAAATTTTTGAAATGGTATCCGAAAATGATTTCAAAGTATAAAAAATTTAAATGCATTCTACATTAAAATGAGCGGAGAAAAAGACTTAGGTAAGTTGCTTAAAACAATGAAACCGGAACATATTTTAGGAGAATATGTTTTTTGTATGGTTCATGATTTGGCAAATCTAAATCTTAAAGATATTATTATGACATTCAAAGAACAGGAAGGTACTACCATAGTGATCAAGAAGGAATTTGCCGATAGTCTAAAATTAGAATATTCTTTTATTGCTTCTTGGATTACTTTAACAGTTCATTCTTCACTGGAAGCTGTAGGATTAACCGCCGCTTTTTCCAATGCTCTTTCGCAGGAAGGAATAAGTTGTAATGTGGTAGCCGCTTTTTATCACGACCATATTTTTGTAGATAAAAAAGACACTGATAAAACAATGGAAATCCTTAATCGATTTTCAAATTAAAGGCGAAAATATCAAATCTAATTACAAACGATTCTTAACAAATTCAATTTCGGTTTTTCCGTGTGCTTTTGGTTTTCCGTTACCATCTAAATTTACCATTGTAGTGTGATCTATCGTGATAATCGTTTCGCGTGTCATCATATTTCTAGCTTCACATTTTAGGGTTAGCGAAGTATTTCCAAATTTTAAAACATCAATACCAATTTCTATAATATCACCTTGTTTTGCTGAGCTTCTGAAGTTGATTTCAGACATGTGTTTGGTTACAATTCTGGTATTTTCTAATTGAATAATGGTGTATAATGCCAATTCTTCATCAATCCAAGCCAATAATTTACCTCCAAATAATGTTCCGTTAGGGTTTAGATCTTCTGGTTTTACCCATTTCCTAGTATGAAATCGCATAATTTTTCTTTATATCTGCAAAAATAAACTTTTCTTATGGCTATTTTCTTTATTTTTAAAGAAAAAAAAATGAGCGAACGTGATACTTTTTTAAAAGAATTCAGAGGACAAACAATAGGCTCCGTAACCAATCAATCTTCAACCGAAGAATCATTTCAAAATGAAGTGCTTAGACCTATTTTAAAACTACAAAACGATTTGTTTATAGCTTCATTTATTAATTATGTAGCAAAAAACAAAGCAGATTTTTATAGCTACACCGTAGAAAAAAAATTATCGGTTATAGAAAATGCTATCCAAAAAGACATCAAGTTTAGAAATGCATTAAAAGGAATGATAATCGCATTATTCACTTCGGATGAATATGCCGTTTATATAAAAAACTCATCAAATATCAATAAAAGAATGATGAGCATGTTAATTGAAAGACTAAAAAGTCAAGTCCAATTGTTTGAATTAAAGGAAAACTAAAAAAAGGAATCTTAATTTTTTTAGTTTTAGAAATATGTTAAAAGGAATTGATTTGTTGTTTATAATTTAAAAAACAGCGACATATTCATTCAAATTTTACAATTAAATTACAATTTGACAATCGTAATGTTTTATACAATAAATCTTAATTAAGTATAAATATTTATGTCATTTGCACGAATTTTTTCATTATAATTGTTAAAAATAAAGTTATGAAGGAAGAATATTTTAAATGGCATTCACCCAATCTTAACAGGGATATTGAAATGTTAGTTTTTGGACACGCAGGATATCCTATTATTTTATTTCCCACTTCTATGGGCAGTTACCATGAAAATAAGGATATGGGATTGATTGATTCCGCAAGATGGTACATCGATCAGGGTTTAATCCAAATATTTTGCCCGGACAGCATTGACAAAGACAGTTTTTACAATAAAAATATTCATCCCATACATCGCATAGAAAATCATGTGAGATATGATAAAATGATTTGTCACGAAATAGTTGAAAAGGTAAAGAATAATACTTCTTCAGGAAAAGTTGTTATGGCAGGTTGTAGTTTTGGCGGGTATCATGCGGCCAATTTTGCGTTTCGACATCCAGGATATGTGAGTCATGTATTTTCGATGAGCGGTGCTTTCAATATTAAAAGTTTTATGGATGGTTTTCACAATGATGATGTGTTCTATAACAGTCCTGAAGATTATTTATACGGACTGGATGATTATGAATTATGGAATATGGATATCGTTTTAGGGACTTCTAACTGGGATATTTGTTTTGATGCTAATCTAAAATTAAGCAAAGTGCTGAGTGACAGGAATATTCATTATTGGTTGGATATTCGTCAAGAACGCAAGCACGACTGGCCTGTTTGGAAAGAAATGTTTCCACATTATTTATCAAGAATTAAATTTTTTTAAAATTATAAACGTATCAAGATGAAAAAAATCGGAATTTTATTTGGAATGGAAGACACCTTTCCGCAAGCATTTATTGATCGTGTCAATTCAAAAAATGAAAAAGGAATCATTGCCGAAGCTGTTGCAATTGATAAAGTGGTTCAAAATCAAGACGGTGAATATGCAGTAATTATTGACCGAATTTCGCAAGACGTTCCTTTTTATCGTGCTTATTTAAAAAATGCCGCTTTAACAGGAACCAATGTAATTAACAATCCTTTTTGGTGGAGTGCTGATGATAAGTTTTTTAATAATGCTTTGGCAGATACGCTTGGAGTTCCATTGCCTAATACGGTGATTCTTCCTTCAGCTGAACATCCTACTGATACAACCGGAAAATCATTCCGAAATTTAAAATACCCAATGGATTGGGAAGGAATCTTTGACTACATTGGATTTCCGGCTTACATGAAACCGTACGCTGGCGGAGGTTGGAAAAATGTATACCGATTAGAAAACAAAGAAGAGTTTTGGGAAAAACATCAGGAAACAGGGCAATTAGTAATGATGTTACAAGAAGAAATTGTTTTTACGGAGTATTTCAGAGTGTATTGTTTGGGCTGCAAAGCTGTTCGAATTATGCAATACGAACCTAGAAATCCGCATCATTTGCGCTATGTAATTGATGGACCTCCAGTAGATAAAAAGTTATTGGCAACTATAAAAGACTACACTTTGCGTCTTTGTAAAGGTTTAGGATATGACTTTAATACGGTAGAATTCGCAGTTCGTGACGGAATTCCGTATGCGATTGATTTTGGAAATCCTGCGCCTGATGCCGAGTTGACTTCGGTGGGTGCTGAAAACTTTGAATGGGTAGTTGAAGAAGCTGCTAAAATGGCTATTGCTGCTGCAAAAAAACAAAAACCAGGAAAGATAAATTTAACTTGGGGAACTTTTATAAAAGATGCCGCTGCCGGGAAATAAGATGCTATAGATTGTCGAATGCCCTAGTCCCGATTAAAGTGAAAATCCTTTTTTGTTCTTAACTTTTTCAGGACAAAAAATGATTGAAGCGGAAAGTAGACACGAGCGAAGCGAACTGACGGAGTAAATAGCTCCTAAAAAAATAAATTAATGAAAAAATTACCTGTTTTTACACTTGGTGTAGAAGAAGAATATCAAATTATTGATCCTGAAACGAGAGATTTACGCTCGCATTTGTCAAAAATTGTGGATGGAGCCAAAATAATTTTAAATGAGCAAGTTAAGGCCGAAATGCACCAATCAGTGGTGGAAGTTGGTACCAATATTTGTCATAGCGTTAATGATGCCAAAAATGAGATTCGGTTTCTGCGTTCAAAAATCGTTGAATTAGCGGATAAACAAGATCTTATTGTTGGTGGTGCAGGGACACATCCATTTTCAAAATGGCAAGATCAACCCATAACTGACGATCCCAGATACCACGATATTGTTAATGAATTACAAGATGCGGCACGTTCTAATTTGATTTTTGGAATGCATTGTCACGTAGGTATTGAAAACCGTGAAATTGGTTTGCAATTGATGAATCAAGCGACCTATTTTCTGCCTCACATATTTGCGCTTTCGACAAATTCCCCTTTTTGGGAAGGAAGAAAAACGGGTTATAAATCCTTTAGGACTAAAGTTTTTGATAAGTTTCCAAGAACTGGATTACCGGAATATTTTGATTCTGTAAGTTCGTACGAAAACTATTTAGATACTTTGGTAAAAACAAATTGTATCGATAATCCAAAGAAAATTTGGTGGGATTTACGCTTGCATCCTTTTTATAATACGATAGAATTCAGGATTTGTGACATGTGTTTAACAGTTGATGAAACCATTTGCATAGTAGCTATTATTCAAGCAATTGTGGCTAAACTCTACAAATTGAACATGAACAATACGAGTTTCAATATTTATCGATTGGCGTTGATAAAGGAAAATAAATTTCGTGCTGCCCGCTATGGAATCGATAATAATATGATTGATTTTGGTCTTCAAAAAGAAGTGGAAACTAAAATGCTCATCTTAGAATTATTAGACTTTATTGACGATGTTGTTGATGAACTGGGAAGTCGTGAGGATATTAATTATGTTCATGAAATTTTGAAAAATGGAACCGGAGCAGACAAACAATTAACTGTTTTTGAAGAAACAGGTGATCTTAGCAAAGTCGTGGACTTTATAACTGGCGAATTTACAAAGGGATTGTAAAATATAAATTATCTTTGCGCATCGTTTTTTAAAAATAGTTATGTCGAATAAAATTATAAAAATAGCGCTTTTAGATATGTACAAAGGAGAACCTAATCAGGGGATGCGTTGTATAATTGATGTTGTAAACAGGTTCAGTCCTGTAGTTAGTTTTGAAATATTCGATGTTCGGGTAAAATGTGAATTACCGGATATTAAGGAATTTGATATTTATATTTCTACCGGTGGTCCAGGGAATCCATTAATTGGAGATGGAAATTGGGATGTGAAATATTATGCGTTTATTGATTCGTTGAACAAATGGAATAGTGAAAATGCGGTTAAAAAGCATGTACTGTTCATTTGTCATTCTTTTCAAATGGCTTGCTTGCATTTTGGGTTGGCCACGGTTACCCGAAGAAATGATACTTCTTTTGGTGTAATGACCATTCATAAAACCAAAGAAGGAGTTACAGATCCTTTATTTGAAGGACTTGCAGATCCTTTTTACGCAATTGATTCCAGAGATTATCAAGTAGTACAGCCTAAGCTTAGTGTTTTTGCCAAAAAAGGCGCAAAAATTATTTCGTTGGAGAAAATTAGAGACCATGTTCAATACGAGCGTGCTATCATGGCGGTTCGTTTTACAGACTATTTTGTAGGTACTCAATTTCATCCCGAAGCAGATCCAATTAGCTTTGTCTCTCATTTAAGAAACAAACAGGCAAAAGAAAAAATTAGAGCTATGAAAGGAAAAAGGAAGTTTAGAAATATGTTGGAAGATTTATTAGATGATGATAAAATATACCGAACAAATGAAACCTTGATTCCAAACTTTCTAAGAACTGCTATTAATGACTTGATGAAAACAAAGAAAATGCTTTCTAATTAATAAATTCATTTCGAGATGATTTCAAAATATCGGGAGTTATTTAATGCTCAATTTACAGAAAAGAAATATCAGGAATTTAAAGATGATATTGCTTCCGATTTTAATTATATGCCTACCTTTCGTTTAGGAGAAACGCCTTTTTTTATTTCGAAAGAGCTTAAAAATCAATTGATTGAAGGTTGTAATGAAGTTATTTCTTTTATTCAAAAAGAAGACTTTAAGTTATTAACAGATAAGTCGTTAGAACTAAATCATAAAGTTCCAAATGAGGATGATCACACCACTTTTTTAGCAATTGATTTTGGAATTTGTGAAGAAGACGGAGCTGTTATTCCTAAACTTATTGAAGTGCAAGGATTTCCTTCTTTGTATAATTATCAGATTAATTTATACGACAAATTCAAGAATCACTATCCATTCCTCAGTGAGTTAACACCATTTATCAATAACATTGAACCACAGGAATATCTGGATATTTTGGAAGAAGCGATTTGCAATAACCATCCAAAAGAAAATGTTATTCTCCTTGAAATTGAACCCGAAAAACAAAATACAAAGATTGACTTTTATTATTGCCGAAGAGATATTGGTATACCGATAGTTTGCGTTACTGAACTCATAAAGAAAGACCAACAACTGTTCTATAAAAATGAAAAAGGCGATGAAATTCTTGTAAAAAGAATCTATAATCGGGTTATTTTTGATGAATTGGATTTGCGAACGGATTTGAAATTAAACTTTAATTTCTCTGATGAACTTGATGTGGAATGGGCTGGACATCCCAACTGGTTTTTTCGAATCAGTAAATTTATTTTACCATTCTTAAAAGGGAAATATTTCATCGAAACAACTTTATTAAGTGAGCTCAAAGAAATCCCACAAGATTTAGAAAATTATGTTCTAAAACCACTCTTTTCCTTCTCAGGAACAGGAGTTATTTTTCATGTAACAAAAGAGGATATTGAAGCAGTTGTCGAAAAAGAACTTTATATTCTTCAAAAAAAGGTAAACTATCTTCCTATTGTACAATCTCCTGATGGGAAAGTAAAAGCCGAAGTCCGTGTACTCTGTTTTTGGAAAAATGAAGATGCCGCACCTACTCTATTGTGCAACTTGGTTCGATTAAGTCGTGGCGAAATGATAGGCGTAAAATTCAATAAAGATAAAGATTGGGTTGGAGGAACACTTGGATTATTTGAGAGGTAAATTATTGATATTGTCAAGCCTTAAGTTTTTCGAACTTATACTTTTAATTTTATTTCAATTTAGATCCTCATTTGTCTATATTATCTTATTCAAAACAAAGGCCTTTATTCTTAAATGCAAAACCATATTTAGTCGAGCTATATAAAATTTATTTTTAAGATTAATTTTTAGTAATAATGTCATTATAACGCATTGAAATTACTTAAAATGGAAATCGCTTAAAATTTTATAAGTTAAAACTGATTAAATTAAACTAAAAACAACAAAAAAAAGGATTATTAGTCTTATGTAATTTTTTTTTTTTCTTGTTTTAACAGATTACAGATAGTGTTTAATGAATTTTTTAAAGCGATTCCCTTAATAATTTGAAAAAAATGGAATTATTCAATAAATTAACATAAAAAAAATTAAGCTATTTTTTTTTTCTTTATTATTGTAAGGTTATAATAATTTAAGAATAATAAACAATTTTAATAATTAACAAATGAATAGAAGAGAAGCACTTAAAAGCGTTGCGTTTTTGATGGGAAGCGCAATCTCAGCAACTACTATGGGCGTTTTATTTGAAAGTTTTACTTTGCCTGAAAAAGAAAAAAATCGAGTATTTTTTTCCGCTTCGGATGAGGAGGTTTTAGCTGAATTTGCCGATATCATCATACCGACGACAGCATCTTCACCAGGAGCTAAAGCCGCAGGACTTGGCCCTTTTATTCCTATGATGATTAGAGATTGTTATCCAGCACAGATGCAAGAGATTTTTGCATCAGGAATGAAAGATATGCAAGCAAAATGCTTGAAAGATTTTAATAAAGATTTCTTGGCAATGTCAATAGAAGAGCGTCAGAAATTAATGGAAGCTTTAAAAGACGAAACAATAGCTAATGGAAAAGCACCTTCTTTCTTTTTGATTGCAAGAGATTTGACACTTCTAGGGTATTACTCTTCAGAAATAGGCTGTACACAAGCACGTGAATACCTTCCAGTTCCCGGTAGATATGATGGAAATGCTGATTACAAACCTGGACAAAAAGCTTGGGCTACCAACTAATTGTTATTGGAACCTTTTGTCTTAAACTATTTTATTAAATAAAAATACTACACGTGAATATAAATACGAATTTAAAAGAGGAAAATACATATGATGCTATTGTAATAGGATCAGGAATTAGTGGTGGTTGGGCAGCAAAAGAACTTACTGAAAAAGGTTTAAAAGTTTTGATGTTGGAACGCGGTATGAACATTGAGCACGTTAAAGATTACGAATCTGCAATGAAAGCTCCTTGGGAATTTGAGCATGCCGGTAAACTTACTGAAGAACAAAAAAGAACACATCCGGTACAAACACGTGATTATCCATACAATGAAGCTACCGAAAAATGGTGGGTTAATGACTTGGAATGTCCGTATACAGAAGACAAACGTTTTGACTGGTACAGAGGATTTCATGTTGGAGGAAAGTCTTTAATGTGGGGTCGTCAAAGTTACCGTTTTAGCGACCACAATTTTGAAGATAATGCCAAAGATGGTCATGGTAATGACTGGCCTATCCGTTATAAAGACCTTACTAAATGGTATGATTATGTAGAGAAATTTGCAGGAATCAGTGGTCAAGCAGAAAACTGGCCTCTTTTACCAGATGGTAAATTTTTGCCTCCAATGGATTTAAACTGTGTAGAAAAATCAGTTAAAGAAAGATTAGAAAAGCATTATAACAGAACACGTATTTTAACCATTGGTCGTACGGCTAATTTAACGGTGCCTCATAAAGGTCGTGGAAGTTGTCAATATAGAAATTTATGTAGTCGTGGTTGCCCGTTTGGAGCTTATTTCAGCACGCAATCATCTACATTGCCTGCTGCTATGGCTACTAATAGATTAACAGTAAGACCCTACTCTATTGTGAATCATATTATTTATGATAAAGACACAAAAAAGGCTAAAGGTGTAATGGTAATTGATGCAGAAACAAATGAAACTATGGAGTTTTATGCTAAAATTGTTTTTGTAAATGGTTCTACTTTAGGATCAACATTCATCTTATTGAATTCAACTTCAGAAGCGCATCCAAATGGGATGGGTAATGCTAGTGGACAATTGGGACATAATTTAATGGACCATCATTTCCGTTGTGGAGCCGAAGGAACAGCTGAAGGTTTTGAAGATAAGTACACATACGGAAGAAGAGCAAATGGTATTTATATTCCAAGATACCAGAATGTAGGTGGTGATAAACGTGATTATTTAAGAGGTTTTGGTTATCAAGGAGGCGCCAGCAGAGGATCATGGCATAAAGAAGTAGCAGAATTAGCTTTTGGCGAAAACTTTAAATCTACCATGTCATTACCTGCTGATTCTTGGAGCATGGGATTAGGTGGATTTGGAGAAATGTTACCTTATTATGAAAACAAAGTATATATCGATCACAACAAAAAAGACAAATGGGGACAACCTGTTTTGGCTATTGATTGCGAATACAAAGAGAATGAAGCTAAAATGCGTGAAGACATGATGAATGATGCTGCTGAAATGCTCGAAGCTTCTGGAATCAAAAATGTAAAAACATACGATAACGATTGTTATCCTGGAATGGCTATACACGAAATGGGTACTGCCAGAATGGGTAATGACCCTAAAGATTCAGTTTTAAATAAATGGAATCAAATGCATGAAGTTAGTAATGTATTTGTTACCGATGGTTCTTGTATGCCTTCTATCGCTTGTCAAAATCCATCATTAACATTTATGGCTTTAACGGCACGTGCATGTGATTATGCAGTAAAAGAATTAAAAAAAGGAAATATTTAGGTTCATCATTATGAGAAAATTAAGAATGGGTATGGTCGGTGGTGGCCAAGATGCCTTTATAGGTGCAATTCACCGCTTAGCCGCCAATATGGATGGACTAATTGAATTAAGTTGTGGTGCATTAAGTATAAACCCAGAAACAGCAATAGCATCTGGTAAAGCCTTGTTTCTTCCAGAATCAAGAACATATTTAACGTATGACGAAATGATTAAAGCTGAAGCGGCATTACCTGCTGACCAAAGAATCGATTTTGTTACTATTGTTACTCCAAATTTTGCGCATTTTGCACCTGCTATGATGGCTTTGGAGCATGGTTTTAACGTAGTAATTGAAAAACCAATGACTTTTTCATTGGAGGAAGCAAAACTATTGAAACAAAAAGTAGAAGAGACAGGACTAATACTTTGTTTGACACATACCTACTCCGGTTATCCAATGGTTAAACAAGCGAAAGCTATGGTTAGCGAGGGAAAATTGGGTAAGATTAGAAAAGTCTTGGTAGAATATCCTCAAGGATGGTTAAGTAAACTATCAGAAAGAGAAGGAAATGCACAAGCTGCTTGGAGAACTGATCCTAAAAAATCAGGAAAAAGTTCTGTAATGGGAGACATTGGAACTCATGCATCACATTTAGCCGAATATATTACCGGAGCTAAAATTACAGATGTTTGTGCAGAATTAAACACACTTGTTGAAGGCCGCGTAATGGATGATGATGGCGCTGTATTGTTGAAGTTTGACAATGGCGCAAAAGGAGTTTTAATTGCATCTCAAGTTGCTGCTGGCGAAGAAAACGCTTTAAAAATTAGAGTTTATGGTGAAAAAGGTGGAATCGAATGGTTCCAACACGACCCAAATACTTTAATGGTTAGATGGTTAGATGAACCAGCGCAGATTTTAAGAGCGGGATCTAATTATGGAGCACATTTATCTTCATTTGCTACCCATAATTGTCGTACTCCTGGCGGGCATCCAGAAGGTTATTTAGAAGCATTTGCTAATATTTACCGTAACTTTGCCTTAACGCTTGGTTGTAAGTTAGATGGTACAGAGCCTACGCCTGAAATGTTAGACTTTCCTTCTGTTGAAGATGGATTAAGAGGAATGGCATTTATTGATAACGTAGTAGCATCATCACAATCTGATAAAAAATGGACTCCTTACGTTTTGTAATAAAATAGGAATTCATAAAAGTTTTAGACAAAATATAATATGACAACAATACAAGGCCCAGCAGTATTTTTAGCTCAATTTATCAGTAATGAAGCTCCTTTTAATTCCTTAGATGGGATTTGCAAATGGGCTGCTGATTTAGGTTTTAAAGGTATTCAAATGCCAACATTAGATACTCGATTCATTGATTTGCAAAAGGCTGCAGAAAGTAAAACCTATGCAGAAGAACTTAAAGGTACAATTGCTTCTTACGGATTAGAAATCACAGAACTATCAACTCACTTACAAGGTCAATTAGTTGCGGTTCATCCTGCGTATGATGATTTTTTTGATGCTTTTGCACCTGTAAATGTGCATGGTAATTCTAAAGCCAGACAAGAATGGGCAGTGCAACAATTGAAATATGCTGCAAAAGCATCCCAAAATTTAGGTTTAAATGCACATGCAACTTTTAGTGGTTCTTTGCTTTGGCAATATTTTCACCCTTGGCCACAAAGGCCTCCCGGCTTAGTTGAAGACGGTTTTGCCGAATTAGCAAAACGTTGGTTGCCAATTTTAAATGAGTTTGATCAAAATGGGATCGATCTTTGCTATGAAATTCATCCAGGAGAAGATTTATTTGATGGGGAAACCTATGAAATGTTTTTGAAGGCTGTAAATAACCATTCAAGAGCTTGTTTACTTTACGATCCGTCACATTTTGTATTGCAGCAGTTAGACTACATTCAATATATTGATTTCTATCACGAAAGGATTAAAGCTTTTCACGTGAAGGATGCCGAGTTTAACCCTACAGGAAAGCAAGGAACTTTTGGTGGATATCAAAGTTGGGTAAATCGTGCGGGACGTTATCGATCTCCCGGAGATGGTCAAATTGATTTTAAAACTATTTTCAGCAAACTGGCACAATATGATTTCAAAGGTTGGGCTGTTATGGAATGGGAATGTTGTATTAAAAATCAAGAAGATGGTGCACGTGAAGGTGCTGAATTTATAAAAAATCATATTATAAAAGTTACCGATAAAGCATTTGATGATTTTGCTGCGGTAGAAACTAATAAAGCTTTTAACAGAAAAAACTTAGGATTATAAAACTTAAATAGAAATGAAAATGAAATTAAAATATTTGCTTTTTGGGGTAGCTTTAATTAGCTTAACCTCATTTTCCAATGATAATTTAGATACAAAATATATTAAAGCCATAAAAAAAACAAACGCCATTTTTCAAACATCTGATGGAGAGAAATTAATTGCTAAATCTGATTGTGTTGGATGTCATAAATTAGACAAAAAACTTATAGGTCCCTCCTATTTAGATATTGCAAAAAAATATCCTTCTAATGAAAAAAATGTCGCTTATTTATCCGGTAAAATTATAAAAGGAGGTTCTGGAGTTTGGGGAACTATACCGATGGCCGCTCATACATCTCTAAAAAAGGACGATGCAAAATCAATGGCGAAATATATTTTATCCTTAAAAAAATAATTCCAAAGGTGCTTTTCAATATTCTAAATAACTTTAGAATATTGAAAAGAACTTCATTTATTAAGCTATTTTATTACTATTAACTATAACCGTATTAAAATAAATGAAACAAAAAGAAGAAGAGAATAAAATCACAAACAACCGTCGTGATTTCATAAAAACAACAGCAATAGCGGCAGCAGCTTTTATGATTGTTCCTCGTCATGTTTTAGGAAGAGGATTCGTAGCACCAAGTGATCGTTTATCAATAGCCAGTATTGGTGTTGGTGGAAAAGGAAAATCTGATATTGCTATGTTTGCCAGCAGTGGAAAAGCCGATATTTCATTTTTGTGCGATGTTGACACTAAAAGAGCTGCCGCAAGCATAAATAAATTTCCAAAAGCTAAATTTTATAAGGATTGGCGCGAAATGTTAGATAAAGAACACCAAAACTTCGATGCTGTTTCAGTTTCTACACCGGATCATAATCATGCTATACAAGCTCTAGCAGCTATGCAATTAGGGAAACATGTATATGTTCAAAAGCCTATGGCACATGATATTTACGAAGCTCGTATTTTGACTCAAGCGGCCAAAAAATATAAAGTGGTAACCCAAATGGGAAATCAAGGTGCATCAAATGATGGTACCAGAATAATGAAAGAATGGTATGAAGCTGGTTTAATTGGTGATGTTCACACTATTCATGCTTGGACAGACCGTCCAGTTTGGCCTCAAGGTATTCCTTGGTCTGCCAATAAAGCGGATATTCCAAAAGAATTGGATTGGGATTTATGGTTAGGAACAGCCCCTTATAAAGAGTATGTAAATAAATTAGTGCCATTCAACTGGCGCGGTTGGTGGGATTACGGTACAGGTGCATTAGGAGATATGGGATGCCATTTATTAGAAGCTCCTTTTAGTGTATTGAATTTAAAATATGCTAAAGATGTTCAATGTAGTGTTGGTTCTGTTTATGTAGATGAATTTCAAAGAGGATATTTCCCAGAAAGTTGCCCTCCTTCAAGTCATGTTACATTAACTTTTCCAAAAACTGAAAAAACAAATGGTGACATAGCGGTACACTGGATGGATGGAGGAATTCAACCTGAAAGACCTACTGAATTAGGCCCGAATGAGATTTTTGGTGATGGTGGAAATGGAACGTTATTCACTGGTACAAAAGGAAAAATGATGTGTGATACGTATGGTTTAAATCCTCGTTTACTTCCTCTTAGCAAAAATGAAAATCTCAAAGTTGCTCAAAAATATAGCAGAGTAAAGGATGGTTCCGAAGGTCATTACAGACAATGGGTTGAAGCCGCAATTGCAGGTTACGGGAAAAAAGAATTAAGCTCTCCTTTTGAAATTGCCGGACCATTAACTGAAGCTTTATTGATGGCAAATCTTGCAATCAGAGGTTACGATGTGATGAGAGAAGAACTTGGAGAAGAAGTATATCCAGGACGTTCAGCAAAATTATTATGGGATAATGATGCTATGAAAATCACTAATTTTGACGAAGTTAATCAATTTGTAAAACGTGATTATCGTCAAGGTTGGAAAGCTTTAACTTTATAAACAAGATTAATTATTAAATCAAAAATTTAAAAATGATTAAAAATATTTGTACTTCATTAATTGTTATGGTAATGATTCAAACAGCAAATGCACAACAAGCACCAATAGCAAAAGGATTTAAATCAATATTTGATGGACAATCAACAACAGGATGGCATACTTATGGAAAAAAAACTGCTGGTTCCGGTTGGAAAGTTGAAGATGGTGTATTGCATTTTGACCCTACCGCTGCCAAAAATGGTCAAGGAGGCGATCTTGTAACAGATATAGAATACGAGAATTTTCATTTAAAATTAGAATGGAAAGTAGCAGCAAATGCAAACAGTGGTATTATTTTCTTTGTAAACGAAGATTTGACAAAATTCAAAAATACTTACGAAACTGGATTGGAAATGCAAGTATTGGACAATGACGGTCACCCTGACGGAAAAATTGAAAAACACAGATCAGGAGATTTGTATGATTTAATAAAAAGTACTTCTGAGCCTGTTAAACCAGTTGGAGAATGGAATTCTGTTGACCTTGTATGTAAATTCGGAAAACTGACAATGTTATTGAATGGCGTGAAAGTAGTTGAAACTACACTTTGGGATGCCAACTTTAAAACATTGGTAGCAGGAAGTAAATTTGCTACTTGGCCTGGTTTTGCTGCATTCAAAAAAGGAAAAATTGCATTACAAGATCACGGTGATAATGTGTGGTTCAGAAACATTCAGATTAAAGAATGGAATTCTATGAAAATTACAACTGGATGTGAAGCCGGTATGTAATTGAGAATGAAATATTAAAAAATAAATTACTGCTAATTAACCAAAACCAAAAAATAAAACCAATATACCAATGAATAGCACCATCCGAATTAAATTATCCATAATGATGTTCCTAGAATTTTTTATCTGGGGAGCATGGTTTGTAACCCTTGGTACGTTTCTGGGGAATAATCTAAAAGCATCTGGATCAGAAACTGCCGCAATTTTTTCTACACAATCATGGGGCGCTATTATAGCACCTTTTATTATAGGGTTAATCGCTGACCGATATTTTAATGCTGAGAAAATTTTAGGAATACTTCATCTTATTGGAGCATTTTTAATGTATCAAATGTATCAGTCAGAAGAGGTTGGAATGTTTTATACTTACGTTCTAAGCTATATGATTTTATACATGCCAACATTAGCATTAGTAAATTCAGTTTCTTTCAATCAAATGAAAGATCCAGAGAAAGAGTTTGCAAACATTAGAGTTTGGGGAACAATTGGTTGGATTTTAGCAGGATTGTCTATTAGTTTTGTTTTCCATTGGGATGCTGCAGAAGCAATTTCTGAAGGAATGCTTAAAAACACGTTCCTTTTAGCAGGAATCGCAGCTTTAGTTTTAGGTATATTTAGTTTTTCTTTACCAAAAACACCACCAAAAGTAAGTGACGAAAAAATAAAAATAGGAGATATTATTGGTCTTGATGCTTTAAAGTTATTGAAGGATAAAAACTTCGCCATCTTTTTTATCTCATCAATTCTTATTTGTATTCCTCTTGCGTTTTATTACCAAAATGCACATCCATTTTTGACAGAAGCAGGAGTTGAAAATCCTACTGGAAAAATGGCAATCGGTCAAATATCTGAAGCTTTATTTTTATTATTGATTCCTGTATTTTTTACCCGTTTTGGCTTCAAGAAAACAATCTTGGTTGGAATGTTGGCGTG
Organism: Flavobacterium sp. XS2P24; assembly: GCF_030010285.1. Taxonomy (NCBI): domain Bacteria; kingdom Pseudomonadati; phylum Bacteroidota; class Flavobacteriia; order Flavobacteriales; family Flavobacteriaceae; genus Flavobacterium; species Flavobacterium sp. XS2P24. The sequence continues at coordinate 147,211 of NZ_JASCRU010000003.1, forward strand.
GGCAATTCGTTACGTTTTATTTGCTTATGGTAATGGAGATGATTTAAGTTTTATGCTTATTATAGGTATTGCTTTGCACGGTATTTGTTATGATTTCTTTTTTGTTTCTGGTCAAATTTACACCAATTCAAAAGCAGGAGAAAAATATAAAAGTGCCGCTCAAGGTCTAATTACGTTAGCTACTTACGGAGTTGGTATGTTGATAGGTTTTGCAGTTGCTGGTTGGATAACGGACAATTATAAAATGTTAGACGGCGCTATAAATTGGGAAATGGTTTGGATAATTCCTGCCGGAATTGCTTTCGCAGTATTCCTACTTTTTGCACTTTTATTCAATGAAAAAAACAAAGTCGAAGAAACATCTTCTGCTGTATAAAAAATAAAAAATGAGCACTAATTTAAATAGGAGATCTGCCATAAAAGGAATACTTGCCGGAACAGCGGCTATGGGAATTCCTTCTGGATTTTCTGCTTTGGCTATGCCAATGAATAATACAGAAACACAATTGGGTATGTTGAAAGGAAATATAAATCACTCTGTTTCTCGTTGGTGTTTTGACAGTCTTGATTTGGATACACTTTGCATAGAGGCTAAGAAAATTGGAATTACCGGTATTGATTTAGTAGGACCTTCCTCTTGGCCAACATTGAAAAAATATGATTTAGTTTCTACAATGTGCAACGGTGCTGAGATTAATTTAGTGGATGGTTTCAATGATATTAAATTTCATGAAACACTTATAAAGAATTATACCGAAATGATTCCTCTGGTGGCTAAAGCCGGTTATAAAAATCTAATTTGCTTTAGCGGAAGCCGAAGAGGAAAAACAGATGAAGAAGGTTGGAATAATTGTGTTCTTGGTTTACAAAAACTAATTCCATTAGCTGAAAAGCATAATGTGATTTTGGTGATGGAATTGTTAAACAGCAAAATTGACCATAAAGATTACCAATGTGACAGAACATCATGGGGAGTTGAATTAGCAAAACGTTTAAACTCAGAAAACTTTAAACTTCTTTATGATATTTATCACATGCAAATTGATGAAGGTGATGTGATTAGAAACATAAGAGACAACCATCAATATATTGCTCATTTTCATACAGCCGGGGTTCCAGGACGAAATGAAATTGATAATACACAGGAATTAAATTACGAAGCAATAATGAAAGCTATTGCAAAAACTGGTTTCAAAGGTTTTGTAGGACAAGAATTTATTCCTAAAAACCCGGACAAACTAGCTTCATTGAAGCAGGCTATTGCAATTTGTGATATTTAACTAATCTAAAAAATAACCCATGATAAAAAGAAGAGAATTTTTAATTAATGCTGGTTTAGTATTAGGCGCATTAGCCATTGCTCCTACATTTGCTTTTGACTCTAAAAAAAGAGCCATCGGAATTCAATTATGGACACTGCGTGATACTTTACCAAAAGATGTCAAAGGAGTTTTATCCCAAGTTGGAAAAGCTGGATTTACAGAAGTGGAAACTTTTGGTTATTCAGTAGACAAAGGCTTTTTTGGAACTTCTGTACATGATTTTAAATCGATACTTGATGATAACGGTTTAAAAGCCACTAGTAATCATTTCGATTTTAACTCTATGATTAAAGATGGCACTACTGATCTTGTAAAATCATATATCGAAACAGCAAATCATTTGGGAAGTGAATATGTAACTGTACCTTATATAATTTCCGAATTAAGAGGAACTAGCGGTGATGATTACAAAAAACTAGCTTCACAAATAAATAAAGTGGGTGAACTTTGTAAAGCAGGAGGTTTAAAATTAGCCTATCACAATCATGATTTTGAATTTACAAAATTCGGATCAACAAATGGATATGAGATTTTATTAAATGAAACGGATAAAAACTTAGTTGATTTTGAAATGGATTTATACTGGGTTGTTCGTTCTGGAAATGATCCGTTGCAATTATTCAAAAAATATCCTGGACGTTTCACTATGTGGCACGTAAAAGATATGGATAAAGTAAATCCTGATTGGAATGCCGAAATTGGAACTGGAGCAATTGATTTCAAATCGATTTTTGCTAAAGCAGAACTTTCCGGAATGAAACGTTTCTTTTTAGAGCACGAATCAAACTACAAACCGAATCCGATAGAATCCGCAGTAACAAGTTTTAATTACATTAAGAAGAATTTAATCTAAATGTTTTAAAAAATAATAAATATAAAAAAGGGATACTTATTGTATCCCTTTTTTTGTTACCACTTCTCTACTCCCAATAATTTTTTTCCTAAATCACTCAATTCCGCAGTTTTATATTTGGTTTGTTCCCATTTTCGAGGATCTCCAGGAAACGCATATCCTTCAGGCGCAATGCGATTTTTCCAAGAATTAACTCTCCATTGACGCAATTCTTCATTATCCTCTTCAGCTGGCATCATAGAAATATATTGTGCCATTCTTACTTTATCTTTTGTAATATTAGGGCGAATCCCATGCGGTTGTGTGCTATTAAAAATTAATAAATCACCAGCTTCCATTTTTACTTTTACAAATTTATCTTCAAGACCAGTAACATCTGGTTTAAAACGATTTCTATCTTCTGGTTGTGTCAGTTTCCAAGTATCATAATTTCGATATAAATCAGGTATACATTGAAACCCTCCCATATTTTCATCCATTTGGTCAGCCAAAGCTAGAACCCCTTGTACGTTTTGAGGTTTTGTCTCCGGATCATAATCCCAATGAATAAATCCTTTGAAATCAAAACCTGGACGAACTGGTAAATTCAAATTTGCTCGGTCGATAGTAACCCATAATTTCTCGGTTCCCCAAATATCTACAAATGCATCATATACTTTTTCCATTTGTCGGTTATCCCATTGATATTGATGATTGTAAACTTCAACCATACCGCTATTGGTAAGCTCTTTCATTTGCATTTCGGCTCTTGGCGGAGCATACCAAGTTTCTGGATCATTTTGATTTTTCTCTTCAAATTCCCATAGAAAATCAGCCATTTTTTTAGCGTTTTCTTTCGGAATAGCATTTTTTATGACAATGTAACCGTTTTCAATCCAAAACTTCCAGTCGTCTTCAGTAAGTAAACGTAACGGTTTGCCATTTGAACGATCATTTAATTTTGTTGTGCTGGATTTTGCAGTAGATGGATTTCCCGGAATATCTTTATGAGCATTATTTTGTGCCATTGTGGGAACCATAGTTGGTGTCATTGATTGATTATTCTTTTCCATAGTCTTATATTTTAGTGTTATAACTATTTCAAAATTAGAAAAAGTGAATACTAATTACTTCCACAAAATTTACTGCTATTTGTACAATATTGATTTTTTTATTAACTTTAAACAAGTATATGTATTCTATTGAGCAATTATTGAGTTAACGAGATATGAAAATAGTTTTTGAGGATATAAAAAGATTAGCCGGGAGTTCATTCAGAATATTGGTAAATCCAAAATTGAATGATTTTTATTATTGGCATTTTCATCCTGAATTTGAATTAACTTTCATTGTTGCGCCAAATGGAACACGACGCGTAGGCGATCATATTGGCAATTTTGAAGGAAGTGATTTGGTTTTTATAGGTTCCAATATTCCGCATTTGAATTTTGATTATGGAATTAAAACTGAATATGAGAAAGTAGTCTTACAGATTAAAGAAGACTTTTTCAAAAATGACTTTATAACAACTCCTGAATTAGCTTCTATTTATCAATTATTTGAGAACTCAAAAAAGGTGATTTGTTTTCATGGAGCTGTAAAAGATAAAATTGGTAAAAGGCTTCAAAAAATTCATCTATTATCTCATTTTGAACAATTTATTGAAGTGCTGTCATTATTTCAGATTTTATCAACATCAAATGAAATGACTTTTTTGCACGATAAACCATTTGAAAATTTATATAATAATAAAGAACAATTGCGATTAAAAGTCGTCTATAAATTTATAGAGGAAAACTACCAAAGGGCTGTTTCTATTGAAGAAATCTCCAATTTAACTCATTTATCTAAGGCGGCTTTTTGTCGTTATTTTAAAAAAATGACACGATTGACGTTTACTGAATTTTTAAATCAATATCGAATCGAACAAGCTAAAAGACTTTTAAAAAGTGATAAAAACGTAACCGAAACGTGCTTTGAATGTGGATTTGAAAGCCTTTCGTACTTTAATAGAATCTTCAAAAAAGTGGTGGGAGAAAATCCGATACAGTTTAAGAAAAGATAAAAAAAGGTGTGTTTTCTAAATTTTAGAAACACACCTTTTGGATTTACTCAGTAATATTAAAACTGGCTACATAAAAATTCTTATCTGTTTCCAGTTTTGAATTTTCAGAATTTACCGGAACACTCTTCCATTCTGTTTCTGGTTGCAGTAATTCTTCTTTTCCATTTAGCGTTACTTTCACGGGCATATTAAAACCCGGAACGCAATTTGTCCAGCGATAACCCACTTGATTATCCTTGAAAAAATATTCTAATGTTGGAATTCTGGTATCTCTTAAATACTGATTGAAAACTGTAGATAAATCGATTCCAACTTGCTGACTTAAATAATCTTCAATTTGTTTTGTAGTAACAGTTTGGTGATAAAAAGTACTGTTTAAGCCTCTTAAAATGCCTCTCCATTTTTCATCATCATTTACAATTTGGCGTAAAGTATGCAACATATTCCCTCCTTTTGGATACATATCACCAGAACCTTCGTTGTTTACATCATAATTTCCTATAATTGGTTTGTCATTTTTTATACCTTTTCTGGTTCCCAGAACATATTCAAATCCGGCTTCTTTTCCATAGTAATATTCTACAAAAAGGCTTTCTGAATAATTTGTAAAACTCTCGTGAATCCACATATCAGCAATATCTTTATACGTGATATTATTGGCAAACCACTCATGCCCAGATTCATGAATAATGATAAAATCAAATTTTAATCCCCAACCCGTTCCGCTTAAATCCCTACCACGATATCCGTTTTGAAAACCATTCCCATATGTTACGCTACTTTGATGTTCCATTCCTAAATACGGAGCTTCAACCAATTTGTAACTGTCTTCATAAAATGGATACGGTCCAAACCAATGTTCAAAAGCTTTTAGCATTTTTGGAACATCTTGAAATTGTTTTTTGGCTTTCGCCAAATTGTCTCTCAAAACATAATAGCTGCAATCTAAATCGCCTTTTTCTCCTTTATGTTTTTCTGAAAACGAAACATAATCGCCTATATTTATATTTACACCATAATTATTGATTGGATTTGATACATACCAATTATAGGTTTTTGTTCCATCTTTTAATTGCTTTACACTTAGTAAACGTCCATTGGAAACATCCGTCAAATTTTTTGGAACATTTACACTAATCAGCATAGTATCCACTTCATCATACATGTGATCTTTGTTTGGCCACCAAACACTTGCACCCAATCCTTGACAAGAAGAAGCAATAAAAGGATTTCCATTACTGTCTTTTTTCCAAGTTATACCTCCATCCCAAGGTGGATTTACGGCTACTTTTGGTTTTCCACCATAAAATATGGTAATTTCTTTTAGTGCACCTTTTGTTTGAGGAGCAATTAATTCAATAAAAAATGCATTTCCTTCTCTTTTATATTTTAAAACTTTTCCATCCTGAATGACTTTATTAATTTCCATAGGATTTTGTAAGTCAATTTGCATGCTATTGTATTCTTTTACAACTTGATATTTTATTGTATTTGAACCTGTAATAGTACTGTCTGCTGGATTTACTTTAATATTGAGATGATAATATTTCACATCCCACCATGCTCTTTCTTTTGTGATACTTCCGCGCAAAGTATCTTGTCTCGTGAATTTTTGCTCTGATTTATTTAGTAAACCTTGTGCATTTATACCGTTAAAAAATAGAAACGAAATAAAAATAATACTAAACTGTTTTTTCATAATTAATCATTTTGAACAAAAATAAACTTTATAATTTTATAAATATAGTACCTAAAAAAATTATTTTTCAGGATAGGATTGAACATATTCTTGAATAAATTTATTTTCCTTTCCACGAATTTCCATTATCACTTTATTGTTTTTAAAATCAAATTTTAATAGTCCAAAGTTCAACTCTTTAACCACTTCCCCTTTCACATAAGGATTTTCCTCACTGGAAAAAGAAGCGTAAGTATGCGTCAATCCACTCGAGGTAAAATCTACTAACGGATAAGATAAACCCGCAACATTTTTTGAGGAAAAAGTGGCTATATGGCAATCTCCTGAGATTATAAAAGTGGCTTTTGCTTTCGTCGAAAGAATCAATTTCTCCAGTTTTTCTATTTCATGAGGGAAATTCCCCCAAGCTTCAAAACCATGTTTATCAGATAAAAATTGAATGCTGCTGACAATTACATTAAATTGCGCATCAGATGATTTAAGTTCTTTTTCAAGCCATTTCCATTGTGCCTCTCCTAATACGGTTCCTTCACCATATGTATTGGGTTGAAACCGTTTTTTTGAATCGGTGGCTTTAGTCAATGCCGTTCTAAAAAAACGAGAATCCAATACAATAATTTTTATTTTATTTCCATTTACAAGAATAGTTTTAGCAGTATAAACCCCATCTCTTTTTCGTTCAGGAGCATTCTTTGACGTATCTAAAAAATCCAGTAATAACTGTTGACTTTGTCTTTTAAAAGGATATTCTTCCCCGCCGTCATTCGCTCCATAATCGTGATCATCCCATGTTCCTAATATAATTTTGTCTTTAATGAACTTGAGATAATCTGAATCTTGTTTCTGAATTTCATAATTACTTTTAAGAAAATCCATATCCTTAGTATCCGAATACACATTATCACCTCCCCAAATCCAAACGGACGGATGATTTTTATCTATAGCTGGCCACAGTTCGTTTTTAATCTTCTGGTTATCGCAGGAACCAAAAGCAACAGTAAAATATTCATTTTGAAACGGTTTTTGAGATTCAATTAAACTCGTTGTAGTATACGTTTTACAACTAATTAACCCTAAAAAGCTAAAAATCAGAACTATTTTTTTCATGTGTGGAGGAGATGGAAACCGTTATTTATTATAGAAATTTTTAAGTAAGATATAAAAATCTGTCCATTATTAGTTTAAGTAAACTTTAAATAAAAAAGCGACTGTCTCTATTGAAACAGTCGCTTTTTTTAGTTTAATAATAGCATTTAATGCAAGTTGGTTACCTTACTTTGTTCTACTACAGCAGTAAAATCATTGGCTAAGCGATTCCCATAATCATCTAACAATTCTAAAACTCTTTCTTGCTTATCTGATTTGACAATAAGACCCGCGTGATATTCTAACGGAACTCTAAAACAAACTTCAGGATCTGAAAACGAAGATAAATTAGGATGCTGGAATTTTGATAATGTCAAAACGATACCGGCATATTCTTTTTTTACTTTTGGCAAAATGTATTTAGTTCCTTTAACCAATGCGTCTTCAATTGCAGCCCATTCTTTCCATAAATTAATATTGGAAGCTTCTGTTACCATTTCGGCCAAATGAGCCCCTCCTACTCTTGAAGAAGTTTCCAGGAAATAAATTTGACCATCTTCATTGCATTTTATGAATTCAGTATGTGCGGCACCGTGTTTCAATCCGAAGCCTTTCATTACTTCTTCATTTAACTTTTTTATGGCTTTATCATCCTCTGAATTGTACTTAATATTAGCTGAACGGAAAACACCGCCACCTTGAGAAATTTCCATTGGAGTGGCTAAATATTTTGAAGTCAAACTAAAAATTACTTTACTTTCTGAAATTAAACTATCACAATGATACACATCGCCAGGTTTGAATTGTTCTAATAAATATTTGAATCTGTTATTACCCATTTCATTAATGTGAATCCACAAACTCTCTTTATCATATATTTTTATAATTCCTGCAGCCGAAGCTTCAGAACGTGGTTTCAAAACCCATGGAGCTGAAATTGTGTCTGCAAAAGTATTGATGTCATGATCATTAAATAAAGAACAAAATGCCGGAATAGGAATTCCACAACTTTTTGCTCTCATGCGCATCGCCAGTTTATCTCTAAAATAACGTCCCGTTGTTTGTCCCATCCCGTCAATACGCAGGTTTTCCCTTAGATATGTAGCCTTTTCGACATCATAATCATCTAAGGCAACAATGGCATCAACTTTGGTTGACTTCATAAAATTACCAACACCTAACAGCAGATGTTCTAAATTCCAATCGACATCTTGGCCTTCCATATAAAAAATCTCATCGATATGTTGATGTGGCCATGGCTTGTCTCTCAGTTTTTCACTTGTCACTAAATAGACTTTGTTGCCTAACTTTTTTAAATTAATTAAAAAATCGGCACCCTTGAAATAATTTGAAATACAAAGGAAGGTTTTAGAGTTTTCCATACGTTATAAATTTTCAATGAATTTAGTTAATAAATGAACTCCATATCCTGTAGCATGCTTACTTTTAGCAAGCTCATCATCGCCAAATGCGACACCTGCAACATCAAGATGTGCCCAAGCTTTGTGCTCTTGGGTGAAATATTCTAAAAATTTAGCGGCACTTATTGCTCCGGCAACTGGTTTTCCGCTATAATTTTTTACATCTGCAATGTCACTCTCAATATCGGATTTATAAACATCCCAAAGCGGTAAAGGCCACAAACGCTCTCCTATTGCGTCTCCGTTTTCTTGTAGCTTCTTAGCCATTTCGGTATTATTGGTAAACAAAGCACCACATTCATACCCAAAAGTACCAACACTGCTTCCGGTTAGCGTAGCAATATCAACTATATATTCAGGTTTGAAATTTTTAATTAAATATGACAATCCATCCGCCAAAATGAGTCGTCCTTCAGCATCTGTATCAATGATTTCTATCGAATGTCCGCTATAACTGTGAATTACATCACTTGGTAGAAATGATTTGGCATCAACTGAATTTTCGGCACAAGGAACAATTGCAGTCACTTTTACGGGTAATTGCAAATCTGCAATCAATTGCATCGCCCCAAAAACGGCACCACCACCTGCCATATCGCACTTCATATGAAGCATTCCAGCTGTTTTTATATTTAATCCTCCTGTATCAAAAGTGATTCCTTTCCCCACTAACCCAACATGTTTCATGTGTTCCACTTCCACTTTAGGAGTGTAATTCATAATGATAAACTGTGGTTCATTTTCACTTCCTTTTCCAACTGCCAAAAAAGCGCCCAATCCCACTATTTTTGCTGCATCATGACCTAAAACTTCTACGTCAAAACCATATTTTTCACCTGTTTCTTTAGCCCAATTGGCCAAATATTTAGGATTAATCGTGTTGGGTGGTAAATCAACCAAATTATAAGTTGCCAGTTGTGCTTTGGCAATTTTAATTCCTTTTTTGGCTGTAGCCAAATAATCTTTTTCGGATACTAAATTTAAAGTAAAATCAGCACTCAAAAAAGGATGTGCGTTTTTTTCTGTTTTGAAATGACCTAAATCATACGTTCCTAAAAGCAAACCAGAAACCATCGCTTCAACCTGATCCTGAGTGAATTGTTCAGGTATAACTAAAGCAACATTCGAACTAAAATTTTCTTTTTGTTTCGATGAAATACGACGAAAAATAGTTTTCAATGATTTATAGTCTATCACTTTTCCTAAGCCAATAAAAACATATGCATTATTGTTTTTTTCAGCTAAATAGTGCGTGTCTTTTTTTCCAAAAAAAACTTTTGATGTTATTTCTAATCCATTAAAAGTTATAGGAACAATACTTTTTGAATACGTTTCAAAAACCGGAATCAAAATTGTTCCTGAAAAATCAGCTACGTTTTGTAATGTATTTGTTTTCATTTGTTCTTTTCTTTTTTTCTACCTATTAATTCAAGACCCTATGAATAGTGCTCTACGACTCTTTTGTATTAAAAAACAACCATTCTATTGCTTTAGGAAATTCATCACTCCAATAGGTTTCACTATGTTTTCCTTGCCTGTTAATGCTTAAATTAATCTTTGATTTGTCTTTTACAAATTCGCTTGAAATCAGATTATCTTTAAAACTTTTTATATGTTCAATCATTGTTTTACTCTCATCACCACCGCCATACAAATAGATTTTGGTATCGGCTGTATTTGCTTTTTTGGGATTAATTTTCAGTTCTGGAACAACCCAAAGCGATGGAGAAAAAATCATTAATTTACCATATACTTCCGGGTTTCTTAATCCACTAAAAATACTGACTAATCCTCCCATCGAGCTTCCACCAATCCCCGTAAATTCCCGTTCTTTTTTTGTTCTAAAATTGCTGTCAACAAATGGTTTTAGGGTATCAGTTACAAAACGGATGTATTTTTTTCCTTGTCCTTTTCCTAATACTGTTTTCCCAACATTGTATTCTTTTATTCGATCTTCTTTGGCGTGTTCTATGGCAATAATTATAATTTTTCCAATTTTATACTCGGACATAACCGCCAGTTTTTTGTCAATTTCCCAATTACCAAATTCGGCTGATTCATTGAATAAATTTTGAGCATCCTGCAAATACATTACGGGATAATTTTCACTTGAATTATCATAATCATGAGGCAACAAGGCCCAAATTTTTCTGGTTTTATTAAGTTGCGGGATTTCAAATTCATCTGAAATTAACTGAACCTGTGGTAAAAAAGACTGCTTAAAAGGCAACCAGTTTTTTCTCCATCTTGCTACGTGTTCATTTTGAATGCCCGTATGTGCTAATGTTGAACGGTTTTCGGTACGATTGCCGTGGCTGTCAATCTCAACTTCACTCCAATCCCCTTTAGTAAATTTATACAAAAGCTCGACAGGATAATCAAAATCATGCGAAAATTTGTAATGGTATACGTTATTTCCAATTTTCTCCATCATAAACTCCTTGTCCTGAGTACGCCAATTATTGAAATTCCCTGAAATATAAACAGGTCTTGCATCGTCTTCGTCAGTTGTAAGGATTATATATAGTCCCGTATTTAGGATTGGATCGTTTAATTCTTGTGTCAATGTGGTATTATCTAAATTCATCACTTGCATGTGGTACTCTTATTTTAAAATAATAGTAAATATAGTGGATTGCTATTTGAAATAAAAGAAAACCCAATAGTATATTCATTTACTATTGGGTTTTATTGATGTAAAATCTTTAAAAAGAATTTCTATTTCTGACGACTTTTTAGTACTTCAACAACATCATTTAGCTTAAATCCTTTGGCTTGCAACAATATAAGGTAATGAAAAAGCAAGTCAGCACTTTCGCTCAAAAACAAATCATCATTATCATCTTTGGCTTCAATAACTACTTCTATTGCTTCCTCTCCTACTTTCTGGGCAATTTTATTCATCCCTAATTTAAATAAGGAAGCCACGTAACTTTTCTCAGAATCAGCATTCTCTCTTCGAAGTTGGATTGTATCTTCTAAATTCGAAATAAAGCCATAATCTGCTTTGTTTTCATAAGCCCAACACGTATCCGTTCCTTTGTGACATGTTGGTCCTTCTGGTTTTACCTGAATCAACAACGTATCATTATCACAGTCGTTTTTGATGTCAATCAGATTTAAAAAGTTGCCACTTTCCTCGCCTTTTGTCCAAAGTCTTTGCTTGGTACGACTATAAAATGTCACTTTTTTAGTATCAACCGTTTTTTGATACGCTTCGGCATTCATAAAACCCAGCATCAAAACCGTTTTGGTTTCATTGTCTTGAATTATAGCAGGAATTAATCCGTCTGTATTTTTTGAGAAATCTATGTTCATATTTTTTAAGTATTAAGTTGTAAGTCTTAAGTATTAAGTTATATGGATAAATAAGCAACTCAATACTTAATGACTCATACTTAATACTTATGCCTTAATTTAAATCCGTACTTCGATATTGTTATTTTTAAGGGCTGCTTTCAATGTTTTAATTTCAATTTCTTTAAAATGAAATACACTTGCGGCTAATGCTGCGTCAGCTTTTCCTTCCAGAAAAGTATCTACAAAATGTTGAATGTTTCCTGCACCACCAGAAGCAATTATTGGAATATTAACTAATTCCGAAAGTTTTGCCAAAGCTTCATTAGCAAATCCGTTTTTAGTTCCGTCATTATCCATTGATGTGAATAAGATTTCACCTGCGCCGCGTTCTTCAACTTCTTTGGCCCAATCAAATAAATTCAATTCTGTAGGCACTTTTCCTCCCACTAAATGAACAATCCATTGCCCATTAATTTGCTTGGCATCAATCGCAACAACGACACATTGGCTTCCAAATTTTTGTGCCAAATCATTAATTAACTGCGGATTTTTCACCGCCGATGAATTAATGGAAACTTTATCCGCTCCATTTTGTAATAAAATTTCAACATCTTCAACGGAGGAAATTCCTCCACCAACAGTAAACGGAATATTAATAGTTGAAGCTACTTTACGAACCAAATCAACTAAGGTTTTCCTTCTTTCTTCCGTTGCCGAAATATCCAAAAAAACCAATTCATCAGCACCTTCATCTGAATATATTTTGGCCAGTTCCACTGGATCTCCTGCATCCCGTAAGTCCATAAAATTAACACCTTTTACGGTTCTTCCGTTTTTTATATCGAGACAGGGAATAATTCTTTTTGTTAACATCTAAATTAATTATTAAATTGTAAGGTTGAATTATTAAGTTTTTTTGATATTGTTTTTAGAAGTAATAATTATACTTTTTATTAATTTTAAAACTTCTATACCATCATTATTTAGACTTAAAAACTCTTCATTTGAAATATAATTTGTTGCTTGTAAAAGTTCAAGCCAATATAATGTTTCGTCAGCTTCTTTTTGAGAAATACCCATTTTATGAATGAAATCAGCTTTACTTTCTGCATTTTTAGCTTCTCTAATATTTGCTCCAACAGAAGTTCCTGAACGTAAAATTTGTTTACTCATTACATATTCATTTCTACTATTTAAAGTTTTATATAAATTAACAATTCTAATGGCAAAAGAAAAGCTTTTTATTTTTATTACGTCTTCACTCATATTTAATACTTAATAATTCATACTTAAAACATAGTTTTCCAATTGTTTTAATGAAATTCTCCCTTCGTAAATTGCTTTCCCGATTATCGTTCCTTCACAACCCAATTCGGCTAGCTTTGGTAATTCGTCAAAAGTAGAAATTCCTCCTGAAGCAATTAATTTTATGCCATTGGCTTCCGCCAAAATTTTAGCGTATAAATCAAAAGATGGTCCTTCAAGCATACCGTCTTTGTCTATATCCGTACAAATTACATACTGAATTCCTTTGCTTTGATAATCTTGTATAAAAGGAATCAAGTCTTCATTCGAATCTTCTAACCAACCCGAAACAGCTACTTTTTCATTGTTAGCATCTGCTCCCAAAATGATTTTATCAGATCCATATTCAGCAATCCATTTTTCGAATAGTTCTCTGTTTTTGACAGCAATACTTCCGCCTGTAATTTGATTTGCACCACTTTCAAAAGCAATTTTCAAATCAGAATCCGATTTTAATCCACCCCCAAAATCAATTTTCAATTTGGTTTGTGTAGCAATTTGCTCCAATATTTTATAATTTACAATTTGGCTCGACTTTGCTCCGTCTAAATCAACTAAATGTAAATATTCTATTCCGTGTGCTTCAAATGATTTTGCTACTTCAAGCGGATTTTCATTGTATATAATTTTGGTATTGTAATCGCCTTTTGACAAGCGAACACATTTTCCTTCTATGATATCTATTGCAGGTATTATTCTCATTGAGATTTATGATTTTAGATTAACGATTTTTGATTTCAGATTTGTCATTGCGAGGAACGAAGCAATCTTACTTACTAATTTTCATTGTTATTGAATTTTGCTATTGCCATTATAATTTTAAAAAATTACCTAAAATTTGCTCTCCAACATCACCACTTTTTTCTGGGTGAAATTGTGTTCCATAGAAGTTGTCTTTCTGTAAAGCCGAAGCATATTCTACTTCATAATCAGTTGTAGCAATGGCTTCAGGACAGCTGGGAGCATAAAAACTATGAACCAAATACATGTATTCATTTTCATTAATTCCCTCGAATAAAGGCGATTTCAAATTATAAATTTGGTTCCATCCCATTTGTGGCACTTTTACTTTTGGCGTGAATTTGATTACGTCAACATCAAAAATCCCCAATCCTTTTGTATTTCCTTCTTCCGATTTGTTGCACATCAATTGCATACCCAGACAGATTCCTAAAACGGGCTGTTTCAACGTTGGAATCAAAGTCTCCAAACCACTTTCTAAAAGCATTTTCATTGCAGAACTTGCTTCACCAACTCCTGGGAAAATAACTTTATCGGCAGCTTTAATTTCATCAGGATTATTACTCAAAATGGCTTTAAATCCCAATCTTTCGATGGCAAACATAATGCTTTGAATATTTCCTGCTCCGTAATTTATGATTACTATTTTCACTTTTATAAGTATTAAATATTAAGTTGTAAGGATGAAGTTTTAAGCATTTTGATTTTATTATTAAACTTAATAATTCATACTTAAAACTTAACCCTTAAACTAAAGCATTCCTTTCGTGCTAGGCAAAATCATCTTTTCGGTATCACGTTTTACGGCTACTTTTATTGCTTTTGCAAAAGCTTTAAAAATAGCTTCAATTTTGTGATGCTCGTTTGTTCCTTCCGCTTTGATATTAATGTTGGCTTTAGCACCATCAGAGAACGATTTGAAGAAATGATAAAACATCTCTGTCGGCATTTTACCTACCATTTCTCGCTTGAATTCCGTTTCCCAAACCAACCAGTTTCTTCCTCCAAAATCAATCCCCACTTGCGCTAAACAGTCGTCCATTGGCAAACAAAAACCGTAACGTTCGATACCTAATTTATTTCCTAATGCTTTCGCAAAAACTTCTCCTAAAGCAATCGCTGTATCTTCGATAGTATGATGTTCATCAACTTCTAAATCACCTTTCACAAGGATTTCCAAGTCCATTTGTCCGTGACGTGCAATTTGGTCGAGCATGTGGTCAAAAAAAGCAATTCCTGTTTCGATCTTGCTTTTTCCGGTTCCATCAAGGTTTAAGTTGATGAAAATATCCGTTTCGTTTGTTTTTCTTTCAATAGAAGCGGAACGTTCTTCTAGTTTCAAAAACTCATAAATTACTTTCCAATCTGTCGTTTGTAAAGCAATGACAGAATCCAAAGCTGACCTTTTTGAAGTAATTTCATCACTTCCCAAACCTTCGTCCGTGTTTATAAAAATGGCTTTTGAGCCTAAGTTTTTTGCCAATTCAACATCGGTTATTCTGTCTCCTATTACGAATGAATTTGCTAAATCATACTCCGGATTATCAATGTATTTTGTCAACAAACCAGTTGCAGGTTTGCGAGTTGGTGCATTTTCGTGAGGAAATGTTTTGTCAATTAATACTTCTTTGAAAACAACGCCTTCATTTTCAAAAGCTTTCATGATTAAATTATGAACGGGCCAAAAGTTAATTTCCGGATGAGAATCAGTTCCCAAACCATCTTGATTCGTAACCATTACAAGTTCAAAATCTAGTTCCAAAGCGATTTTACCAAGATATTGAAACGCTTTTGGATAAAATTCTAATTTTTCGAAACTGTCTAATTGGTAATCATTTGGTTCTAAAACCATTGTTCCATCACGATCTATAAAAAGTATTTTTTTCATTAAAAAAAGTTTAAAGTTTAAGGTTTAAAGTTGTTTTAACACCTCAATTAATTTCATATTTTCTTGTTCTGTTCCAACGGTCAGACGCAAACAATTATCGCATAACGGTTGGGTTGTTCTGTTTCTAATTACAATTCCTTTTGCAATCAATTCATTGTATCTTTTATTGGCGTCATCCACTTTTACTAAAATAAAATTAGCTTCCGTAGGATATATTTTTTCGACAAAATTTACATTAAGTAAAACTTTAAGTAACTCCTCTCTTTGTCTTATTATAGATTCAATTTCCGATTTTATTTTATCTTTATCATCTAATCGTTCCAAAGCTCTTTTTTGAGTCAGCTCATTCACATTATACGGTGGCTTTATTTTATTTAAAACCGAAATTACTTCCGTAGATGCATAACAAATACCCAAACGTATTCCAGCCAAACCATACGCTTTTGATAGCGTTTGAGTAATGACCAAATTTGGATATTCATCTAATTCGTTAATCCAACTTTCCTTTTTAGAAAAGTCAATATAAGCTTCATCAATCACAACCAAACCATTAAAATTTTGCAAAAGTGATACTACACTTTCATCCGAAAATGAATTTCCGGTTGGATTATTTGGAGAGCACAAAAAGATGATTTTAGTATTCTCATTAACCGCTTCCATGATTTTCTCAATTTGTGGTTGAAAATCTTCTGAAAGTAAAATTTCTTTATTTTCTACTGCATTGATATTAGCCAAAACGCCATACATTCCGTATGTAGGTGGCAAAGTGATTACATTGTCCGTTTTTGGTTCACAAAAAGCTCTGAATAATAAATCCAACACTTCATCACTTCCGTTACCCAATAAAATTTGATTCGTTTTGACATTTTTTTGTTTTGCCAAAATCCCTTTTACACTCATTTGTTGTGGATCTGGGTACCTGTTCACCCCATTTTCAAATGGATTTTCATTGGCATCCAGAAAAATCATATCTGCGGTATCAAAATCCTCAAATTCATCACGTGCCGAAGAATAGGGTTTTAATTGCTTAACGTTTGCTCTAACTATAGTATTTATATCGAAATTATTTTCCATCTTCAATTGCTTTTAATCGTAATGTAACTGCATTTTTGTGTGCTTGTAAACCTTCGGCTTCTGACATTATTTCAATAGCTTTACCGATATTTTGTATTCCTTTTTGAGAAATTTTTTGAAAAGTCATTGTTTTGGTGAAACTGTCTAAATTTACTCCGCTATAATTTTTAGCATATCCGTTAGTAGGCAAAGTGTGATTGGTTCCTGAAGCATAATCTCCAGCACTTTCAGGTGTATAATTCCCTATAAAAACAGACCCTGCATTTTGAACACCATTGCTGTAAAAATCATCAAATTCAGAACAAATAATAAAGTGTTCCGGTCCGTATTCATTGATTAATTCCAGGGCAATTTTATCATTTTCAACAAAAATTAATTTTGAATTTGCAATCGCTTTTTCGGCAATTGCTTTTCTTGGCAACGCTTCCATTTGGATTTGAATTTCGGCCTCTACAACATCCATTAGCTTTCTGGAAGTAGAAACTAAAATTACCTGACTGTCCGCTCCATGTTCTGCTTGTGACAATAAATCAGAAGCCACAAAAGCGGGAACTGCACTGTCATCTGCAACAATCAATAATTCTGATGGGCCAGCTGGCATATCGATTGCTACGCCATATTGAGTTGCCAATTGTTTAGCGACAGTCACAAATTGATTACCAGGACCAAATATTTTATAGACTTTAGGAATTGTTTCCGTTCCAAAAGTCATTCCTGCAATAGCTTGAATTCCGCCTACTTTTAATATTTTAGTCACACCACATAAGTTTGCGGCATACAAAATAGCTGGATTTATAGTTCCGTTTTTATCTGGAGGAGAACATAAAACAATTTCGTTACAACCTGCAATTTCTGCGGGAACTGCTAGCATTAAAACTGTTGAAAATAAAGGTGCAGTTCCCCCTGGAATATACAATCCTATCTTTTGGATCGGTCTTTTTTCCTGCCAGCAGTTAACTCCTTCGATTGTTTCTACAGCAACTCTATCTGTTTTTTGAGCAGTATGAAATTTTTTAATATTTGATTTTGCAAGTAAAATAGCTTCTTTTAACTCGGTAGAAATTGATGCAATTGCTTGATTAATTTCAGCTTTAGTAACTTCAATTACATCTATTTTAGCTCCATCAAAAAGCGACGTATATTTTGCTATGGCAGCATCGCCTTTTTTTTGTACTTCTTTAAAAATTTCTTTCACAGTCGCTTCAATATCATCGACAGTTTTTGTAGGTCTTTCTAAAATAGAAGTCCAGGTTTCTGGTTTTGGATTGTATATTTTATTCATTTTTAATTTAATTGAAAGATTAAATGATTCAAAAATTTAAAGATTGAGGCTTTTTAAACCTCTTATTTCTAACTTATCAAATCTGATTTTATAAAACCATTTTCTCAATTGGGCAAACCAAAATCCCTTCGGCTCCGGCTTCCTTTAATTGATCAATAACATCCCAGAAAGTATCTTTATCGATTACGGAGTGTACGCTACTCCATCCTTCTTGCGCTAATGGCAAAACGGTTAAACTTCTTAATACAGGAAGAATTTTCCCAACAGCTTCTATTTTGTCATTTGGAACATTCATCAAGATATATTTTGATTTTCGTGCTCTTAAAACCGATTCAATTCTGAATTTTAAGGTATCTATTATTTTTTGAGATTCAGGACTTACTTTTGGCGAAACGGCTAAAACTGCTTCACTTTTAAAAATAACTTCTACTTCTTTTAGATTATTTTTAAACAAAGTACTCCCGCTAGAAACAATATCAACAATAGCATCGGCTAGACCAATGTTTGGAGCTATTTCAACCGAACCTGAAATCTGGTGAATATCAACTGTAACCCCTTTAGAATTAAAAAAATCAAGAACTGTTTTAGGGTAAGAAGTCGCAATGCGCATACCATCTAAATCTTGAACTGATTTGTAATTAAATGCTTTTGGTACAGCTACGGAGACTTTACATTTTGAAAAACCTAATTTTTGAATTACTTCAATGTTGTTTCCTTTTTCAACTAATAAATTATCGCCAACAATAGCAATATCTACAACACCATCTATTAGATATTGAGGTATATCTGAATTTCTTAAATATAAAACCTCTAAAGGGAAATTGGATGCTTCCGCTTTCAATTGGTCGATACCATTATCGATTGAAATACCTGCATCTTTAAGAATTTGAATGCTGTCTTCGTTTAAACGTCCTGATTTTTGAATTGCAATTTTTAATGTACTCATTTTTTGTCTTTTTTGTTTTTGTTTAAATTTTTTTGATTGAGTACAAATTTTGGGTAATAAAAAAACCCGTTTGATGTACTCAAACGGGTTTTTAGAATATGATGATTTACACACATACCATTAACACATCGCTTGAGAGCAATAATGAAAATGATGATGATGCAATTGATTTGTAAACATTTTTGTGTTTGTTTTATTTTAAAATTCTTTTGCAAATATAAGAGATAAAATATTTAAAAAGCAATTTTTATTTTAACTTAAAGATATGAAATTGTTACAAATTACTTTTTATCTATCATTTTATTCGATTCATTTTCAACAGAATTTGTATCGCTTGTAACTGTAGTACCGTTGTCTTCCCTGATTTCAGTATGACGAATTTCACCACCGGAAGTCCCAACATTTATTGATATAATTCCAGCAATTAAAGCTAAAACAAGCGTAATAAATGAAAATATTTTAGCTAGTCGGAACTTTTTTATGGCAGCTACTAATGAAACCAATGCAAAAATTCCGGTTGCATAAAGTACTAATGCAAATTTTTCTGCCAATTCTTCATGTTCATGGATAATTGCTTTTCCAATGTTTGGAAAATCTTCAACCATCTCCTCCGCTCCTTCACCAGTTCCCATACTGAGCGCTCCAAAAATTGCTGCAATTATAAATATTATATAAGCAGTATTTTTAACGGAACCGTTATTTAAAAATATCCCTGCAATTAAAATTCCAATTCCAAAAATGGTTCCGATGATAGGAAAATGGTTTACAACCATATGTAAATGAGCATCATTCATAATTTTTTTATTTAAAGTTTATTGTTTTAAAGCTGAATTATTTGAACAAATTATTTTTATCCCGCTAGTGAAACTCCAATTAAAGAGCCAATGCCATAAGTCACTGCAGCGGCTGCCAATCCAAAAGAAACTTGTCTAAATCCAGAAAACAGAACGCTTTTCCCTGTCAATAAAGTAATTGCGGCACCTATTCCAAAAAGCCCGACAACACTGCTTCCTACACTCAATAGAATAGCATTTTTCCCATCTAAAAACATAAAAGGATATAACGGAATAATGGCTCCAATAGCAAAAAGTACAAACGAAGCTGTTGCTGCTTCCCAGGCAGACCCGCCTAATTCTTCTTTATCAATTCCTAGTTCTTCTGTGATAATAGCATCAATCGCTGTTTGTGGATTTTCAAAAGCTTTATCCGCCAGTTTTTGTGATTCGACAGCATTCATTCCTTTGGCCTGATACAATAAAACTAATTCTTTTTTCTCTTCTTCGGGAGAAGCTTCCAATTCTTCGGTTTCCAAATCAATTTGGCGCTGGTTTAATTCTCTGGAACTTTGTACCGAAAGCCATTCACCCAAAGCCATTGAAATTGCTCCTGCCAAAAGTCCCGCAATACCAGTTAATAATATCGTATCATTAGAAACAGCCGCACCAGCAACTCCCATGACCAAACTCATATTAGAAACCAATCCATCATTAGATCCTAAAACGGCGGCACGCAATGCATTTCCGCCTACTGATTTATGCCTGCTTTCAAATTTAGACAATAAGCCACCGGAAACATTCAAGGCAGCATTATTATTTACTGCTTCAATAATATTAAGATGATTGTGCTCAAAACCTGTTGGTTTCTCTCCGCTTTTAAGTTTATTTTTAATTGAATTTACTGCAAATTGTTTTTCAATATTGGAAAGGCTGCTAATTATAGAACTGTAACCAAAGATTTTACCCAACTTCAATTGAAATTTTGCTCTGGAGGAAGGTGAAGGCATCTTGTAATTTGGTTCAAAAGTCAACACTTTATCAAACATGTGTTTCGCATGTCCTTTTTCAATTTCACCCAAACTCAATAATACTCTTTTAAGATTATCCTTAGATTGAATGGCAGCAATACTATCATACAAAAAAGCCGTATCAACCTCTGTTTGCAACTGATCTTTTAGTTTATTCAAGTCCATTATTTATCTAATTTACGATATCAAAAGTCCCTTTTACAAGAATTTCTGAAGAATCATTTATTATTTCAACTAAAGTAGCATTTTTCATTTGATGTTAATGCTTATCCAATTTATTATCGGGTCAGCTTTAAGGCATCGTTCAATCGCATCGCCACGTTATCCCAATTGATGATATTGAAAAGTGCATCTACAAAATCAGTTCGCTTATTTTTGTATTTTAAATAATAGGCATGTTCCCAAACATCAATAACTAATATTGGAATTGCACCCCATTGCGTTAGTTTTTCATGGTTTTCACATTGTAGAACTACAAGACTGTCACTATAAGGTTGATATGCCAAAATTCCCCAACCGTTACCATCAACATTTTTTGCGGTAGCTGCAATTAAAACTTTCAATCTGTCGAAACTACCAAAGCTTTTCTCAATTCGTTTTAGCAAATTTCCTTGAGGGATGTTGCTTTTATTTGTAAGATTTGTCCAAAATATGGAATGCAATATGTGTGATGAAAAGTGATACGATAGCTTTTTTGTCCATAAATCAATGGTTTCTAAACTATTTTCATCCAATGCTTTTTTTATCATCTGCAAATCCTTATTTGCTCCTTTTACCGCGCCACCGTGATGAAAAGTATAATGTAGGTTTAAGGTTTCAGCATCCATGTAGGGTTCTAAAAAACTTTCGCTGTAGGGCAATGTTTGTTGAATATAATTACCATTTGCATCTACTAATTTATCAATAGAATTGTCTGATAAATTTTTAGTAAACGCGTTTGTAGTTGGAAGCACTAATGCTGCTGCGCCAAACAATGTACTTGATTTTAAAAACTCTTTTCTGTCCATACTGTAAATTTACGGTTTTTATTCTTCCATATTCTTCATTTTCATTAAAAGCGAATAAGCCCCTTTTATCACAATAGTAGCCTCATTCAAATCTTCTGAAATAATTTCAGTAAATTCATTTTCTGTATTTCCTGTTGTTACTTCTTCCATTTCAAATTGCTTGTTTTCCTTTTCTATGAAGATATAATTCTTGTTTTCATAGTTCACAATAGCTTCTGATGGCAACACATTTGATTGTTGACTTTTTAATTCTATTTCAGCATTCATATACATCCCTGGCAAAAGTGATTTGTCATAGCTTGTAAAGTGACAATGCATTTCTGTACTTCTGTTTTCGGAAAAGTCTTTACCAATTAAAATGATTTTACAAGGATATTTTTTTTCTGGATCAGTATTATTATAAGCTATAACTGACTGGCCAATTGCCATTTTGTTAATGTCTTTTTCGAATACGGTTAGTGCCAAATGAATATCAGAAGGATTTACAATCTCGAATAAAATATCGCTTGGATTTACATATTTTCCAGTATTTACATTTACTTTAGACACATATCCGCTTATTGGCGAATAAATATTGATGCTTTTTGAAATGTTTTTTGCCGATACATTATTTGGATTTATTCCTGCGAATTTTAATTTCTCCCCATACGATTGTACCATTACCGATAGTGAGTTGTATTCTGATTGTGCTTGTTGGTACACTTTATCGCTGCTGGCTTTACTTCGATTAAGTTCTTTTTGTCTTTCGAATTCGGCTTTTGCATACCCAATTTTTGCTTTTGCCAAAAGGTAATCTTCCTGTAATTGAATGTATTGTTGGTCTTCTACTACGCATAAAACTTGTCCTTTGGTCACATACATTCCCTCTAAAAGTTTGGTGTATTTTAAATATCCTCCCATTGGAACACTTATGGATACTAAATTTTGAGGTGGCACATCTATTTTTCCATTTAACTTTAATAATGATGAAATCTCTTTTTGCTCGATTTTTCCGGTTTCAATACCTGCATTTTTTATTTGTGCATCGGTAAGTGTTGTTGTGTTTTCAATAGCTGGAGTAGCTTCTCCCGAAGCTTCGGGATCGTTTTCTGTTTTTTTATTACCACACGAGTACAGAAAAAATAACCCTATTAAAGTAATGACTGTATTTTTCATTTATTTTGATATTAAATTTCCTAGTTTAAGAATTGTTTCATTGAATTTTCTAACTGTTTCAATGTAGTTACTTTGAATTTCTGTATTTTGATTGATCAACATTACCCACTCCAAATAATTGATGTCACCATTGATGAATTTATCATTAGCGGCTTTAGTTATCAAATCTACATTCTTTAAAGCCTGATTTTCGAAATAAGTAATAGTTTCTTGGTGTTTTTTCGATTCTTGAATTAATTCCTGATACTGACTTTGCAGTTTTAATTTTTCGTTAGTCAAATTATTTTCTGCAATTTGACTGTTGATTTCTAATGCTTTTTGTCTGTTTTTTATGTTTGAATTGAAAAGCGGCAGTGCCACTCCAAATTGTCCATAAATGCCATTATAGCCGTCTTGAAACGCAGTATTTGTTTTGAACGTCTGGTAATAAACACCGCCTATTAATTCGGGTAATTTTTTAGATTTTTCAAGTGAAATTTGCGCTTTGTTGCTATTTACTTCTTGCTCAAATAATTTTATACTGGGTTGATTGCTTATAACACTTTTATCTAAATTTTCAGCAAAATCCAATTTGTATTTATCTGAAACCGGGATAAAGTCTTTATCTGTATTAAGAATGTACTTGAATTGCAATTGTGTCATTTTATAATCACTTTGTAATTCCAAAAGTTGAATTTTTATTTGCCCTGATTGATTTTCGGCAGTTGCTTTTTCTAATATATTGCTTTCTCCTTTGTCAAAACGAAGTGTTGATTTTCTTAAAAATTCAGAATAGATACTATCACTTTTTAGCAATAATTTTTCCTTTTCTTTGAGATAAACCATTTCATAAAATACTGTTGTCACTTGTCTTGTCAATTCCTTTCTTTGTAAGACTTCGTTCCATTCGCCAGTTTTGGCTTCTTCAATTAGCAGTTGTCTCTGCCTTTTGTAAACTATCGGAAATTTAATAGTTTGTGAAACGCCAATTTTTATATCATTAGCATTGCTGTTAAACTGACCATATTCCCCAATAATTCCCGTGTTGGAAATATCGTAGCCCGTCTTGGTCATCTTTTGTAAATATTCAGAATTTAGTTTTCCGTTTTTTATTTTTATATTATTCTCCAATGCGGTTTCAATAGCTTTTTCAAGTGAAATTTTTTCTTGTGCACTTGCATTTTGAAAAGAAAAAAATAACCCCAATACCATGATTGTTGTAATTGATTGCATTTTTTTTGATTTTAATTTAGCTCCTTTTTCGAACATAATGTATAAAATTGGTAAAACAAATAAGGTCAATAAAGTAGCAATCAATAGTCCGCCAATAACAACCGTTGCCAATGGTTTTTGTACCTCGGCACCTGAACCGTTGCTTAATGCCATGGGCAAAAAACCTAATGAGGCTACAAATGCAGTCATTAAAACAGGACGTAAACGTATTTTAGTTCCTTGCAAAATAATCGCTTTCAAATCGGTTTCACCTGATTTCCGAATACTGTTAAATTCTGCAATTAATACCAATCCATTCAGAACCGCTACACCAAATAAGGCTATAAAGCCAACTCCGGCACTTATACTAAAAGGCATTCCTCGCAACGCTAAAAAGAAAATACCTCCAATTGCAGAAAGTGGAATCGCGGAATAAATCAATAGTCCTTGTTTCATTGAATTGAATGCAAAATAAAGCAAAATAAATATTAATAATAATGAAACCGGAACAGCTATCATTAAACGATTTTTTGCTTCATTTAGGTTTTCAAATGCACCGCCATAAGTAGGATAGTAACCCGCGGGAAATTTTATTTGGGCTTCGACTTTTCCTTGCAACTCTTTTACTATACTTTGCACATCGCGGCCTCGAATATTAAAACCGACCACAATTCTACGTTTAGCGTCTTCTCTTTGTATCTGATTTGGTCCTTCGGTAATTTCAACTTTTGCTAATTGGGATAACGGAATTTGAAAACCATTTGGTGTTGGAATTAATAAATTTTGAACATCTGCCAAATCCTGACGTTTTTCGCCTTCCAGACGAACTACTAAATCAAATCTTTTTTCGCCTTCGTAAATAACTCCGGTGCTTTGTCCTGCAAATGCAGTGTTTACTATTCGATTAATATCTTCAATGTTCAACCCATATTGGGCTATTGTTGCCCGATTGTAGTCAATTACTACTTGGGGCATTCCAGTAACGGTTTCTATATAAAGATCAGAAGTACCCTCGACCGTATTCACAATTTTGCCCAGTTTATTAGCGTATAAAGCCAGGGTATCTAAGTTTTCTCCAAATATTTTACAAACCACGTCTTGTCTTGCGCCCGTCATTAATTCATTAAAACGCATTTGTACCGGATATTGAAAA
The DNA here is from genome assembly GCF_030010285.1 of Flavobacterium sp. XS2P24. Taxonomy (NCBI): domain Bacteria; kingdom Pseudomonadati; phylum Bacteroidota; class Flavobacteriia; order Flavobacteriales; family Flavobacteriaceae; genus Flavobacterium; species Flavobacterium sp. XS2P24. Next base: position 172,482 of record NZ_JASCRU010000003.1, read on the forward strand.
CCATAAGAAACACCTGGAACAGCTTCTAATTCTTTTGCCATTTTTTCTGATAATTCGTCAAAAGTTTCGGCAGAAGTCCATTCGCTTTTGTCCTTTAAAATAATCATCATGTCACTGGCATCAATAGGCATTGGATCGGTTGGCACTTCGCTGCTTCCAGTTTTACCAACAATTTTCTCTACTTCAGGGAATTTTTCTATTAGTATTTTTGCGCCCTGTGAAATGGCTGTCATCGAAGTTTGCAAATTACTTCCCGGTAAAACCCTTGTTTCTACAGCGAAATCTCCTTCTTCTAATGAGGGCATAAATTCACCGCCCATAAACGAAAGTGTAATTAACGCCAAAAGAAATAATCCAAAAGTTGCAGCAATAATTGTTCGAGGAATTCCTAATGCTTTGTTCAGAAGAGGTTGATAGAAATTTTCTAATTTTTCCATCATTCTATCTGAGAAGTTTTTTTTGTGGGATATGTTTTTATTCAAAAACAAAGCAGTCATCATGGGAACATAAGTCAGCGACAATATAAAAGCACCAAACAGAGCAAACGCAATTGTTTGTGCCATTGGTAAAAACATTTTTCCTTCAATACCTCGCAAAGTAAAAATTGGAATGTATACTATCAATATAATCAGTTCTCCAAAAACGGATACATTACGCATTTTTATAGACGTTTTCAATACGGTGTTATCCATTTCTTGCTGTGAGATTTGAGAAGTTTTCCTGCTGTGTAAGCTAAACAAACATGCTTCAACAATAATAACGGCACCATCTACAATCAATCCAAAATCTAATGCTCCTAAACTCATTAAATTACCGCTCACACCAAAAATATTCATCAGTATGACTGCAATTAACATCGCTAAAGGAATAACTGAGGCAACGATTAATCCTGCTCTTATATTTCCTAAAAAGAAAATTAAAACAAAAAGGACTATCAATGCTCCTTCTAATAAATTAGTTTCTACCGTTGAAATGGAATTATTTACCATTTTTGTTCGGTCTAGAAAGGGTTCTACAATAACGCCTTCGGGTAAGGTTTTTTGTATTTGCTCGATACGTTCTTTAATTTTTTTAATAACCACATTACTGTTAGCACCCTTTAACATCATCACTACTGCACCTGAAACTTCGCCAGATGGCACTCCTTTTTTATTAAAAGTCATAGCACCATATCGGATAGCACTACCAATACGAACATCGGCTACATCACGGATAAATAAGGGACTACCGCTACTGGTGTTTTTAATTGAAATGTCTTTTATATTTTCGATGGTATTAATCAATCCTTCACTTCGGATGTATAAAACCTTCGGACCTTTTTCGATATAAGCACCACCAGTATTTTGATTGTTTTTTTCTAAAGCAGAAAAAACATCAGCAATCGTAATATTATACGATTGTAATTTATTGGGGTCAATGGCAATTTCAAATTGTTTTAATTTCCCACCGAAACTACTCACTTCTGCTACACCTTCCACGCTTAATAATTGACGGCGAACAATCCAATCCTGAATGGTTCTCAACTCGGTTACATCGTATTTTTTTTCATAACCAGGTTTTGTTCGAACCGCATATTGGTAAATTTCACCCAGCCCAGTAGTTACTGGTGCCAGAAATGGATTGCCTATTCCTTTTGGAATCTGGTCTTTTACCGCACTTAATCGTTCTGTTACTTGTTGTCTAGCCCAATACACATCAGTTGCATCATCAAAAACAATGGTTACCACTGATAAACCGAAACGAGAAAAACTACGAATTTCTTTCAGTCCAGGAATATTGCTATTGGCCTGTTCTATTGGAAATGTAATTAGTCGTTCAATATCAGTTGCGCCCAATGATGGTGCTGATGTGATTATTTGAACTTGATTATCCGTAATATCGGGAACCGCATCGATAGGTAATTTGGTAAATTGATAACTTCCATATCCTATCAGGGCAATAATAAAAAGACCAATGATGAGTTTATTTTTTATTGAAAACTCAATTATTTTATTCAACATAATTTATAATTATTAATTATTTTTCTAAGAATATGCTGTAATACAAATGCTCATCAATGTATAGACGATGATGAATTGTAAAAAAGCATTAAAAATAATTAACAATTTTTTGGAGGTCTCCAGATAGATAGTAGAACTCTTGAAGAAAAATGATTTTGTGAAAAAGCAATTTTTTGTGGTTCTTTAAAATAATAGTTAGGAATAAATTTGAATAATTTTATTTCTACGTTTATTGCTAAATTTTGATTAAATGAAAAGTCAGAATGATTATGGAGAGGTAAATCTCCATGATCATCGTGTTTCTCATCATGATGCTTGTTTAAATAATGATCCGCCAAGAAATGGACCATAGTAACGGCTCTATGATTATGATTGTGTTCAATGAAATGTGAAACCAAAATAGGTAGGCGCAAACTATCCTCAACAACAAAAGGAATCGTTAGTTGCAGGCAAATGATTAAAGTTATTATGCTTTTTAGAAATTTCACAAAACAAATTTAAGTACTTTTTTAGATTTTATTTTAAATGATATGATATACTTAAGCATTGACACATTACGTTTCTTGTTTTAAAGAAAATTAAATAACCTGGTGACTTTTGTAAAATATTAAATTCATAACTTCATGATTATGTATAATCAATTAAATAAAGCATAAATGTAGAACATAAATTTAAGGATTTACTTAAGAATTACTTAAGGTCTGCTTCAAATAAACTTAATACCACTCGTGTTCCTATGTTTTCTTCACTGGTAATTGCAATATCAATAGTAAGCAACGAACAGAGTCTTTTTACAATAGACAAGCCCAATCCAGTTCCTTTTATTTCAGGGTGTGCATTCGATTGTGAGCGATAAAATTGATTGAAAATATTCTCTAAATCATCAGCAGGTATTCCTATCCCAGAATCAATGATATGACATTCAATTCTAGACGCTACACTTTTTATATGCACCGTTAACTTCCCGTTTTGATTTGAATATTTCAACGCATTAGAAATTAAATTATTGACAATAATTAAAAATAGATAACTATCTGTTTCTATGTAATAATCTCTGGAAAAATTTGTAGTGATAGTAATGTTTTTAGACTGTATTGCAGTAGAGTTTCTGGCAATAGTATCTAAAAATATAGCGTTCAAATAGACTTTTTCTATTTTTAAACTTTGTTTTTGATTTTCAAATCGGGCCAATAAAAGCAACTGATCAACCAAATGATTTAAACGATCGACTTCGGTTACACAAAAATTAATTTTTTCTTCATATTCAGCAGGATTTCGAGGTTTTAGAATCAAAACTTCCAATGTCCCTTTGATAACCGTTAAAGGCGTTCTTAATTCATGCGATGCATCCGAGGTGAATTGTTTTTCTCTTTCGATAGCGGTTTCAATTCTATCTAATAAATTATTTATGGTTTGAGACAGAATATACAATTCGTAACGGTTTTGTGGTAATGGAATTCTGGATGTCAGATTGTCTTTAGTAATAATATTAGAAGTAGTGATTATGGAACTAATAGGTTTTATGCTCCTTCCGGCAATAAATCGTGCTATAAAGAAAAGTACCATTAGAATTAAAGGATAAACAATTAGCAAGACCTCAAATAAATTATTAAGTACCATTGTGGCATCTTCTAAGGACATTGCAATTATGATGTACCCAATAATTTTTGTTTTTTGATAAATGGGAACCTGAATTTGTCGAATAGAATTATCGGCTAATTTTGTATCAAAGAGCTTGTTCTCCGCATTATTTTCATTAAAGATAAGAGACGATTTTTTGAGATTAGGCGATTTTTCAATCACATTTCTATTTTGATCCACAAACTGAATAAATACAGGATTTACATCCAGAGTATTGTGTTCTCGTTCTTTCCATTCTTCTTTATGAATTAAATGAAAAGTGTTGCCTACAATTTCAATTTCGGATAGATGTTTATCAACTTCACTGGTAATATCATTATTCACATGACTGTAAACACTGAATTTAACAATAGAATAGATGATAAAGAAAACTACAAAAATCAATAAAGCTGTAGTCACTATATAATGGGAGGCAATTCTATTTTTAAAGGAAAGTTGTTGCATTTTTATTTAGTCATTAGCGATATAACCCACACCGCGAACTGTTTTTATGTAGTCTTGTTCAATTTTTAAATTTAATTTTTTACGAATCGCATTCATAAAAACATCAATCACACCCGTATCATATTCAAAATGAATGTCCCAAACATCCTCGATAATTTGGGTTCTGGTGCATACTTTGCCTTTATTTTTGACCAAATACGTCAATAAATCAAATTCACGTTGAGTCAAATTCACTTCAGTATCACTCACTAAAACACGATGTTTGGCAATATCAATTTCTATCGTTCCAAGTTTTAGAATTTGATTTTCATTTTGGTTTCTAAAATGAATTTTGATGCGTTCCAGTAATTCATCAAAACTAAATGGTTTTTTGATATAATCATTGGCACCCGCTTTCAAACCTTCAATTGTTTCTTGCACAGTATCTTTGGCCGTCAAAAATAAGATTGGCGTATGACTGTTTTTCAACCGAATGGATTTACAAAGTTCCAGTCCTGTCATTTTTGGCAACATCCAATCTAATAAAATCAGATCAAAATTGTTTTTTTGAGTCAGTTCAAACCCTTTTAAACCATCCGAAGCACTGGTGATTGTATATCCTTCTTCTTCTAATCCTTGTTGAAGAAATTGAACAATTCCCGCTTCATCTTCCACGATTAATATGTGCATGATTATATAAATTTAGGCTATTATTGCATTACAAATTTAAAGGCAATTGTACCAATATTAGCATTTAAATTGTCACTTCTTTCATAATGATTGAATCTAAAATCAATATTTTTCAAACCAAATTTCCAAATTTTTGCATCTGTGAAAATATCCGTATAATTGATTCCAAAACCGTATTGATTCGCATCAAATGTAGCTAAATCTGCATCAGAGGTATAATATCTTTCTGTTGATAAATGGGTTTCATAAGGCGCATAATATTTTGAAGCCGTTTGGGTATAGTAACGATACATTGGAAAAACGGTAAACCTATCAGATAATTTTATAGGAAGCTCAATCGTTGCGGTATGCGATTGAATATCCCAATTATCGGAATAAAAACGATAATAGGTTCGCAATATAAATCGCTCGTTGATGTAATAATTCAAACGTGCTCCAACAGGGATTTTAAATCGGGAATCCGGTAATCTTTCGATATCATCAGCCAGTTTATAAACTCCAGTATTCGTTGAACTTTCGTAAGTATTAATGTATTGTGCCTGACCGATGTAATAATTAGCTTTATCAGCAAAATAAATTCGGTGATACGGTGAAGACAATAATCCTTGTTGCTGTAAAATATCGAAGAAGATTGAAAACTGTAGTTTTTTGGTTAAAACCTGAGAGAAACCAACAGAAGCCGAATAAGAGTTTCTATTTACGCCACTTACCGTTTAAAATGCTGAAGGCAAATAATTTGTTGTAGCTTGACCATTTTGATCCAAAACCGATACGCCATTAAAATAGCCTTGATTTAAAAAATTAGCACCATATTTTGAATATTCGTGGAGTTCCGTTGGATAAATAGGTCTCCATTGATCCAGATATACATTGGCTTTCAAACTCAATTCAGTGTTTTTTTCATTAAAAAGAGTCGCAATTCCTCCTCCAAAACCAACCGAAGTATAATCATACTCATTTGAAAACGAAACATCAGTATTCCAAATAAAATTACTGGAATCGCTGCTATGACTATAATTAGCAACAATTGACACTAATTGATCACTTTTGGAAGCACCTGATGAAGCTTGCCAAGGAGTTCCACTAGGCGTTGGAGCCGCTATCCTATCATCATCGCCGCCAGACGCTCCAGTGGCATTGAATGGATTTATATTACTCGACGAAGCCGATGAATAGGCAGATATTCCCAAATCAATGGTTAAAACATCATCATCATTTAATGGCATCGCCACCACAATATTCGAAGCAACATCCGTTAATTTTTCAGAACCTAAACCTCCTGAAACAGCTGATTTTGAACCGTCCTGATTGTAATAACTGGCTAAAAAATCGACTTCAGTACTTTCTAAAACTCGTTTTTTAAATGCTGGCGCAGTAGTTTTGTCTTGCGAAAAGGCAATGCTGCTGATTAATACTAAAAGAAATAAAAATTTTATTTTCATTGTATAGAAATTACTATTTACTATCTAAATTGTTGTTTTGTAAATTAGTTGCAACCACAACCACCACCTGATTTACCTCCATTGGCCCCAGCAGCTGCCTCACGATACACTTGAAAAGAAGTTTCATATCGCTCTGCAGTTCTTGCGGTTAGTTTCATGTCAGGATCATTTATTTTTTCTTTTTCATATTCTTTTACTGAACTACAGGATTGTAAAATCAGCATTACAAAAAACAAAACCGTTATTGTCTTTATCATTTTGAATGTCTTTTATTAATTATATTTTTTGATATCAATTCCTTTTGACGAATGGATTTTACCTTTGTCATCAACAATAATACATTCAATCCCTTTAAGCTGATTGACTAAATCCAACCCTACTTCTACCCCGAGAACAAAAATTCCCGTTGCCAAAGCATCAGCTATTTCCGTTTGCTTTGCAAAAACAGATACACTCACCACGCCAGTTGCCGGATAACCCGTTCTGGGATCTATAATATGCGAGTAGCGAATTCCATTAAAAATAACATACTTTTCATAACTTCCCGAAGTTTCTACAGCGCTGTCTTCTAATGGAAATGTAGCAAAAACTTTATTTTTATTCAAAGGATTTACAATTCCCACATTCCAAAATTTCCCATCGGGTTGTTTTCCCCAAGCATTAATATCTCCGGAAACATTTACAATTCCTGAAATACAGCCTTTTGAAACCAATAAATCTTTCACTTTATCAGCAATATAACCTTGACCAATTCCGCCCAAACCTAATTTCATTCCTTCTAATTTCAGGAAAATGGTTTGTTCTTTCTTGTTTATAATAATATTTCTGTATCCAATTTTTACAACTGATTTTTTTATGGCTTCTTCTGTTGGCATTACTTTCATCGAACCGTCAAATTTCCATATTTTGTCCATGGAAGCATACGAAATATCAAATGCGCCATCGGTAATTTGGGAAATTTTAATGGCTCTTTCGACCAATTCCAAAACTTCAGTATCCACTTTTACAGGTTTAATTCCTGCATTACGGTTGATTTCTGAAATTTGTGTAGTCGGAATCCAATCAGAAATTAAATTCTCTATGCGTTTTACTTCGGCTACAGCCAAATCTATATATTCATTGGATTTTATAGTATCATTTGCAACAGCTGTAATCTCAAACGGGCTTCCTAACATCGACAACTTTCTTTTATGGGCGACTTGACCAACGGAAATGAAAGTTGTCAATACTAAACATAGGGAAATTATGCTCTTCATCATTTTTCAAAGGAATGGATTAATTTGATATAATCAGCTGGAGAAAGGTTTTTGAAACCTGTAATGCCTAACACATTCCCAGTTTTGTCCAAAAGTAACACTAATGGAAAATTTCCTGATTTATTGTATTTTTCTGCTAATTTTTTATTGCTCTCCTTTAACTCTGGTTCGAGTTGATTTGCTTTTTTCTTTGGAAAATCAGCTTTATAAATAACCCAATTTTGGTCGGCTTCCTTTTTAAATTCTTCCGATTTCCAAATGGCGTTTTCTAATTTAATGCATGGAGCACACCAATCTGATCCTGAAAATACAAGAAGGATGTTTTTATCTTCTGAAAGTGACTGCGCTTTTGCTTCTTCAAAATTGGATTTCCAGTTTTGAGAATATCCTAACGTTCCTATAAAAAGAAACAAGAACATGACCTGTTTTTTCATCTTTTAAATCTGTTTTTAATACTGTAAAAGTATTTATTTCTAGTGAAGTATAGTTTTCTGACAGTGAAAATTAAGATAGAATTAATTTAACGACTTTTTACAGATATACATGATTCTTTATTTATTGGACTAAACAATAACGGTCAAAGTTGTTCCAGATAATGTAGTCTGATATTGTTTTAAATTAGATGGCGCAGGTCCCGAAATTACGGTCCCAGTACTTGTAAACTGAGAATTATGCCTTGGACATACAAATACATTCCCTGACTTATCATAACCAAGCGTTACACCTTCGTGAGTACAGGAAGACGATACAGCCAAAAAAGTTCCCGTAGTGGTCCGTGCAATGATAATCCCTTTAGTGACCTGGAAACCTCCATTTGTGGCCAAAGGTCCTGTGCTGGTATCAACTGTAAAATTACTTGTGGCGGTTGGTGTTGGTGTTGATGAACCTGAACCACCAGTATTAGAATCATCTGAGCTACAACTAGTAGCTAAACCGGCTATACAAGCAGGTAATAAAACAGTTGCCGCTCCAAATCCTACTCTCGCAAAAAATTCTTTTCTAGTCATGATTATTTTATATTAGGTTGGTTAATATAATTACATACGCAAAAAAAATACTTATAGTTTTTTTAGAACTAACAAACAGAACTTGTATAAAGATGCAAAATATTTCAGGACTGTTTTAAAATTTCTACAGTAATCATAAAATCGATTAAATCTCCTTAATCTAAGATCGTGTTTTCATAAAATATTAAGCAATTCTTAAAAAATAGCACTAAAAATTATGTATACTTTTGTATATAAAAACAATACTATGAATTTTCTGAAAAAGTCATCCCCTTTTTATTATTTATTACTCTTTTACATTGCTGTAAGCTTTGTTTTAAGGGTTACACTATTTTTTCATCCCATAACGCAAACATCATTTACTTGGACTGATACGCTGTCTTTATTTGTTTTTGGGTTTGTATCTGACTTTTTTATTTTTGTTTTACTTAGTGGCTTTTTATGGTTATATCTCATTTTTATATCTAATTCAAAATACTTTAAACCATACGGTTACATCCTTTTTGGTTTATTACTATCCTTATTACTCTATGTTTCATTTGGCAAAACTATTCTTAATGAATATGGTGGTGCCTTACCTAAAATTGGCATTACTTTTATAGCAATCAAAACAGTTTTATTTGGATTATTACTTTTCCTTCCGAAATACCGAAGTCAAATCAGATTTTGGTTGTTCTCCTTTGTGATTTTTCTCTACGTGGTTTTAATTTTACAAAATGGAATCAGTGAGTACTTTTTTTGGAATGAATTTGGGGTAAAATACAATTTCATCGCAGTAAATTATTTGGTTTACACCAATGAAGTCATCGGTAATATTATGGAATCTTATCCTGTTATTCCATTGTTTTCAGTACTCTTTATAATTGCAGGATTAGTTACCTATTTCATAGTAAAAAAATCAAAAAATTACATTGAAAGCATTCCCGCTTTTGTAGAAAAAATCCAAATTTTAGGAATTTACCTGCTTCTTTTCGGGTTATCTTTGGTCGCAATTCCCGCGTTATCCACTAGAGAAAATTCTCAAAATATATTTGCCAATGAATTACAGGCCAATGGTCTGTATAAATTCTACATTGCCTTTATGAAAAGTGAATTGGATTATTTTAAATTCTATAAAACCGTTCCCAATAGCGAAGCTTTTGCTCAATTAAGGCAACAAATTCCTTCCATTTCAGGAGAAACTACTTTGAGAGAAATAAAGAATGAAGCTGCTGAAAACCACAAAAACGTGGTGCTAATAACTATCGAAAGTTACAGCGCAGAGTTTATGAAAATGTACGGAAGTGAAAAGAATATAACTCCGTTTTTAGATAGTTTGGCAACTAAAAGTTTAGTTTTTACAAACCTCTATGCTGTGGGAAACAGAACGGTTCGCGGTCTTGAAGCGGTTACTTTATCCTTTCCTCCTACCGCTGGCGAAAGTGTGGTGAAACGAGAAGACAATAAAAATAAATTTTCTACTGCAACTATATTTAAACAAAAAGGCTATACTGTAAAATTCATGTACGGTGGCGATTCCTTTTTTGATAATATGGGAGATTTCTTTTCAGGAAATGGATATGAAATTGTAGACAAAAAAACATTTGCACCAAACGAGATCACTTTTGCTAATATTTGGGGTGTTTGCGATGAAGATATGTACAACAAAGCAATCAAGGTAATGAACAAAGAAGCGACAGCAAATAAGCCGTTCTTCAATCACATTATGACCGTAAGCAATCACAGACCATTCACGTATCCAAATGGTAAAATTGATATTCCGGGTGATGCAAAATCTCGGGATGGCGGTGTCAAGTACACGGATTATGCAATGAAAAAATTCTTTGAAATGGCCAAGAAACAACCTTGGTTTAACGATACTGTTTTTGTCATTCTAGCCGATCATTGTGCTTCCAGTGCTGGAAAAACAGAACTTCCGGCAGATAAATATAGAATTCCTGCCCTAATCTATAGTCCCGATTTTGTTGAACCAAAAAAATATGCAAACCTGATGTCACAAATAGACATTATGCCAACTCTTTTTGGGTTGTTAAATTTTGATTACCAAAGTAAATTTTATGGTCAGGATGTTTTAAAACCAGAGTACAAACCCAGAGCGTTAATTGCAACCTATCAGGATTTAGGATTAATAAAAGACAATGTTTTAACGGTTATTTCTCCCAAACAAAAAGTAAAACAGTTTCAATTGACTTTGAAACCCAACCAAAAAGTAGCTCGTGATTTCCAAATTCATTACGATCAAATAGTGTTGAAAAAAGAAAGACCAGATTTAATAAACGAAACGATTTCATACTATCAAACAGCCTCGGATATGTTGAAGAAAAAGAAATATCAAAAAATTAACTGACATAAAAAAAACGGGTGAAATTAAAATCTCACCCGTTTTTTAATTGGAAATATAGGATTACTCTCTTTCGCTTGTCAAACCAAAAAGATTCCCTTTTTCAAAAATTTTTAAATCCTTTTTTAACGTTTTGCTGTTGCGTTTTGTAAGTTCGGCAGCATCAAGATTACTTAAATCCGGTTTTCCTGCATTTACCCAAGCCGTGTACCAAAAACTTGCTGTTGCAGTAATGGCTTTTTTCATTTGCTTTTCAACCATTCCATTCAAATCCGTATGTAATTTAGCTGCATATTCATCAGAATATAACATTCCACCGTATTTATTTTTGACTACATTTCCAGTAGCATCAGTTACATACATCTTGTTTTCTGCAGTTGCAATTCTTAGTTTTTTATCAGTAGCCAACAAAGGTTCCACTAAACTATGAGTGTCAAAAATGATATCCCAAGTTGCTTTATCTACATCCTCTAAATATTTTCCTTGTGCAACATTCAATTTATAATCTTTAGCAAACAATTCCGGCAAACGACTTTCCCACAACGAATGAATTCCTTTTTGGTTGGTATTTTGTCCATCGTGATTGTCAGAAGTATGCAATGGCATGTGTGCATCTGCAATATAATGTCCTAAATCGCCTGCAATGAATAATATTTCGTTTTTTCTTTTGTCCTTAAAAGCCTTAGTCAATTTGACCATCATATCCTGAATGTACCAAGGTAATATTCCGTTTTTAGTCAAAAACTTCTCATCGTATTTTAGCTTTGCTTCTTCCATTGTTTTAGGAAAAGTTTCTACATCACCAAAATTCTCCATGTCAAAATAATGACGAGGTGGCTCAGCTTTATCATTCAAAACATTTCTTCTTAAATCTGGAACAGTAGATTCTTGTGTAATGAAATCAATATGATTGTAAAAAAAAGTCTGCAATGGTTTTGGAAGTGCCATTACCGCTGCTCTATTGATTCGTTCATGTCCAATAACTCCCCATGATAAAAGAAAAAAAGCAACTCCAAGAGTAGATAACGCAATGAGTGTAGGTCTGATTTTAAAATTTTTCATTAATTTTATTTTTTTGAAATGTAAATGTATTTCTTTAAATCGTTATTAGAAAAAATTGGCTTTAAGATTCTGTTAATTAAAAAAGAAAACTTACAAATATGTTTTCGATAGTAAGGAAAAAGAGCCGTTTTCATGATTTACGTTTATCTACGCCATAGTTTTGTTACAGCAATTTTTAATGATACTTTCCGATTTGAATTTCATGTTATCAAACGAAAAACCTTTCATCATAAAACTATTTTAAATAAATAATCGAAATTAAAGTCGCGGTTGCAATGAAGCCCCAAAGTAAAATTCCTTGAGCCAGCGGTTTTAACCCCACTGATTTTAGAACAGTTCTATTTAATCCGGCTCCAATTAAAAACAAAGTAACCGTAAGACCTATTTTGGCAACTGAAACAAAATGCGGTCCTATGCTCTTCATTTGAGGCAGATACGTATTGGCAATCATAACCAAAATAAACAGTCCAATAAAATATGGGATTTTTATTTTCCCCGATTTATTTTTGAAAATAAATGCCGTAATCAATGCTACAGGAATTATCCACAAAGCTCGGGCTAATTTTACCGTAGTAGCTATTTGCAAGGCTTCCGGACCATATTTACTGGCAGCTCCTACCACTGAACTCGTATCATGAATAGCAATGGCACACCATAATCCAAATTCTTTTTGTGATAAATCCAACCAATCACCCACCGCTGGAAATAAAAACAGCGCCACCGAATTCAGAATGAATATCACTCCCAAGGCAACTGAGGTTTGTTTTTCATTTGATTTGATTACTGGGGCAATCGCGGCTATGGCGCTCCCTCCGCAAATTGCAGTTCCGCATGAAATTAAATGAGAGGTTTTCTTCTCCGTTTCCAACCATTTCCCTAAAAAAGTTCCTAAAACTAAAGTGCTCACAATAGAAATAATCGTAAATAAAAAGCCTTCTTTACCAGCAGAAACTGCACTGTGGACATTCATTCCAAATCCTAAACCAACTACCGAAAACTGCAACAGATAATTAGTGGCTTTATGATTCAATTCTAAAAAAGGATGTCCAAAAAGATTGGCTACAATCAATCCTAAGACTAAAGCAATTGGTGGAGAAACAAAAATGGTAGTGCAAAACAATAGCAATGCAAAGAAAATGAGTTGCTGCAATGTGGCATTTACTTTAAAAAAAATAAAAGACTCTTTTTGAATAAGTTTTTGATGCGTTTCCAATGTAAAGTTGTTGAATTATTACAGTACAAAGGTGGATAGATAAATCTATTTATACCAATCGCAAATTATAATCTCCTATAACTTTAAATTATAATGATTCGAAATGTTCTGGATAAACAAATCGGATAACGAATCCGTTTTTCCTTGTAACGTAATAACGTAAAAGAAACGTTCTATAATAAGATCTTTAATATCTAATATAGCCAATTCATTGTTTTGAAGTTCTTTTTCTATGGCATGAATCGATATAAAAGCCACACAATCAGAGTTCATCAAATAGGATTTTATGCTTTCGGTACTTCCTAATTGCATTTCGATTTTTAATTCTGATAATTTAATTTCAAATGGTTTTAACGCATGTTCAATAACTTCAAGTGTTCCTGAACCTTGTTCCCGCATCAAAAAATACATTTTTTTAAGATCTTCCTGAGTCACTTCATCACGACTTACTAACGGATTGGAACTCTTACAGACTAAAACCAATTCGTCTTTTAGAAACTCCGTATATTTAATAGACTTATTTTTTGATTGTCCTTCAACAATTCCTATTTCGATTTCCTGTTTTAATAAAGCATTTTCTATTTGTTCCGTATTTCCATTTAGTAAACTTACTTTTACATCTTGTAATTTTTGATGAAAACGAGCTAAAAGTGGCGGAATTATATACTGAGAAATGGTCGTACTGGCTCCCAATCGTAACAATCCGGAACGTTGATTTATCAGCGTACTCATATCAAAATCTATTTCACGGTATATTTCAAAAATGTTTTTGGTATGCTTCAGTAAGACTTCACCTGCAGCTGTCAGTGAAATTTTAGAACCGTTTCTGTCAAAAAGTTTAATTTTATATTGTTCCTCTAATTCCTGAATATGCTTTGAAATCGCAGGTTGCGTAATAAACAATTCAGTTGCAGCTTTTGTGAAACTCAACCGATTAGCAACGGTATAGAATACTTTTAGTCTAAAATCCATGATGTTTAATTGTATTTTATTACAGTAATCCGTTGTATTTTCGAACAAACCATTCGGTTGCCAACAAAATTGAAATCAAAACCAGTAACCAAATCCAATCAATCAAAGGTGTTTTGGTAACAATATTCTTTTGTATCGCCTTATATTCCTCATTTTCCAAAAGCGCTTTAATCAACACATCTACTTGGTCCGGAAAATACGCTTTCCCTTGTGTTTGCGTAGCTAATTGTGTCAATTTCTCCACATCTGGATTGACAAATTGCTTTTCGATATCAAAATCAAGAATTTCAAAACTACTGGAATACGTCGTTTTAGAATTCAATTCTTTTACCGTAAACGCGTAAGGTCCCGCTTTAAGCCCGTCAAGATTGACTTTATAGGAATTATTTCCTTTTAATAAATCGTAATTTTTTGTTTGTTTCGTTTTGGTATTCGTTACCGCAATTGTCAAACGTGCTTTTTCATCAAACTCATAATTCTTATTGAAATATTGCGCGGTTATTTCAATCGCTTCACCGGAATTATAGAAACTTTCATGTTCTACCACTAATGATTTTTTAGAATTATTAGAAGCCAAAAATTGAATAATCTTATCCATGAAAACATCATATTTTTCAAATGATTGATTGTTGACATGTGTTTGCAAACGCCATTTCCAGCTGTTTTCTCCCAAAAGATAAGCGGCTCGCCTGCCTTGATTTTCTGTGAAAGCCAGCAAAGGTGAATTGGTGTCTATTACTCTAATTTTTGATGAAAGCAAAACTGACACCGCACCTTTTGTAGTTACGGTTCCAAAAGCATTTTGCAAAGGCGGTAAATTTTCAAACCCAATATTATCAACCGCAAACAAATTAAACTGCGCATTAAAAACCGACAAATAATCTTCTTTTTGTCCGCTCATTTTAAAGTTCAAATTATCCTGTTGTTGATTCAGAAAATTAAAATCGGTGTTGTTACCAGTAATGATAAACGTATTGATTCCAGCACCTTTATTACTCTCAAAAATGTTTTTAAATTCGGCTGTTGGCTGGTATAAAATAAAAACATTAAAATCTTGTAACGTCTTAATATCATTAGGTTTAACGATAGTTACTTTACGTTGTACATTTGATTCAATGGCTCTTTTTAGTGCGCCTAAATCAGGATGAATTATAGCTGATACTATAGCAATATTTGTTTTTTGGTCTATAACTTCAACCGCAAAATTCTTAGTGTTATTGTACGTGTTTTTTTCTTTTTCTTTAGATGAAATAGTAGCTTTAAAAATCTGTAATCCTATTTTATCAGCTGGTAAAAGTACGCTTACAGTTGCCGTTTTTTTGGAAGGAGAAAAGGCAATCGATTGTTTGCTAAATACCGAATTTCCTTGTAAAATAATAAAATCGGCCGTTATGCTTTTAGTTCCTGAATACTGTAAAAAAGCTTCTACAGGAAATTTATTCTTATGAAAAGCATATTTATTAACATTCAGTTGATTGATTTTAAAATCTAAGAAAGTAGTTGTATCGCCTACAATTACAGGATATATTTTATTTGCAGTATCAAAACTAAATACATAATCATTTCCCGAAGTCTGGTTTCCATCCGTAATTAAAACTGTTGGATAGATTGCATTTTTATAAATGCTTTTTAGATTTTTGGTAACAACATCAATATTAGTTTGAGTTCCTTTAAAATCAAATGTTTCAGTCGGTTCAAAATCATCTGAAAACTGATACGATTGCACATCGAATTTCTCTTGTAAATCTGAGTTTGATTGTATTTTTTTATACAATTCCAATGCTTTTTCATTGGCATTCAAAAAAGAAATAGAACTCGAATTATCAACAATTATCGGCAAAGGGGTTTTTACCGTTTCCAGCGTATTTTTTGTTAGTATTGGATTAATCAATAATAATAAAATTCCAAAAATGGATGAAAAACGCAAAAAAGCCAAAAACCAACCGACTTTCGATTTGTTTTTGGCTTTGTAGATATATTGAAAAAATGACAAACCGCCAGCTATTAATAAAGAAAGTAGTAATAATAGTAAAGTGTTTGTTGTCATATTTTAGTAGTGTTCAGTCATCAGTATTCAGCAACTGAGCACTGATGACTGATCACTATTTTTTTTAGGTAAGCATTCCTCCACAAACATTCATAACCTGTCCAGTTACATACGCACTCATATCAGACGCGAAGAAAAGACATGCATTAGCAACGTCCTCAGTCGTTCCGCCACGTTTCAACGGGATTCCGTCTCTCCATCCTTTTACCACATCTTCGTTTAATTTTGCCGTCATTTCTGTTTCGATGAATCCAGGAGCAATTACATTACAACGAATATTACGTGATCCTAATTCCAACGCCACTGATTTAGAAAAACCAATAACTCCCGCTTTTGAAGCAGCATAATTAGTTTGTCCAGCATTTCCTTTCACACCTACAACTGAACTCATATTGATTATAGAACCAGAACGTTGTTTCAAGAAAGTACGTTGAATTGCTTTGGTCATATTAAAAACTGATTTCAAATTGACATCCATCACTTTGTCAAAATCTTCTTCGGACATACGCATCAAAAGGTTGTCTTTAGTAATCCCAGCGTTATTAATTAAAATATCAACCGTTCCAAATTCAGCCAAAACTGCATCTACAAAAGTTTGCGCTTCATTAAAATCGGCTGCGTTAGATTGATATCCTTTAGCTTTAATTCCTAAAGCGTTCAATTCTTTTTCAAGAGCCAAAGCTGATTCCACTGACGAACTGTATGTAAATGCAACATTTGCACCATGTTTTGCAAAAACTTCTGCAATTCCTTTTCCAATTCCGCGGCTTGCACCTGTAATTATGGCAACTTTTCCTTCTAGTAATTTCATATTCAAAAATTAGTTTAAATTTTATTTGAAGCTAATCCTGCTATCCGCTTCAATCTTTTATGAACACTAACGTTCACATAAAAGGATTTTCACTACTATCAGGGCTATCTTACACCCGTCAAATATATAATAATTCCCTTTTTAAAAAAAATTCAAAAGCAATTACAGTCAAAAATTCAATTCTTAAATTTTAAAGAATCGCTTTGTCCATTTGTCCCAAAACGAAATATAAATAGCCACCAATGTGAAAATCAGTAAAAATAAATGGTACCAAGCATTACTAATTAAGTCAAAGAAATCTAATTTTCCATTAGCGTAGCTCAATATAAGCAATACTTGAGCGCCATACGGTAAAACTCCTTGAATTATACACGAAAAAATATCCAGAATTGCAGCCGTTTTTCTAGGATTCAATCCATATTCATCATTAATTTCTTTGGCAATAGGCCCTGTAATTACAATAGAAACCGTGTTGTTCGCTATTGCTAAATTAGCAAAACCCACTAAAGCACCAATTCCCGCTTGAGCTGATTTTTTACTTTTAATTCTTTTTTTAATTTGAACTAATAAATACGTTATTCCACCCGCTTTATCTACCATAGCTGCTAAACCTCCAGTAAGCATTGACAATAAGAAAATATCAGTCATACTGGTAAAGCCTTCATATATCTTTTGAGTGAACTCCATTAACGTAAACGAACCACTAAAATAACCTATGATTCCTGCCAATAAAGTTCCAATAAGCAATGTTGAAAATACATTAACACCTACTACCGCCAATACTATTACTAATACATAAGGTACAATTGCAATCCAGGAAAAATCATTTTTTGCAATGGCAACAGTCACAATATCCGAGTTTAAACCAAGATAAAAGAAAACCATAATAGTCAAAATTGCAGCAGGAAAGGCAATAAATAAGTTAATCTTAAACTTGTCCTTTAGATCACATCCCAATGACTGCGTTGCTGCGATAGTAGTATCAGAAATCATCGAAAGATTATCACCTAACATAGAGCCACCTAATAAAGCGCCTGAAATTAAAGGTAATGAAGCACCGCTTTTATCAGCTAAAGCGACAGCTATCGGGCCAATAGCTACAATTGCACCCACTGATGTTCCTGTAGCAGTTGATAAAAAAGAAGCAATCAAGAAAATTCCTAAAGGAAAATAAGCAACATCAATAGTATTTATTCCAAGATTCACGACAGCATCAACTCCACCCATCGCTTTACTTACTACTGCGAAGGCTCCTGCTAGCAAATAAATTAAACACATGGTCATGATTTTACTTTCACCACATCCTGCAATCAATGTAGCAACTTTTTCATCAGTAGTGGATTTGAAAAGTAAAAAGGCTGCTATGATACCAACTACAACTGCCACTGGCGATGGAAAAGCATAAAAATCATTCAGAACAATTCCTGCTCCTAAAAAAGTAAAAATAAAAACCAATAAAGGAATCAAGGCAAAGGCATTTCCTTTTTCTTTTGAAAATAAAGTCATAAAAATAATTTAAAATTAAAAATTATGACGAAAAACAAAGCTAAATATGGGAATGTAGACAACATTTTTTCCAAAGGATTTGGCTTATCGTTTTAGCACCTTGCTTGTTGTTGCAGGTTGCTATCCTATTGAAGGATTCGTGATAACGGATGCAAAAGTAATTAATTATTTATGAAATTAGCCTAATTTTATTCCAAAAAAAGATAATTCAAAAAAAAGCGCCACATGAAAATGTAGCGCGATTATAATTAAGATGTTGAAAGGCAAACTTTAAATAATTAAAAAGCTACATTCCATTTTGGCAGTCTTCCATTTTCGTCAAGGAAGTTTTGTAAAACTTGTCCCTCTACAAATGTTGGAATCACTTTTGTCTTATCGTTGAATGTCTCATACCAAACCACTTCAAGTGTGCTAATATCTTCGATTTTCATTTGTGCAGGCCAAGAATATTTTCTTCCAGTTTTAGCAAATTGGTGTCCTTCAACAATTTTGTCTTTTAAACCACCATTTTTAATTTTCAAAGTTCCGTTATTTTGAACAGTTCCAGTAGAACCAACCATAATTAACTCTTTTTCATCTCCTACTGAATACACTAAAAATACTCCAGATCCTTCTGATGCATTGCAAACTTCTGCTAAACTATCTTCTGTAGTAAATGAAAACTGATTGCTAACTTTGAATTTTTTTAACTCTTTGTACATATTATTTTATTTTTATTTGAACTGGCTTCGACAAAAAAATACCCCACAAAATCGTGAGGTCCATTAGAAACCATTCGTTTATGTTTGTTTTTATTAGGATTACATCTTAAAAACAGATGCCTTTAATAAAGTGCAAAGATATTTCTTTAATTCATATTTATAATAAAAAAGCCCCACAAATTGTGAGGCTTTTAAAATATTTAATTAGAGTTTAGATTAACCTAAAACTTCTTTTACTTTTTTACCAATTTCAGCTGGAGAATCTACCACGTGAATTCCACATTCTCTCATGATTTGTTTTTTAGCTTCAGCAGTATCGTCAGATCCACCAACGATAGCACCTGCATGTCCCATTGTACGTCCTGGAGGAGCAGTAACTCCTGCAATGAAACCAACTACTGGCTTACGGTTACCATCCGCTTTGATCCAATGAGCAGCATCAGCTTCTAATTGTCCACCAATTTCACCTATCATTACGATACATTCTGTTTCTGGGTCATTCATCAATAATTCAACTGCTTCTTTTGTAGTTGTTCCAATGATTGGGTCTCCACCTATACCAATTGCAGTAGTGATTCCTAATCCTTGTTTTACTACTTGGTCAGCTGCTTCGTAGGTTAATGTTCCAGATTTAGAAACAATACCAACAGTTCCTTTTTTGAAAACAAAACCTGGCATAATACCAACTTTAGCTTCACCCGGAGTGATTACACCTGGACAGTTTGGACCTATTAATCTAGAATTTCTTTCTTTAACATAACTATTTGCTTTTATCATGTCAGCAACAGGAATTCCTTCAGTAATTGCAATAATTACTTTAATTCCAGCATCTGCAGCTTCCATAATTGCATCTGCAGCAAAAGCCGGCGGAACAAAAATGATAGTTGTATCAGCTCCTGCTTGTTCTACAGCATCTTTTACAGTATTGAAAACTGGTCTGTCTAAGTGAGTAGTTCCCCCTTTTCCTGGAGTTACACCACCAACAACGTTAGTACCGTACTCAATCATTTGAGAAGCATGGAAAGTTCCTTCGCTTCCTGTAAAACCTTGAACAATTATTTTGGAATCTTTATTAACTAAAACACTCATGATATATTTTTTATGTAGTTTTTAAAATTGTTATGCAAAAGTATAAAATAGTAATCAGTAATCAGTATTCAGTATTCAGTTTTTTGACACTAAATTATGATAATTGACTCATTTGATACCCTCGAAATAGTTTATTGTCTTTTATTTGCCAAATAACCATAAAATGCGCCAATAACATTTCTTCTCTTGGATTCTCAATCGTTTTCACAAAATGAGAATAACGCACCGAAATGGTATCATTTTCACTTACAATATGACTAATTCTAACCTTTGAACGAACGTAAGCTTTACTCAAATCATTAGACAGACTCAATAAAGAATTATAATCCAATTGAACTAATCCCTTACTGCTGTACCATTCAACAATAACTTCAGGATGCAAAAAATCTTTTATGACTTCGTTGTCAATTAGCGCATCTGATTTGTAAAACTTCTGAATGATTTCTTTAGCAGACATATTACTTTAGTTTATTAAGAATTTCTGGTATCTTCTTGATATTAGCCAGTTGTTTCAATTTTTCTCTTGATTCTTCTATTGGTGTACCAAAATAAGACTTTCCTCCTTCAACTGATTTTGTAACTCCGGTTTGACCAAGAATGACAGCCTTTGCTCCTATTGTGATCCCGCTTGTAGTTCCTACTTGTCCCCAAATAGTAACTTCGTCTTCAATAATGACACAACCCGCAATTCCGGTTTGTGAAGCAATTAAACAATTTTTTCCAATAACGGTATCATGGCCAACATGTACTTGATTGTCAATTTTTGTGCCTTCGCCAATAGTTGTATCGCCAGTCACACCTTTGTCAATTGTACAAAGCGCTCCTATTCCCACATTATCTTTGATAACTACTCTTCCACAGGAAAGTAATTGATCATATCCTTCAGGACGTTTTTTATAATAAAACGCATCAGCACCAAGAACGGTTCCAGCATGAATCATTACATTATCGCCTATTACGGTATAATCATAAATGGAAACATTAGAATGAATCAAACAATTCTTTCCAATAACAACATGATTCCCAATAAACGTATTAGGTTGTATTACAGTATCTTCACCTATTGAAGCTGAAGCAGCTATTGAAACATTCGAAAACTGAAAAGGCTTGAAATAGTTTGTTAATTTATTAAAATCTCTAAAAGGATCTTCAGAAATCAACAATGCTTTTCCATCTGGACAAGCTACATTTTTATTGATTAAAACAACAGTCGCTGCAGAGTTTAATGCCTTGTCATAATACTTAGGATGATCCACAAAAACAATATCTCCAGATTCAACAACATGTATTTCATTCATTCCAGTCACTGGAAAATCTTTATCACCAACATATTCACAGCCGATGATATTTGCAATTGCTTCTAAAGAGTAAACTTTTTGGAATTTCATTTATTTAGTATTCAGTGTTCAGCAATCAGTGTCCAGTATATCTGATTACTGAACACTGATTACTGTAAACTATTCTTTAACTCGTTCCATGTAAGAACCTGATGCAGTATCAATTTTAATTTTATCTCCTTCATTAATAAACAAAGGGACATTTACAGATGCGCCAGTTTCAACAGTTGCTGATTTTGTTGCATTTGTAGCAGTATTTCCTTTAATTCCTGGCTCAGCGTATGTCACTTCAAGAATAACTGAAGCTGGCATATCTACTGAAAGCGGTAAATCAGTCTCAGTATTGATGCTTACCATTACATTTTCTCCTTCTTTCAATAAATCTGGTGAATCTAAAATGTTTTTGTTTAAAGTAATTTGTTCGAAAGTCTCTGTATTCATAAAATGAAATTGATCACCTTCTGGGTACAAAAATTGAAATTTATGGTTTTCTACTCTAACTTCTTCAATTTTATGACCTGCAGAAAAAGTGTTGTCCAAAACTTTCCCGTTAGTTAAACTTCTAAGTTTTGTTCTAACAAAAGCAGGACCTTTTCCTGGTTTTACGTGAAGAAATTCAATGATTTTGTAAATATCGTTGTTGTATTTAATACACAATCCGTTTTTAATATCTGATGTAGATGCCATTATTTTTTTATTTTTATTACTATTTTTATTTTTTGGTAACTAAAAACTACTTTTTTTAGTAGTTTCCAGAATATCCTTTCATTACTCCTCTTGAAGAATTTCGAATAAAATCAATGATTTCATCTCTTTCCGGTGTCGCTTCCATCTCTGCTTCAATAATACCCAAAGCTTGAGTTGTATTGTAATTTTTTTGATATAGAATTCTATAAATATCTTGAATCTCTCTGATTTTTTCAGTTGTAAAACCGCGTCTTCTCAATCCAACAGAGTTAATTCCAACATACGACAATGGCTCTTTTGCTGCTTTTGTATAAGGAGGAACATCTTTTCTTACCAGAGATCCACCTGATATCATGGCATGATCACCAATTTGAATAAATTGATGTATTGCTGCCAATCCACCGATAACCGCAAATTTACCTACGGTAACGTGACCTGCCAAAGCTACTCCATTTACAATAATTGCATTATCGCCAATATGACAATCGTGGGCAATATGCGCAGTTGCCATTACCAAACAATTATTCCCTAAAGTAGTTTGTCCGGATGCAATTGTTCCTCTATTGATAGTTACACATTCTCTGATGGTACAATTGTCTCCAATTATTGCTAAAGAATCTTCTCCACCAAATTTTAAATCCTGTGGAACTGCCGAAATAACTGCACCAGGGAATATATTACAATTTTTTCCAATTCTTGCGCCTTCCATTATGGTAACATTCGAACCAATCCAAGTTCCGTCCCCAATAACTACATTATTGTGAATGGTTGTAAATGGTTCAATGACAACATTTTTGGCGATTTTGGCGCCTGGATGAACATAGGCTAGTGGTTGATTCATATTCTTTGTTTAATCGTTTAACTGTTTAATCGATTAACCGAATACACGATTAACCAAATCAACAAAAAAATTACTGTTTCTTAGCAATTTGTGCCATTAATTCTGCTTCAGCAACTAGTTTTCCATTTGCGTAAGCGTTTGCTTGCATGTGACAAATCCCTCTTCTAATAGGTGTAATTAAATCACACTTAAAAATTAAGGTATCACCAGGCAATACTTTATGTTTGAATTTAACATTATCTATTTTCATAAAATAAGTCAAATAATTTTCAGGATCCGGAACAGTGCTTAAAACTAAAATTCCACCCGTTTGTGCCATTGCTTCAACAATTAAAACACCTGGCATAACTGGAGCTTCAGGAAAATGTCCAACAAAGAAATTCTCATTCATGGTAACATTTTTCATACCGACAACATGAGATTCAGACATTTCAATAATTCTGTCAATCAATAAAAACGGTGGTCTATGTGGTAGAACAGCCATAATTTTATGAATGTCCATTAATGGTTCTTGATGCAAATCATAAACAGGAACATAATTTCTTTGTTCGATTTTTATGATTTTTGCCATTTTTTTGGCAAACTGTGTATTTACAAAATGTCCTGGTTTATTAGCAATTACTTTACCTTGAATTCTTGTTCCAATTAAAGCTAAATCACCTACTACATCAAGTAATTTGTGTCTTGCCGCTTCATTTGGATAATGCAAAGTAAGATTGTCTAAAATTCCATTTGGTTTAACTGTAATTTCGTCTTTTCCAAAAGCAACTTTTAAATTTTCCATTGTAGCTGCCGATATTTCTTTATCTACGTATACAATAGCATTATTTAAATCGCCACCTTTTATTAAACCATTTTCTAACAATGATTCTAATTCATGCAAAAAACTAAATGTTCTAGACTCCGATATTTCCGTTTTAAAATCTGAGATGCTTTTCATTGTAGCATTTTGAGTACCCAGTATTTTAGTACCAAAATCTACCATTGCAGTAACTGAATAATGATCGTTTGGCATTACCAATATTTCACTACCAGAAGCTTCATCTGTAAAAGAAATTACTTCTTTTACTACGTATACATTTCTTTTAGCGTTTTGTTCTTCAATTTCTGCTTTTTCAAGCGCTTCAACAAAATATTTTGAAGAACCATCCATAATAGGAAGTTCAGAGGCATTCAATTCAATGATTACATTATCTAAATCACAACCAATTAGTGCTGCTAAAACATGTTCAGGTGTCTGAATTTTTACGCCTAATTTTTCTAAATTGGTTCCTCTTTGCGTGTTTACAACATAATTAGCATCTGCTTCAATAATAGGTTGTCCTTCCAGATCTACTCGAACAAAAGTAAAACCATTATTTACTGGAGCAGGTTTAAAAGTCATTTTTACTTCTTTTCCTGTGTGTAATCCAACTCCAGTTAGCGAAATTTCTGTTTTGATGGTCTTCTGTTTAACCATTGTTTCCATTTTTTTGGTTTAATATTTGTTTTTTTAATTCTTCTATTTCTGCAACAATTTTAGGTAAATTCTTGAAATGAACATATGATTTACTAAAATCATTGTATCCAAATGTAGGGCTTCCTTGCAAGATTTCATCATCTTTTATATTACGTCCCACACCTGATTGCGCTTGGATTCGAACATTATTACCAATGGTTAAATGCCCCGAGATTCCAACTTGTCCGCCAATCATACCACTTTTTCCAATTTTTGTAGAACCTGCAACTCCTGTTTGAGCAGCAATTACGGTGTTTTCACCAATTTCTACATTATGGGCAATCTGAATTTGATTGTCAAGCTTTACTCCTTTTCTAATAATTGTTGACCCCATTGTAGCTCTGTCTATTGTAGTACATGAGCCTATATCTACATTATCTTCAATAATTACATTTCCTATTTGCGGAATCTTAGTGTAGGTTCCGTCTGGATTGGGTGCAAAACCAAAACCATCAGCGCCTATTATAGCACCGGAATGAATCGTACAATTATTCCCAATTACAGTCTCCGAATATATTTTTGCGCCAGCGAACAATATTACATTATCCCCTATTACCACATTATCCCCCACGAAACAATTAGGATATATTTTTACATTTTCACCCAAAACTACATTCTCACCCACATAACTGAAACTACCAAGATATAACTTATCTCCGTATTTTACACTTTGTGACAGGAAGGAAGGCTGTTCTATTCCGCTTTTATTCAATTTCACCTGATTGTAAAACTCTAATAATTTAGAAAATGCGGCATACGCATCTTCCACTTTTATTAATGTAGTGGTTAAAGGTGATTCTGGCACAAAAGTCTCATTAACAATTGTTACTGAGGCTTTTGTAGAATATATATAATTGAGATATTTAGGATTTGATAAAAAAGTTAGCGATCCATCAGTACCTTCCTCGATTTTTGACAATCTAAAAACTTCCGCCATGGGATTCCCAACAACTTCTCCTTCTAAAATCCCCGCTATTTGTTCTGCTGTAAATTTCATTGCGACAAAAATATAAAAAAATAGATTTTAAATGACCTTTTTATAGCAGTTGTTTTGGGAAACAGATATAATACTTAGTCACTAATTTAGATAACGATTTTAAATTCAGCTGGTCAGAAGATTCTATAACGTCCTCAATTGTGCTGTCTTTTTTCAAAATTCGTATCGGTTCGGCTTCTTTACTATACGCTTGATTTTTTATTTTGCCTTTAAAAATAAAATAATTGGTTTCTAATAATGAAATATTATTTTCCAATGCAAAACGCTCCTTTAGTGGATGCAATTCTTCAATCGCCACTTTTTCACTGGTTAGTTTTATTTTTAATAAATCTCGATTGACAATCATTTTGCTTAAAGATGATAATATAAAATCATCTTGTTTTTGCCAAGCTTTTAATGCTCCAATAATATCAAAATCATCTAATTGAGCAAATAAATCCAAGGTTTCAGCATCAAAAGTATCTATGGTCACTTTGTTTTGCATAAAAAACAATAAAGGCTCGCTGCATGGTAATTGCACTCCTTTTAACGTCAATTCTTTGGCGCGTTTTAAGATTTTCATCAAAATTAACTCTGCTACCAAACTGGTTTTGTGCAAATACGCCTGCCAATACATCAATCGTCTGGACATTAAAAATTTCTCTACAGAGTAAATTCCTTTTTCTTCGATTACCAAATAATCGTCCACGACATTCATCATTTGAATCAATCGTTCCGAGTTGACATTTCCTTCTGCCACTCCAGAATAAAAGCTATCACGTTTCAAATAATCCATTCGATCCATGTCCAATTGACTGGAAATCAACTGTAACATAAATTTTCTATTATATTCTCCTTTAAAAACCTGAATTGCCAAACTTAACTGACCGTTAAATTCCACATTCAATTGGTTCATAAATAGCAAAGAGATTTCTTCGTGATGTACATCTTCAACAATGCTTTTTTCCATCGCATGTGAAAACGGTCCGTGACCTATATCATGCAATAAAATAGCAATATATAATGCATTTTCTTCTTCAGGAGATATTAATACGCCTTTAAAACGCAATACATCTACCGCTTTTTGCATCAAATGCATACAACCCAAAGCATGATGAAAACGGGTGTGATTTGCGCCAGGATATACTAAATACGACAATCCCATTTGAGAAATTCGACGCAAACGTTGAAAATAAGGATGCTGAACTAAATCGTAGATTAAGGCATTTGGAATGGTAATAAACCCATAAATGGGATCATTGAATATTTTAAGCTTATTGATTTGACTCACTATTAAGTTTGTTTTTAAGGTCAACAAATATAAGTAAATTAGATTTCAAAACAGAGTTGTTCCTAATTGTGATTTGGAGCCAAAAAAAACGGAGCGTTTGAAGCGCTCCGTTAGTATAATTTTTTAAAGTTTTCTAATCCAAATATTTCTGAATTGATTTTTAGAATCATGATCTTGAAGCGAAATAACATCATCGCCATGAGAGGAAGGATAATTATGCAAACCAATATAAAGAGTCAACCCGTTTATGGTAGTATTATTTTGTACCAAAACACCATTCAAAAATACGGTAATTCTCGCCGGAGCATCAATCTTGCCATCAGCTTTGAATCTTGGTGCAGTGTAGATTACATCATAAATATTCCATTCCAGTGGCGTTTTTACAGCGTTTACCAATGGTGGATGGTCTTTATAAATACTTCCCGCCTGACCATTATTGTATGTTCTGTTATTGTAGGAATCCAATATTTGCAATTCGTATCTGTTTTGGAAAAAGACACCGCTATTTCCTCTAGCCTGTCCTCCATCTAAAACAACATCCGGTGCGCTCCACTCCAAGTGCAACTGGCAATCACCAAAAGCCATTTTGGTTTGAATCGCTCCAGAACCCGGAACAACTTCCATATAATCTTTGTCAACAATTTTCCATCCTGCAGGTTTGCTTGCATCTTTTTGACTTACCCATTGGTCTAAGTTTTTACCGTCAAATAAAATAATCGCATCCGAAGGCGCACTTCCAAGAGTTTTAGCTGGCGTTATTACTTTTACTTCCGGTTCCCAAATTTCCGTCATTTCGGGTTTCATTGGCATTGGGGAAACCTCAGGTGGAGTATTCACATATTTGTGTTGCGCCATAGCTGCCGTTGCAGAAAATAAGGCAATCATTAAAAAAGAGTTCTTGAAGTTTTTAGATTTCATAGTTAAATTCATTTGGTTTAAAAAAATATAAATATAGCATAATTGTTCTCTTTTCAATATTAAGCATTTTTTTTTCACGAACTAACTTTTAATTTAAATATAACTAATTGATGGTTAAACTTTAGATTTTTATTCCAAAGGCTGACAATTCCAAAGAAATCGTTTTCTTAAAAAATTAACATAATTTTAAGTTCGTTTAGTTCGGTAAATTACGAACTAACTTTAATTTTGCAAAAAAAATCATGGCTGCAATACAAAAAGAGAGAGAAGAACTTATCGAGATGTTCGGAATTCATTTTGAGTTATTATACAATTTACCGCCACTAGGTTCCAGAATTTTAGGATTACTAATAATTGATGGTTGCAAAACCGGGTTAACATTTGAAGAGATAGTAGAAAAACTTGGAGCCAGTAAAAGCTCTATTTCAACCAACTTGAATCTGCTTCTAAAAATGGATAAAATAAATTATTACACCTTATGTGGTGATCGAAAAAAATATTTTAAGCCTTCCCAATTCAGTGAAAGATTAACAAATTATATCAAAATCCTGGATTTTGAAAAAAAGATAATAGACAAATTAATCTCTTACAGAGAGCAAACTATTTCGTGTACTGAAGAACGATGCAATATGGAAAATGTCAAGGCCTACAAGGTACACGTTTGCGAAGTAGAAGAACTTTTAATTAAGACGATCGAAAAATTCAAAGAAATAGAAAGAAATAACAGTTAAAATAATAATTAATCAATTTTAGTAAATAGTCCCGTATGAAAAAGAAATATTTTATAAGTGCAATTTTGTTATCAATAAGCTTGCTCTCCTGTAAAAAAGAAACCGCTCCAACAGCTCCTCCTGTAATGCCCTATAAAGTTGTCGAAATAGGAACATCTAATACCACTTTGTTAGCTGAATATCCTGCTAGTCTAGAAGGTGTTACAGATATTGACATTCGTGCAAAAGTAGATGGATATATTGAAAAAATATATGTACAAGAAGGTCAAGAAGTTAAAAAAGGTCAATTGCTTTTTAAATTAGAGACACAAACGGCAACCCAAGAAGCTGGTGCTGCAAAAGCAAAAGTTGCCGCTGCTCAAGTGGAAGTAAATCGTTTAATCCCGTTGGTAGAAAGAAAAATAATCAGTGATGTTCAATTAGAAACTGCAAAAGCAAATTTAGCTAGTGCTAAAAGTACTTATCAAAGTATCGTTGCCAGAATTAATTATGCTACTATAAAAAGTCCGGTTAATGGAATTGTGGGAACTTTACCTTTAAGACTGGGAAGTTATGTCAGCAGTCAAACAGTCGAACCATTAACTCGCATTTCAGATGTTAGTACCATTTATGCCTATTTTTCAGTAAATGAAAAAGAACAATTGGACATCATGATGCATGCTCAAGGAAAGTCTTTTCAAGAAAAAATAAACAAAATGGAAGCTGTAAACTTAGTTTTGAGCAATGGTATGCAATATGAACAAAAGGGTAAAATTGAAACCTTTAGCGGACAAGCCAATGCAGCAACAGGTTCCTTTAATGTAAGGGCAAGTTTTCCAAACGGGAATAAATTATTGCGTTCTGGAGGAAGTGGAACTATTCAAATCCCAACAGATTTAGAAGATGTTATTATTATTCCACAAAATGCTTCATTAGAATTACAAGACAAGCGTGTGGCACTTGTTGTGGATAAAGATAACAAAGTAAAAGCAGTTCCAATTGAAGTGCGTGCAATTCCTGGAGGCAAATTTTTTGTAGTTGATAGCGGATTAAATATTAACGATAAAATACTTATTGAAGGAGTTGGGATTGTAACTGAAGGAACCCTCATTAAACCTGAAGTAGTTGATTTTAATACGATAATCAATCCAACAAAAAAATAATTGACAAACTAACTATTGAATAAATAATAAAATATGTTTTCAAAATTCATTGACAGACCGGTATTGTCAACGGTGGTATCTATTATCATCGTAATTTTGGGAGTTTTAGGGTTAACCTCACTTCCAGTATCTCAATATCCAGAAATAGCGCCACCTACGGTAACTGTATCAGCAAATTATCAAGGAGCAAGTGCCGAAGTTGTAATGAACTCGGTAGTAATTCCATTAGAAGAACAAATCAACGGTGTTGAAGACATGACTTATATGACTTCAACATCAAATAATGATGGTTCTGCTTCCATTAATATATACTTTAAATTAGGTACAAATCCTGATTTAGCAGCTGTGAATGTACAAAATCGTGTATCACGTGCCACACCTTTATTGCCTCAGGAAGTCACAAGAGCCGGTGTTACAACTTCAAAGAGACAAAGTGATAATATTTTGATTTTATCACTGTACAGTGAAAACCCTGATTATGACGATGTTTTTCTTCAAAATTATGCAAACATCAATATTTTACCAAAAATAAAACGTGTAGCTGGAGTTGGAGAAGCAATGATTTTTGGTCAAAAAGACTACTCTATGCGTATTTGGCTTAAGCCAGATGTAATGGGAGCTTATGGACTGGTTCCTTCGGATATTACAACGTTATTAGCGGAGCAAAATATTGAAGCTGCTCCAGGTCAATTGGGTGAAAGTGGCGACCAATCGTTTCAATATACATTAAAATACAAAGGGCGTTTACAAAATGCAAAAGAGTTTGAAGAAATTATTGTTCGTTCAACCGAAAACGGAGAAATCCTTAAGTTAGGTGATGTTGCAAAAATTGAATTGGGAGCTGTAAATTATGCCAGTAATGCGTATACAAACGGAAACAAATCTATTGCAATTGCTATTGCACAAACTGCTGGATCTAATGCACAAGAAGTAATTGAAGGATCCTTAAAAGTATTGGATCAAGCAGAAGTAAATTTCCCTAAAGGGGTAAAATATGCTACATTAATTAATGCAAATGACTTCTTAGATGAATCTATCACAAAAGTGATTCATACTTTAATAGAAGCCTTTTTACTAGTATTTATTGTAGTTTTTATCTTCTTACAAGATTGGAGATCAACTCTTATACCTGCAATTTCTGTACCTGTGGCTATTGTGGGAACTTTCTTTTTCCTAAGTCTATTTGGCTTTACCATTAACTTATTAACGCTTTTTGCCTTAGTACTTGCCGTCGGAATTGTGGTTGATGATGCCATTGTAGTGGTCGAAGCCGTCCATGCCAAAATGGAAGCTGGAGAGCACGATCCAAAAAAAGCGGCTCACAGTGCCATGCAAGATATCAGTAGTGCAATTATTTCCATTACACTTGTTATGTCTGCGGTATTTATTCCTGTATCATTTATCAGTGGTTCAGCAGGAGTTTTCTACAAACAGTTTGGATTAACTTTAGCCGTTTCAATTGTATTATCAGCGATTAACGCCTTAACGCTTTCTCCTGCATTATGTGCCATTTTCTTAAAAGAACACGATAAAAGTTCCAAGAAGAAGGGTTTTATGGAGCGTTTTTATACTGCATTTAATGCTGGATTTGAAACAACAACCGCCAAATACAAAAGATCCGTTGAGTTTTTTATAAAACGCAAATGGTTAGCCTTTTTAGGAATTGCGGTTTTCGCAGGGATTTTTATCTTGTTATTAAATATTACTCCAAAGGCATTTGTTCCCGGTGAAGATACAGGTGCCATTCTTTCGGATGTTTCACTTCCACCCGGAACTTCATTAGAAAGAACAGAGGAAGTATTGTTGCAAATTGAAAATAAAGTAAAAGACATTCCTGAAATAAAAGAAGTGCTTCGTATTTCAGGTCGTAGTTTGATAAGTGGTACTGGTAGTAACTACGGAATGGTCATTGTAAAATTGAAAACCTGGGCTGAACGTAAAGATGCCAATCAGGAAATAACAGCTGTTGTAGCTGAACTATTTAAGCGTACCGCTGCAATTAAAGATGCGAAAGTACTTTATTTTGCTCGTCCTACTCTTGTTGGTTTTGGTTTTACCAATGGTTTTGAATTTCAATTGCAAGATCAAAAAGGAGGTTCTATCCAAGAGTTAAGTGAAGTAAATAATAAATTTTTGGCTGCTTTAAACAGCCGTCCCGAAATCAAATATGCAGCTACTTCTTTTTCTCCTAATTACCCGCAATACCGAATTGATTTGAATGTTGCTGCCATAAAAAAATCAGGTTTAACAGTAACTGATATTTTAGGAACCATGCAAGGCTATTATGGCGGAGTTTATGCCTCGAATTTTAACAAATTTGGAAAACAATATCGAGTAGTTTACCAATCTGATCCTGAGTTTAGAAGTAATCCTGAATCATTGAATAAAGTATTGGTTAGAAATAATACCGGTCAGATGGCTCCTATTTCACAATTTGTGACTTTAGTAAAAGTATTTGGTCCACAGGCAATTGAACGTTTCAATTTATTTACATCGGTAAAAATCACTGGTGCACCAAATGAAGGTTTCAGTTCTGGTGATGCGATTAAAGCCGTTGAAGAAGTGGCAAGTCAAAGCTTACCTGTTGGATATGGTTATGAGTATTCAGGAATGACTCGTGAGGAAATTAGTGCAGGTGGTCAGACATTGTATATTTTCTTATTGTGCTTGGTTTTTGTATATTTCTTGTTAGCTGCTCAATATGAAAGTTATATGTTGCCTTTTGCCGTATTAATTTCATTGCCTATTGGTTTAGCTGGAGCTTATCTATTTGCTTATTTATTCAATGTGAGTAATAACATTTACTTACAAATAACACTTATT
Source organism: Flavobacterium sp. XS2P24 (assembly GCF_030010285.1). Classification (NCBI taxonomy): domain Bacteria; kingdom Pseudomonadati; phylum Bacteroidota; class Flavobacteriia; order Flavobacteriales; family Flavobacteriaceae; genus Flavobacterium; species Flavobacterium sp. XS2P24. Next base: position 204,927 of record NZ_JASCRU010000003.1, read on the forward strand.
ATGCTTATTGGATTGCTAGCTAAAAACGCCATTTTGATAGTCGAGTTTTCTGTAGATTCCAGGAAAAAAGGAATGAGTATTACGCAAGCTGCTATTCATGGTGCTGTTGCTCGTTTACGTCCTATTTTGATGACATCATTTGCATTTATCTTCGGATTATTGCCTTTAATGTTAGCCAAAGGAGCTGGAGCTGTTGGAAACAATGCTATTGGAACTGGAGCAATTGGCGGAATGTTAATCGGAACCATTTTTGGGGTATTTGTTATTCCGGTATTGTTTATCGTTTTCCAAACCCTACAGGAAAAAATTTCTACAAAACCACTTCCTGTAGAAAATCAGGAATCAGATGTTACACTTTTAGATGAAAAAAATGAAAAATAATATATATAGAATCACACTCTTGGGAGTTACAGCAATACTGATGCAGTCTTGCTTTGTTGCCAAAGATTACAAACGACCGGAATTAAAAACGGAAAATTTGTATCGAAATGAAGTGGTTTCCACCGATACCATTTCACTTGCGAATGTAGCTTGGAACAATGTTTTCACAGATCCTCTTTTGCAGGGATACATCAAAAAAGGATTAGAAAATAACCTTGATATCAAAATTGCCATGCAAAATATTGCAGCGGCAGAAGCAACCATGAAACAAGGAAAAGCGGGATACTTCCCTACTCTTTCTGCAGGTGCCGATTGGACGCATCAAGAACTTTCTAAGAACAGTCAGTTTGGAGCATTGCTGCAAGACAGAAGTACCGATCAATATCAATTTACGGGAAGTCTTTCTTGGGAAGCTGATATTTGGGGAAAAATAAGAAGTAATAAGCGTGCTGTAAATGCCGCTTATCTACAAACAACAGCTGCAAATCAAGCCGTGAAAACGCAATTGATTGCTAACATTGCAGCTACGTATTATCAATTGCTTTCGGTTGATGCACAAATAAAATTAGCAGAGAAAACATTGGTTAACAGAAACCAAAGTGTTGAAACTATTGTCGCATTAAAAAAAGCAGGAAATGTAACTGAAGTTGGCGTGAAGCAAACCGAAGCACAGAAATATGCTACTGAAATTATCATTGCCGATTTAAAAAACAGCATTATCATTCTTGAAAATACCATGAGTATTCTTATGGGTGAAGGTTCCGCTAAAATCGAAAGAAGCACATTTGAGTCACAATCCATACAACCAACAATTACACTTGGCGTTCCTGCGACATTGTTGAGAAACAGACCTGACGTGATTGCAGCTGAATACAACTTGATTTCAAATTTTGAACAGACAAATGTTACCAAAAGTAATTTTTATCCAACATTAAAACTTACAGCAACGGGCGGGCTTCAGAGTATTGATTTAAAAGAATGGTTTAGTGCCAATTCGATTTTTGCAAATATAGTTACGGGATTAACGCAGCCTATTTTCAATCAAAGACAAATTAAAACGAGGTTCGAAATTGCAAAAGCCAATCAGGAAAAAGCCTATCTTCAGTTTGAGCAGTCGTTATTAACTGCTGGAAAAGAAGTTTCGGATGCATTGGCACAATACAATAATGAAACATATAAACTCACCGTTAGAGAAAAACAAGTCGATGCTTTGAATAAAGCCACTGATTATTCGGATGAATTGTTGACGTACGGTTTAGCCAATTATTTAGAAGTTTTGACTGTAAAAGACAATGCTTTGAATGCAGAACTAAGCTTGATAGACAATAAATTCCAACAATATAAAGCAATAATTCAATTGTACAGAGCCCTTGGTGGTGGCTGGCAATAATGAGATTGCTTGACTAATTATTATTGATTCCTGTTTGTTTCAAAACCACTGCTTTTGTACCGGCAGTGGTTTTGTCATTTATACCATTTGTCTTTTTGATAATTAATTTCGAAAATTATTTCAGTTGGATTGGAATCCAAATTTCCTCTTCGGAACTGGGATCGTTATTCTTGTACTTTTCCCCTAATAATTCAAAATGGAATCTGTCATCCAAAACGTATTCAGAGTTGGGCAACCAAGTTCCAAAAATATACTGAAATGTGTTTGAAGCGGTCGATACATCTCCTTTGTGAACAAAAACCGCATACAATCCTCCAGCTAAAATAAACGGCTCCATTTCTTCTGGAATTTCATTGAAATCAGTTACAGCAACGGCTGCCCATTTTTCGAATTCAGTATTGGGGTTAAAAGTATTAAAATACGACGCATCATATTTTTGCATGGAATACAAATCACTTCCAATATTATTTTTAATTTCTTTTCGTCTTGGCATGAAACTTTTCCAAAGTTCCGCAGTTTTATTATTGGAAAGCGAAAGTGTTATTCGTTTGCCAATTAATTTTGTTTCCGGTAGCATTTCAATTCTAGGATTCATATAAAAATTGCTTTTTTAGATTGGACAAATGGCTAATCAGTTGCTAAAATAGCGTAACCGTAATTATCAGACCAGCCAGATGACAATGGTAATAATTTTCGGGTGTGGGCTTCTCTTGTCATTCCGGTTTTTTCTAAAACGCTGATAGAACCTAAATTTCCCAAGGCACAACCTGCTTCAATACGATGCAAATTCAGTCCTTCAAATCCAAAACGGATAATTTCTTTCAACGCTTCAGTAGCGTAGCCTTTGTTCCAATGGTCTTTGTGGAGTTTAAACCAAACTTCGGCATTTTTATATTTTACTTTCCCCAAATTGATTCCTATTAATCCTATCATTTGGTTTCCGGTATTTAATTCCACCGCAAAAGTAAAATGGGTCGTAAGTTCTTTGTTGTTCTCAAAAATCCACTTTTCTAAAAGTAGTTTTGTTTCTTCAATAGCTGCCGGAATTCCTAACGTATTAAATTCATCGGTTTCTTTCAAAGAATGCAACTCGTGAATATAATCCAAATCCAATAGTGTGATTGGTCTTAGTATTAATCGTTCCGTTTTAAGAATTATAGTATTCATTTTTTGTTTTAATAATTACTAATGAATGCAATCAATACTCCTCCTCTTCATCCAGTTCTGATTCCTTTCTAATTGTAGTATCCGTATTAAAAAATTTGGTTACGTCTTTTTTATCCTTTTGATTCTTTTTAATCAAATATAAAATTAAAGCAATTGCGCAAACCAAAACTGCAGCTATAATAATCCAATTTATTTCCATTGTTTTTGTTTTTAGTAAAGTTGCAGGAATATAAAAATAATTAAATTAGGATACAGTCGTAATTATTGTTTCTTCGTAATGACTTAGCTATTTGTTTAAAATTACTAAAAACTACTTTACAAATATAAAGGCTAGTACAAGCTTCTAGCTCGAATCAGAGGAACCATTTGGACAAAAACAAGATTCAAAATACTAGTCTTAGTAACTCTTTTAAGTTGGCAATAGATCAAAACTAATTGTTCAATACTATTCATTTTCTATTAGTTTAATTGATGTCAATAATTGTCCTGTTTGTTCGATGTCAAAGTATTTATCTTTTATAAGTTTAACTTTATAGTTTTTTGGCAAATAAACTCCCCATTTTGAAAAATCTAATAATGCTGGGTTTGTCTTCAAAAGATTAGAAATATGACTGTCAATATTTGCTAATGGTAGAGATACAGAACTCCATTTAGAAATTAATTTTTGTTTAGAAACTTCAATATTAAATGAACTACTACTGTCGTCAAGCGTATTTTTAATTCCTGCAATATTTAAAAGCAATTGTATAGTTCTATTTATTCGTGTTCCTGTGAATGTGAAGAGTTGTATGTTTTTTTCTATTGCCAGTAAAGGTCGGTCTGATTGTAGATCCTTAATATTGAAAACCAAGAATCCTTTTCGAAGAATTTCTATTTCATCAGAACTTGGTTTGTCGAGAAAATCGTAATCTGTTTTAGAATAAAGAATATCAAACATTTTTTCTCTTATTCTTGGATGTATTGCACCACCATTTCCAAAAAACATTGGTTTTTTTCCATCTCTTGTTGGGATTACTTCTATCTTTTTTGCCTTGTGGTCAACGAATTTTATTTTCCAAATTTTAGCCGACAATAAAATATTTTCATCCTCAATAATTTGGGGCGAAAATGGTACTTCCCCAATTTTATTACCTGCATTTACCACTTTAAAATTTTCTTCGGTTTTAAAGACGCTGTAAAATTCACGACTGTTCACTACCATTTCTCCTTCTACACCAATTATTACCTCTTGCTGCAATTTTTCAAGAAAATCAATTTCGATTAAATGATTAAGGATTTCTTCAATTTCAAATAATTCAATTCCTTTAAAAGCCGAATTTTCACGAAGTTGACTTATTAAAACCGTTAATTTAATTCCTGAATATCCTTTTGTTATTGACAAAGCTTGATGAACTAAAATATCATAAGGTTTTTCATTTTTTAGTGGTGGTTCAATAAAACCTTCTTTGTACAATAACCAACAAGCAATTGATTGAAGTAAACTCCATTCATTTGTGGCATATAAATACAAATTACTGCTTTTTCCCTCTTTTCGTCCGCTTCTGCCCACACGTTGAATTAGTGAAGCAATACTATGAGTTGCATCAATTTGAACCACTTCGTCAACGGCTCCAATATCAATACCTAATTCGAGCGTTGATGTGCAAGAAATGCAAAAATTTTGTCTGTTGTTATTCTTTGCAAAGTATTCTACATATTCTCTAACTTCTCTATCTACAGATGAATGGTGTGAAAAATAATTAGAATGACCTTTTACTAAGGCTGAAATTTTTCTAAGTTTTACAGCAACTTCTTCCACACGTCCTCTATTGTTTGGGAAAATTAAAACTTTGTTATCTTTTGTTTCGGTGTATAAATCTTTTAAAAGCTCTAATGGTAAATCGGTGTTTTTACTTTTAAAGTATTTAAATATCACATTAATTTCTTTTGCAGTCCTGTCTAATAATACTTTTGTTTTTGATTCATCTCCTGTAAATTTTTTAGCTTCGTCATAATCGCCGATTGTTGCAGATAGTCCAACAATACTAAACGATTTTGAATTAACTTGTTGTAATCTTGATAAAATAGATTTCAACTGAATTCCTCTATCTGTTCCTATAAATGAATGAATTTCATCAATAACGACATACTTTAAGTTTGAAAACAATTGCTTTACATTGAAAGGTTTGTTTGCAAACATTGCTTCCAAAGATTCGGGGGTTATTAGAACAATCCCTTTTGGATTCTTTAATAACTTATCTTTTACTGTTTTGTTTGCTTCTCCGTGCCATTTTACAACATCTACGTCAAGATTTTTGCAAAGTTCTCCTACACGATAAAATTGGTCATTTATTAAAGCGATTAAAGGCGAAATATAAAGGACTTGAACACCCGACTCATTGAAGTCCACTTTTGAAAGTATTGGTAAAAAAGCGGCTTCTGTTTTCCCGGATGCTGTCCTTGATGCTAAAATAAAATTGTCATCCGATGCCAAAATTTTAGCAATAGCGGCTGTTTGAATTGGGCGCAATTCCTCCCAACCTTTATCACGAATAAATTTCCGTATTGGTTCTGAAAGTAACTCAAATGACATTATAGTTCTTCTATGTTGTCTAATGAAAATTCTGCTGGTCTTTCATCTGAAATTTCAAGTCCTCCAAATAGCATCTTTTTATCCACTGTTGGGTTTTGACGAATAATGTTTAAGATGTTTAAAAATTCTCGAATGACCTCTCTTGGCATTAAAAATTCAGAAGCTCCAGGTTTATTAAACAACTCTTCCATAAACTGATGTATTTCGCTGTCATTTATTGAAATTTCCGTTTTGTAATTGTAATCAAATATTGCTTTTAAATTTTTAAGCAAAAACAATATTTCATCGTGGTTAAGAGGAAGTAAGCGAATTACGGGTTGCGCAAAATCTCTTATTTCTGCTGTTTCATATTTATTGGTTACCAATCTTGTTTTTAAAGCGTCGTAACTAAAAAAGCCTCTGCGTTGGTTTTCTAAAACCTCTTTTGTACCCGCAAAATTGAAAAACAAATTGGCAACTTTTCCTTGAAAACAATCATTGTATATGGTAAGTATTTTTTCGTAATTTTTCTCTCTAACAGCAGTATTTGTAATCTTGTAAAGATTAATAGCTTCATCAAGATTTACCATAAAACCGCTATAACCCATACTAACAAATAGTTTGCAGAAATTTTTGAGCATATCATAATAATTCAAATCATTGATAATTTCTCTAATTCCTAAATCTTGTCTGGCTTCGGTCTTGGTTCTGTATTCTCCTTTTAGCCATTTCAAGGCATTTCTTCTTAATTGCTCATCGTTTTTTATATATCCTTCGTAATATTTTATTATGACCAATCCAAAGTCAAAACCACCAACATCGGTAATCTCGTTAATGGTTTTCATAATGTTAGTTTGAATTAGATTTAAATATTGTTCGTTGCGAATTTCAGGCAATGAAATTTTATTGTCGTCCGCTGTTTTAGTGATAACTTGCTCAATCCATTTTTCTAATAAAGTTGGCAAAGCTCCGCCGTCTGGATTGGTCTGAATAGATACATTATCCATAATGGCAGTATAAAGAGCAACTCCTTTCCCATCATTAGAATACATACGATTGTCTGGAGTAAAGTCGGCATTGGCTACTACAAACTTCTGTTTTAAAGCCACTGTATTAAGCAAATGGAGCATAAAAGATTTTCCTGAACCAAAATCGCCAATCCAAAATTTTACCATACTATGACCATTCTTCACATCTTCTAATGCGGAAACTACTGCATTTATTTCTTTGGAACGCCCAACAGCAATATGTTGAACGCCGATTTTAGGAACTACGCCCCCAATTAGTGAATTGATAATTGATGTGGCTTCTTTAGGTTTAATGTTGTTTGTCATTTTGTTGAAATTCTTTGAAAATAGTTCGTGTTTATAGTGTAATAATCCTCTTCTTCTTCAATCAATATATCATCCAAAAACTCGTAACAAGTATCATTAATGCTTTCTATTAATTGGCTTTTGAAAACTCCTTTTGATTTTGCAAATACTTCAAGTTCGCTTTGAGATACTGAAAAATTGCTTTTCGCAAATAGCTCTAATGCTGTTGTATGTATTGCTGAAAAAGTTAATTCACTAACAAAAGTGGACTGATGAACTTCTTCTTTATTTATTTGTTGAGATTTAATGCTATTGTTATCCTCTTCAAAATCATCTTTTAGATACTCATTTAAGAATTCGACTGTTTCGGAATGTTTTTTTTGAATTTCATTTATTGAAGCGGTATTAAACTGTATTTTTTTGCGTTTAATTTTATAAATTTCTGGAATCTGTTTTAAAGCTTTTTCTAAATCCTTGTCCTTAATTAATTCACTAACAATTTTTTCAAAATCGTGTAATTGCTCATTCGTTTTAAATAGACTTTTTTGAATGGTTTTTGTATGCTGTTTGTTATCAAAAGTCGCTGATTTTAAATCTTGATACAGATAATGAATATAAAGGGATAAGGCAGATTCATTGTCATATTTTGCAATAAATTTTGATGCTTCAAAAAATATATTTTCAACAGATGGATTCTTTTTATTTAGTTTTCCGAGTGAAATAATTGAATCTATAAATTCTTGTGGCTTATCATTGTAATTTGCAGTTAATTGCTCAAACTTGATTTTCCAACGACTTGTATTTATTGTATAAAGTTCAATGTCTGTGTTTTCGTTTGGTCGAGGAACTTTTGAAATTAAAATCGGTAATAATTCGGTTGCTTTGGAAAGTATTTTTGTTTCAAACTCTGTTTTGGCTTCTATATTGGTATAATAATTATCAATATTTAGTTTACGTTTATGACCATAAAGTTCGCGAACCGAGTTTTCACAACATTTAAAAATATGTGAGTAAAATTCATTAGGTGTTGTTTCAATGCAATACTTGTAATTCTGACTCCCATTCCTGTATCTGAAATGTTTTCTTGCAATTACATCTGCAACAGCCAAAAATTGCTTATCAATATTAGTTTCCTCTTGAATATATTTATCTTTTAATGCTGAAATTACTGCAATATAAAGTTTTAGGATTTCAAGACCACAATACTCAATGTTGAAAAAGGCATTATTTGGATTGTAAATAGCATTAAGAAGTTTTACCTCCTCTTCATTCAGTTTCAGTTTGTCCTTGTATTTGCTTCCTAATTTCCAATACTCTTCATAAAAATTGCTATTGGAATAAGTATTGACATTATTTAACGCAGAAATGTTTACCTCTTCCTTTTTTTGTTTAAGAATTAGACCTCCATAAGGCTTTGTGTCAGGATAAATTTCCCCTATTTTTTTTAGCTGGGTCTCTAGTTTTAGCAAATTTTTATCCTCTTCATATTCGTTTTTAAAGTCATTTATTAGAATGAAAGCATAGTTTGTATTTTTATACAAATCATAATAAATTCCATTTAGAAAGCTATTCTTAAAAATATTATAAAACCCCTTTTGGTTATTAGAAGCCTGATTGATTTCAGAAAAAGAATATACATATTGATTTTTCCATTCAGGCACACCTAGAATATATTTAGCCAAAACCCCATTAGAGCGTATTTTGGAGAATTGACCTGTGACATCAATAACAGAGTCATTCTTATAATTGTTTAACGAACTAGACTTAATATCAACTTCTTGTCTTTTTTGTTCAAGAAATGAAACTACATAAGGCTTTATTGCAGGATAACATTCACCTAATTTATTAAATTGGGTTTCTAATTTTAATAAATTTTTGTCTTTTTTATATTCACTTTGAAGTTCAAACATCAGGATAAAAGCGTAGTTTGTATTTCCTTCTAAAAACACAATATCACCGTTTATAAAGCTCCTTTTGTAAAAATTATAAAATTGTATTTGTTCGTGTGTAGCTTTAGTGATTTCAGAAAAAGAATAAATTTGTTTATCTTCCCATTTAGGTACTCCACTACTGTATTTTATCATACGGTAATTTGAGTTTATTTGCGTGGATTGACTCGTAACGTCAATAATAGGATTATCCTTGATGTTGTTTGAAGAACTTGAAGTTGTTACAGTAACTTTAATATTTTTATTGAGTTTCTGCATTAATTCATTTCGAATTACAGCATCTGATTCATACTTCTTATTATAATTTGTATAGGTATTATTTTGTCTAGAGCCATCGTCTTTACTCGAAGCAATGTATATTATAAAGATTATTATTCCTATTATGAATATTGTCATCATTTTATGTTGAAATTTTATTGTAAAACGCACTAAAAATAGAGTAGCAATTTCAATGAAATTAGCTTGATTATTCTATCATTTATTAAATTCCATTCTGCTTATGATATTAAACCCATTAATTTTATGAAATATCATATTATTAAAAAAACTCTGTATATTATCTGATGGTTGAGTTACTCCAAAATTTAATTTTTGCAGTGTATTTGATGCAAAAATCACTGAAAGAATTATTTTTTCTTCAATGTTTCCTGTTTGAAGATTGATAATTTTTGTAATCGCATTTACTCTTGAATATTTATATGGCAAATGGGCAAATACTTCTCTACCTACTCTTAAGACACAACTACAAACGTGTTGTTGATATAGTTCATTAAATCTTGTTTTAGGCATATTTGTTTTAGATAATTTACCCGTCGACGTTTGCTTTAGTTCGTAGTCAGGTATAACATCAAGACCATTAACTGTCAAATCAACATCAATAAAATCATTTTCTAGATTAATGTTAATCTGATTTCCTAATTCGCTAATTTTCGAAAACGGGCTAAAATATTCAAGAGCTTTTTCATAAAATTCAATTTGACTTTTTTCAACCCCTAGACTTATTTCTTGCAACTTTTCCCAGTCTTTAAGATTATCTAAATACTTTTTGTAATTAGCATCGTTTTCATTTTCATCTTTAACTTTTGCTTGTTCTAAAAATTCTTTAAGCTTATTTATTTTTTTTGGAATTAAACCAAATAATTTATCTAAAAAAGTGGGTTTGAAATTTTCTAATTTATTTTTAGCAAAATCTTCATTTTTATATTCTCTTTTTGGTTCGTATGGTTTTTCAGTGTTTTTAATTTTTATCCAATCAATAACAGGAGAAGATTTTAAATGAATCGTTTTTAAAGTTAGTACATAATTTTTCCAATCAGTTACTGCTTTATAAGCATTTTGAATCTCTATTGTTTTTTGACGCGCTTTCTCAATTCGACGCTCACTTGCTTCATAAGACCTCAATGTTTTATATGTAGTCATTCTTTCATTTTATTAAAATACTAGTTAGCTATTTTAGTTCTGAAAACTCCAATAAACATTTAGAAATTTTATTTACAAAAATATTTTCATCACTTTTAACTCTATCAACTCCTTCTCTGTGTGAAGCTAAACATAGATAGTATTTTTTGCTGTCAACTATTCTATAGATTAGCCATTCTCCTCTTAAATTTCTATTGAAAACAGCTTTTTGATGCATCATTATAGCAACAGTAGATAGTTTGCCATTACTATGCTGATTTAAGATTTCTTCAAATTCTTCTACTCTATGTGGGCGAATTACTCCGTTCTTAAACCAATATTCTTTTACATTTCTAACAAGCGAAGCTCCAAATCCTGAATATGTATTATGATGAATATGAAGATATCCCTTAAGCGGTTCTTTATTATAAGGCAGACCAACTAATTTATCATTTTCTATTTTTTCTATTAAATTAAGAATTTCTGAAACATTGTAAAATTCGATTTTATCGCTATACTTTTCTCCTAAATTAGCTTTATGAATTGCAAGTTGATTAATTAGAAATTCACTACACAAACCTGTTTTTAATTTAATTTTTAAACGCTCTTTTACATCTTTTCTAAATTCCTCATATTCATATGAACTTATTGATGTAGGCTCAGTCTTTTCAATAGTAATTAATCTATAATTTTCTTCATTACAAAGGTGACTATAAATAATTTCTAATATTTGATTCATCTTAGGTTATTGCTAATTTATGTGCATTCCAAATATATAAATAAAATAGTACAGATTATTCTTATCGTAAACAATTCCATTCCTGATATTTTCAGAAAAGTTGGTGTTTAGATTTTTTATTCTTTTGGCAAATTTATAGAAATGAAAACATATTGCTTTACGGGAAACCGTATTGAGATAAAAATTTCTAATAATGCACGATTTCATGAGCCCCGATAGCAGTTAAAAATCCTTTCCTTTTTTCTTTAAAAAGGAAAGATACAGCGTACAGCCCGATCCGGACGAAGTTTACGCAGGATGGGTCACGCCCAAGAACAAACCTAATACAGAACGAAAGCGAATTACAGTTTTATAAAATGTAGCGTAACTATGTTAAAAAATTATCATAATATTAGCAGGTAGCCGTTGCAAAAAAATGTAATTTGGCACTTTAAATAGTACTTTAGAACACTTGTTTATACAATTATGGATAAAATAAAAATACTTTGGGTAGATGATGAAATCGACCTTTTGAAACCACATATCTTATTTCTGGAAAAGAAAAATTACGAGGTAACGACTTGTAACAATGGGCTTGACGCGATTACAATTTTTGAAGAAAACAATTTTGATATTGTTTTCTTGGATGAAAATATGCCCGGAATGAGCGGCTTGGAAACCTTATCAGAAATGAAGGAGAAAAAATCTTCGGTTCCCATGATTATGATTACTAAAAGCGAGGAAGAATACATTATGGAGGAAGCCATAGGTTCTAAAATTGCCGATTATTTGATTAAACCCGTGAATCCGAACCAGATTTTGTTGAGCTTGAAGAAAAATCTGGATCATTCCCGATTGATTTCGCAAAAAACTACGCTGGATTATCAGAAAGAATTTAGAAAAATTACCATGGAAATGGCGATGGTAAATTCCTATGAAGACTGGATTGAGTTGTATAAAAAATTGATTTTTTGGGAACTGGAATTGGAAAATATCGACGATCAGGGTATGGTTGAAATTTTGGAATCCCAAAAAACAGAAGCCAATTCACAATTTGGAAAATTCATTGAGCGCAATTATGAGGATTGGTTTGCACCAAAAGCGGATAAACCGGTTCAATCACACACGTTATTCAAAGAATTAGTGCTTCCAGAACTCAAGAAAAAAGACAAGCCAATTTTGTTTGTAGTGATTGACAACCTGCGTTACGACCAATGGAAAGCCTTTGAAAGCGTGGTGGGAAATTACTATAAACTGGAAAAAGAAGTGCCCTACTACTCTATTCTTCCTACGGCAACGCAATATGCGAGAAACGCAATTTTCTCAGGTTTAACGCCATTGGAAATGGAAAAACAGTTTCCGCAATACTGGAAAAATGACCCGGAAGAAGGTGGGAAAAACCTTTTTGAAGCCGAATTTTTGACAGCACAATTGAAACGATTGGGTTTGAATATCAAGGAAGATTATTTTAAAATAACCAGTCTTGCAGGCGGAAAAAAATTAGCCGAAAGTTTTAAAGCCTTAAAAGATAATGATTTGGTTACCATAGTTTACAACTTTGTGGATATGCTTTCGCATGCGAAAACAGAAATGGATGTGGTAAAAGAACTGGCCTCAGATGATAAAGCGTATCGCTCACTGACATTGAGTTGGTTTAAAAATTCCCCACTGTTAGAAATCATTCAACAGGCTCAAAAAATGGGTTTCAAATTGATTTTAACAACAGATCACGGAACGATAAACGTAAAAAATCCTTCGAAAGTGGTAGGTGATAAAAACACCAGTTTGAATTTACGTTACAAAACCGGACGTAGTTTGACTTACGAACACAAAGATGTTTATGCGGTAAAAGAACCAAAAAATGTTGGCTTACCTACCATAAATATGAGCAGTTCTTATATTTTTGCAAAAAATGATTTGTTTTTGGCGTATGTCAACAACTACAATCATTATGTGAGTTATTACAAAAATACGTATCAACACGGTGGAATTTCATTGGAAGAAATGATTATTCCGTTTTTAGTTTTTAATCCGAAATAAAAAAAAGTCAGTCTCAGTTTTCAGTTTTTTGGTAGAACCTTAAACTTTAAACTTTAAACAATTTTAAAAGAATGAATATCATTTTTTCTATAGACCAACTCGAAGAAGTTGCACAAAAAATAATAGCCGAAAATCCTAAAAAAGTAATTCTTTTTCACGGAGAAATGGGCGTTGGAAAAACAACGTTGATTAAACAATTGTGTAAAACGCTTGGCGTTACTGGAGCAACGAGCAGCCCAACCTTTTCTTTAGTTAATGAATATGAATCCGATGATAATCAGCTGGTTTACCATTTTGATTTTTATCGATTAAACAAAGAAGAAGAAGCTCTAGATATGGGAATTGATGATTATTTGTATTCTGGTAATTGGTGCTTTATAGAATGGGCAGAGAAGATTCCAAATTTGATTCCTGAAACACATTCCGTTATTACTATTTCACTGCTTACTGATGGAAAAAGATCTTTAACCTTAAGCTAAAAGTAATTATGAGTTTAGACAATACTGTAGAAATCATCCCTTTTTCAGCAACATTAGCAGCGCCTATAAAAACCTTAAACTTGGAATGGCTGAAAAAATATTTCAAGGTTGAACCCAAAGACGAAATCGTACTTTCGGATCCGCAAGGTCAAATTATAGACAAAGGCGGAATGATTTTTTATGCGAAATATAACGATGAAATCGTTGGAACGGTATCCTTAATAAAAATTGACAATACGACTTTTGAACTGAGTAAAATGGCAGTTACTGATGGTGTTCAAGGATTGGGAATTGGCAAAAAACTAATGCTGCATTGTCTTGCTATTGCCGAAGCAAAAGGAATGGAGAAACTGATTTTATATTCGAACCGAAAATTACTGTCGGCTATTCATTTGTATGAAAAATTTGGTTTCGTAGAAATACCGTTGGAAGATGGCGTTTATGAACGAGCCGATATAAAAATGGAAAGAATTATTCGCTAATTGTAAATGAAAGTTAACTTATATTTATCCCCACAAATCGTGTACTTTTTTTAAAAGTTTTTACGTAAATTGTACCCTTAATTTAACAACATCAATGTCAATTACTATAACGCCATTCACAAAACAACAGCTATTACCTCAAGAAGAAAAACTAGAGGTTGCCAGAAAAAAAAGCGAACTTTTTATAGGTATTCCAAAGGAAACCAGTTATCAGGAACGCCGTATCTGTCTTACTCCAGACGCTGTGAACTCGCTGACTTATCATGGGCATCGGGTAATGATTGAGGCTGGCGCTGGATTAAATTCCAGTTATACGGACAAAGAATATTGTGATGCCGGTGCAGAAATTACAAATGATACCAAGAAAGTTTTTAGTTGTCCGATGATATTGAAGGTAGAGCCTGCAACGCTTGCTGAAATTGAAATGATGAACCCTCAAACGATTTTGCTCTCAGCCATTCAACTTAAAACCCGAAAGAAAGTCTATTTTGAGGCTTTGACAAAAAAGAAAATTACTGCACTTGCTTTTGAATACATAAAAGATGAAGATGGAACGTATCCTGCGGTGAAATCCTTGAGCGAAATTGCCGGAATTGCCTCGATTCTTATTGCAGCCGAGTTGATGATTACGAATGAATTTGGAAAAGGATTATTATTTGGAAACATTACCGGTGTTCCTCCTACTGATGTTGTAATTCTTGGCGCGGGAACTGTTGGTGAATTTGCCGCTAAAACCGCTATTGGATTAGGTGCTAATGTCAAAGTTTTTGACAATTCCATTACCAAATTACGTCGTTTACAAAATAATTTGAATCAGCGTATTTTTACTTCTACTATACAACCAAAGTCCTTACTGAAAGCATTAAGACGATGTGATGTCGCTATTGGCGCTATGCGAGGCAAAGAACGTTGTCCCGTAATTGTTTCGGAAACTATGGTCGAACACATGAAAAACGGTGCTGTAATTGTTGATGTTAGTATTGACACCGGCGGTTGTTTTGAAACATCAGAAGTGACGTCACATGAGAAACCAACTTTTATCAAAAACAATGTATTGCATTATTGCGTACCCAATATTCCTTCCCGATATTCTAAAACGGCTTCGTTATCCATTAGTAATATCATAACACCGTATTTGCTGCAAATTGCTGCAGATGGTGGGATTGAAAGTGCTATTCGTTGTGATAAAGGATTAAAAAATGGTGTTTACATGTACCATGGAATTCTCACAAATAGTGCCATTGGTGATTGGTTTGATTTACCCAATAACGACATTAATTTAATTGTTTTTTAAGAAAACTTTCTTCTACCTTTGCCAAAAATATAATTCATGAAGTTTATACACCGTTTTGCCTATTATCTAGTAGGTTTAGTAATAGGACTGTTTTTTGTAGCGTTAGTTTTTAGTGGTAAAGATACCCGTTGTAACTATTTTCCAAATGCGAGAGTCTTAAATGATTTGAGAAACAAACCTTTCCATTATTCGGATAAAGCATCACAGATTTTGGCTGAAAAATGGATTGATACTGCCGATATAAAAAACACATTACAATATGGTGATGTAGATTTCGACCAAAGTAATAAAGAACTTAAAAAAGGAAAGCTATATATCATCGAAGGAAAAACAATCAAAAACCAAGAGGTAACTTTGAAAGTCATTAATTACGCTGACAAAGCTGTTTTAGAGGATATTATTAAAAAATAATTACTCTTTATACCAACAAAAGTAAATTTTAGAAAATAGTACTTTTAAAATCAAACCATTAAGATATTTAGAAAATTAAGTTTTAAAACCTTAATTAAACTTAATTTCTTAATGGTTCAGAAAAGATAATTTGAAAATAGTTTAAAAAACTATAACCATTTTATAGGTTCAAAATTATTACTTTTCAAATACGCATTCGTTTTACTAAAATGTTTATTCCCAAACCATTTCCCTTGATTGGCGCTCATTGGCGAAGGATGCCCGGATTCTAAAACCAGATGTTTTGTTCGGTCGATTTTTAATCCTTTTTTGTGCGCAAAATTTCCCCAAAGCAAGAAAATAACATGCTCTTTTTCTTCCGAAATTTTCTGAATTACTGCATCAGTATAAAGATTCCATTTCAAGTGTTTGTGACTATTCGCATTGTCTTCTCTGACCGTCAGCGAGGCATTCAACAACAAAACGCCCTGCTTTGCCCAAGCTTCAAGATTACCGGAAGTGGGCATGAAAATAGTTTCCAAATCCTCACTCATTTCCCTGAAAATATTACGTAAGGAAGGCGGAATTCGAACACCATTGTTCACAGAGAAACACAAACCATTGGCTTCGCCCTTGCCGTGATAGGGATCTTGACCAATCATAACCACTTTTACATCTTTGAAACTGCAATGATTCAAGGCCGCAAAAATCAATTCTTTCGGAGGATAACACGTATGACTTTTATATTCTTCGTCAACCGTTTCCATTAATTCTTGAAAATAAGGTTCCTTGATCTCATCTGATAAAATGGATTGCCAAGTGGGATTGAGATTGATATGCATAATTAAATATTTGTAAGCAAAGATACAGAGAGAAAATTTTTTTGAATCATAAAAAGGATAATAAACATTCATTAATTCTTTGTGAAAGTCTGTTAAATAGTCTTAACTATTAGCTATTTTTGTGTTGAAAAGAATTATACGATAAATGATATCCATCACTGAAAAAACATTACAAGATTTACAATTTCCAACTGTTCTCGAAACCATTTCGACCATTTGTAATACTGACATTGGAAAGCAAAAAGCATTAGAAATTACCCCTTTTAAAGACAAGGAAACCTTGATGCAAGCCTTAATGCAAACATCTGAATATGTTTCGACTTTCCAAAATAACAATGCCATTCCCAATCATGGTTTTGATGCTATCACGCATGAAATAAAGTTTCTGGCCATTGAAGACAGTTTCTTAGAAGTAGGCAGTTTTAGAAAAATTGCCACCATTTCTTCAACGGTAAATTTCCTGTTGAATTTTTTAAGAAAATTCGAGGATTATTATCCAAATATAAACGCAAGAGCAAATCAAGTCGAACTTACTAAAGAAATCATCACGATGGTGGACGAAGTAGTCGATAAATATGGTGAAATTAAAGACAATGCCTCTCCGGATTTATTGAACATCCGCAGGAGCATGAATGCTGTTCGCGGAAAAGTCAATCAAAGTTTTGGAACTGCAATGACGCATTACAATTCGTTGGGATATTTGGATGATATTAAAGAAAGTTTTGTTCAAAACAGACGCGTTTTGGCTGTTTTAGCTATGTATCGCCGTAAAGTAAAAGGATCGATTCTGGGCAGTTCAAAAACAGGAAGTATCGCCTATATCGAACCCGAAGCTACTTTACAATATTCCCGTGAATTGAGTAATCTTGAATACGAAGAGAAAGAAGAAATCACCCGAATTTTAAAACAGTTATCTAATTATATTCGCCCATATTTACCGCTTTTAATCAAATACCAGGATTTTCTTAGTGATATTGATGTAATTGCTGCGAAAGCAAAATATGCCAATAAAATCAATGGAATTTTGCCAACAATTACAGAGGAACGACGCCTTTATTTTAGAGAGGCCTACCATCCAATTCTATATTTGAACAACAAACAAAAAAACGAAATTACGCATCCGCAAACTATTGAATTAAGTCAGGAAAGTAGAATCATAGTGATTTCCGGGCCTAATGCGGGAGGAAAAACTATTTCGTTAAAAACCGTAGGATTACTACAATTAATGCTACAATCCGGAATGTTGATTCCGGTGCACGAACGCAGTGAAACGTTTTTATTTGATAGAATTTTAACAGATATTGGTGACAATCAATCTATTGAAAATCATCTAAGTACATACAGTTATCGATTAAAAAACATGAACTACTTTTTAAAGAAGTGCAATAGAAAAACCATGTTCCTTATTGATGAGTTTGGTACTGGTTCTGATCCAGAATTAGGAGGTGCTTTAGCTGAAATTTTCTTGGAGGAATTCTACCATCGGGAAGCGTTCGGGATTATTACTACGCATTATTCAAATCTAAAAATTCTGGCTAACGAATTGCCTTTTGCCACCAATGCCAACATGCTCTTTGATGAAAAATCATTGGAACCTATGTACAAATTGGCTTTAGGTCAAGCCGGAAGTTCCTTTACGTTTGAAGTGGCTTTAAAAAACGGAATTCCTTTCAGCTTAATCAATCGAGCGAAAAAGAAAATTGAAGTGGGTAAAGTACGTTTCGATAAAACCATTGCAACCCTTCAGAAAGAACGTTCTAAAATGGAGAAAACTTCACAAACGCTCAAAGAAGAGGAAACCAAAGCGCGTGAAGAAGGCAAAAAAATGGAGAATATCAATGTAAAAATCAAGCAAAAACTGGAAAGCTATCAAGAATTGTATGACAGTAACCAAAAAACGATTTACATTGGACAAAAAATTGAAGACATTTCAGAGAAATATTTTAATAATAAAAACAAGAAAGAACTCCTTGGTGAATTTTTGAAAATCATTGAAATTGAAAATTCAAAGCGTAAGAAAGCCACAACCAAAGAGTCGAAAGCGCTAATTGAAAAGAAAAAAGAAGTCATTCAAGAAGTTACGGTGCAGGTTGAAGAGATCCGAAAAGAAAAGAAAGAGAAGAAATTGAAAGTAGTGATTGAAAAACCAAAACCAGTTCTAAAAGTAGGTGATCGCGTGCGAATGTTTGACGGAAAAGCGGTGGGAACGATTGATTCTATTGAAAAAAATAAAGCAACCGTAAACTATGGTGTATTTACTTCAAAAGTAAGTCTGGAAGCGCTGGAGTTTGTGGAAGCCGGGAAAAAGTAAACTAAAGTCATTGCGAGGAACGAAGCAATCGCACTAACAGGAAGCAAGTTGAGCAACCTAATACGAAGGCGCCCGTTTCTCAAAATGACATAACAAAACAAGAAAATGCTCAATATTCCTAAAGACAAAAAAATAATCCTCTTTGACGGCGTTTGCAATCTGTGTGATTCGGCGGTGCAAATGATTATTAAGCATGATAAAAAAGATGTTTTCCGGTTTGTAGCCTTACAATCTGATTTAGGTCAAAAAATCATCAAGCACTTGGGAATTGATACACAAAAAACGGATAGTATTATTCTGTATCAGCCTGGTTTTGCCTACTATTATAAATCCGAAGCAGCATTAGATATTGCTAAACATTTGGGAGGAATATTTTATTTTGCTTCACTATTTTCAATATTACCCACTTCATTCAGTAACCATATTTATGATTATATCGCTAAGAACCGGTACAGATGGTTTGGAAAAAAGGAAACTTGCCTGATTCCCACAAAAGAGCTACAAGCCAAATTTTTAGATTAAACACCCAATCATGATAATTATCATACCTTTTATTTTGCAAGAATAATATATTTGGACAATCTAAAATTTAATTAATCATGAAAGACATTACACTTTTTTCTTGGGATAACGGAACTTTTATAATGGTTGTCGTATTTGGTTTAGTAATCATAGGACTGGTTGCCGCAGTTTTAATTATGATGAATTCCGACAGAAAAAAATAACAGCATAAAAAAGAGGATGCCTTTATGGACATCCTCTTTCTGTTATAATCTATAATTAGAAAAATTAACTTCTAATTAATTTTCTGTATTTCAATCGTTTTGGAGTTAAATCACCACCTAAACGTTTCTTTTTGTTTTCTTCATACTCAGAGAAACCACCTTCAAAATAGTACACTTCAGAGTTTCCTTCAAAAGCTAGAATATGTGTACAAATTCTGTCTAAGAACCATCTGTCGTGAGAAATAACTACCGCACAACCTGCAAAACTCTCCAAACCTTCTTCTAATGCACGAAGTGTGTTGATATCCAAATCATTTGTAGGCTCATCAAGAAGCAATACGTTTCCTTCTTCTTTCAAAGTCATTGCTAGGTGCAAACGGTTACGTTCTCCACCAGAAAGCATCGAAACTTTCTTGTTTTGTTCTCCACCACCAAAATTAAATCGTGACAAATAAGCTCTTGAATTTACTTGTTTTCCGCCCATCATAATCAATTCCTGACCATCAGCAAAGTTTTCCCAAATTGATTTGTCTGGATTTATATTAGAATGCGCTTGATCTACATAAGCGATTTTTACAGTATCTCCTATTGAGAACTCACCTGAATCTGGCTTTTCTTCACCCATTATCATCTTGAAAATGGTTGATTTACCAGCCCCGTTGGGTCCGATAATCCCAACAATTCCTGCTTGTGGCAACGTGAAATTTAAATTATCATACAGTAATTTATCACCAAATGCTTTAGCAACATTTTTAGCTTCAATTACATTCGTCCCTAAACGTGGACCATTTGGAATATAAATTTCCAGATTTTCATCCAATTGTTTTTGGTCTTCATTCAATAATTTATCGTAGTTCTGCAAACGCGCTTTTTGTTTCGTTTGACGCCCTTTGGCTCCTTGACGAACCCAGTCCAACTCGCGTTCTAAGTTTTTTCTGCGTTTCGAAGCTACTTTTTCTTCTAATGCCATACGGCTTGATTTTTGGTCTAGCCAAGAGGAATAATTCCCTTTCCAAGGAATACCTTCACCTCTGTCTAATTCCAAAATCCAACCGGCAACATTATCCAAGAAATATCTATCGTGCGTTACTGCAATTACAGTTCCTGCATATTGTGCTAAATGTTGTTCTAACCAAAGTACACTTTCTGCATCCAAGTGATTCGTAGGCTCATCCAAAAGCAAAACATCAGGTTGTTGCAACAACAAACGACATAAAGCTACACGGCGACGCTCACCCCCAGATAAATTCTTTATTGGCGTGTCACCTTCCGGAGTACGCAACGCATCCATGGCAATTTCAAGTTTGGTATCGATTTCCCATGCACCCAATGCATCAATTTTATCTTGCAAAAGCGCTTGACGATCCATCAATTGCTCCATTTTATCTGCATTCTCATAGACTTCTGGCAAACCAAAACTATCATTGATTTTATTAAATTCATCAAGAACTGCCATCGTTTCAGCAACTCCTTCTCTTACAATTTCAATAACCGTTTTACTATCATCTAAAATAGGTTCCTGTTCTAAATAACCTACCGTATAACCAGGTGCAAAAACGACATCACCTTGATAGTTTTTGTCAACACCGGCAATAATTTTTAATAAGGAAGATTTTCCAGAACCATTTAAACCTAAAATACCAATCTTAGCTCCGTAAAAGAAACTCAAATAGATGTTTTTAAGTACTGGTTTATCTGCTCCTTGATACGTTTTACTCAATTTTGACATTGAGAATATCACTTTTTTATCGTCTGCCATCTCTATTTTTTAATTTAAATTATATTATCTATTTGGTCTTAAGTCTAAAATCTATATTAAAAATTACTACTAAAGTCTGCCTTTAAGCGAACTAAACACCCAAGCATTAGCCAAAAAGCCAACACCTACAGCTGCAAATCCCCAGCCTGCTACATCATCATATCTAAAAGCGCCTAATGCGATAAGCAATAAACCCATTACAATCATTATCAAAGTAGCCCAACCTAAAATAGTGTTTTTATTCATTCCCATAATTGTGGTATTTATTTTAAATAACCCGATTCCAAAGTGTCGGAACGGGAGTGCAAATATCGGAAATTTTTGTCCTTTAATTAAATATTTTATAAAGCATTTCTCGTAACAAATCAGATTGAGACATTGCATTAGCACCAACACCTTTACTTTTTACATCAATATCTCTTAAAGCGCCAACAATTTGACTTACTTTTTTCATCGGATAGTTTTTCAAAGCCACATCATATTCTTTTAAAAAAAATGGATTTACGCCTAATACAGCTGATACATTTTTTGGATTTCTGTCCTTCAAACCGTGGTATTTCAATAATTGGATAAAAAATCCAAAAACTAAACTTGTAGTAACCACCATTGGATTGTCTTTTGGATTCTGAGCAAAATTTTCAGCAATTGTATAGGCTTTTAATTGGTTGCGTTCGCCAAGAGCTTTTCGCAATTCAAATACATTAAAATCCTTACTGAACCCTATATTTTCCTCGATATCTTTGGGAGTTATAGTGCTTCCAACCGGAAGAATAATTTGTAATTTTTCGAGTTCGTTGTTTATTTTACTCAAATCTGTCCCAAGAAATTCTACCAACATAGCATTTGCTTTAGGCTCAATCGAATATTTTTTACCGGCTAAAACGCGCTTAATCCACTCTCCTACCTGGTTTTCATATAGTTTCTTACTTTCATAAACGATACCGTTTTTGGCTAACAGTTTGGTTACTTTTTTACGTTTATCAAGCGTTTTGTATTTATAACAAAAAACTAAAACTGTTGTTGCCATTGGGTTTTCAGCGTAACTTTCCAGTTTATCTATGGTCCTGATTAAATCTTGGGCTTCTTTAACAATGACCACTTGACGTTCCGCCATCATTGGATAGCGTTTTGCAGTCGAAATGATATCTTCTATAGAAACATCTCTTCCGTATAAAATGGTTTGATTGAAGCCTTTTTCTTCTTCGGATAAGACTTTTTCTTCAATATAATCTGAAAGTTTGTCAATATAATATGGTTCTTCGCCCATCAAAAAATAGATTGGTTTGATGTTCCCGCTTTTTATATCATTTACAATTTTTATGACCTCGTCCATTCCTTTTTGTTTAAAGTTTGAAGTTTAAAGTTTGTTGCTTCGAATGAAACTTTTAAACCCTAAATTTTAAACTTATTTAATACTTTTGCTTTATGCAAAAACTAAATTTTCAGCTTTATAATTTTCGTTTCAAAAATAGCGAAAATAAAGTCTCCATTTTTGATGAAATCAGGAAAAAATTTATCATTCTTACACCCGAAGAATGGGTTCGTCAGCATGTAGTCCATTTTTTATTGGAAGAAAAAAAATACCCAAAATCATTGATTAATGTAGAGAAAGTTTTAAAAGTCAATGGCTTGCGCAAAAGATACGATGTAGTGGTTTTCAATTCTGATGGTTCTATTTTCATTTTAATTGAATGCAAAGCACCTGAAGTAAAAATTGCACAAGCGACTTTTGATCAAATCGCCCGTTATAACATGACTATGAATGCACAATTTTTGATGGTAACCAATGGATTGAATCATTACTTTTGCCAAATGGATTTTGGAAATGAAAAATATCAATTCCTCCCTGAATTGCCAATGTATAAAATTGTATAATCAAATAATCTAAATGAAAATAGCTGTTGTCATCCTGAATTGGAATGGAATTTTATTGTTAGAAAAATTTTTGCCTTCAGTGCTGAAATATTCTCCGGAAGCCACGGTGTATGTTGCTGATAATGCTTCTACAGATGATTCTGTTTCCTATTTGAAAGCTTTTTTTCCTTCGGTTAAGATTGTAAAAAACGACACTAATTTAGGATTTGCAGATGGATACAATCAAGCTTTAAAACATATTGAGGCTGATATATATGCCTTGATAAACTCGGATATTGAGGTGACCGAAAATTGGTTACAACCTATTCTTAAAACTTTCGAGAATGAGCCAAAAACCGCTATAATTCAGCCTAAAATATTGGATTTTAAAAATAAGGAATACTTTGAATATGCTGGTGCTGCCGGTGGTTTTATAGATCAATATGGATATCCGTATTGTCGCGGTCGTATTTTTGACACTTTAGAAAAAGACAACGGACAATACGATGACAATTGCGAAATATTTTGGGCAACCGGAGCTTGTTTTTTTATTAGAAGCGTCGTTTATAAAGAATTAATGGGTTTTGATGATGTTTTTTTTGCACACCAAGAAGAAATTGATTTGTGTTGGCGCGTCTTTAATAAAGGATATAAAATAAAATACATTTCAGAATCAGTTGTTTATCATGTAGGAGGAGCAACTTTACAGCAGGGAAACCCAAAGAAAACGTTTTTAAATTTTAGAAACTCCTTATTGATGTTGACAAAAAACCTTCCTAAAAATAAATTATATTCGATTATTTTGAGCAGAATGGTTCTGGATGGTATTGCTGGAATACAATTTCTTATGAAAGGAAAATTCAATCATTTTATTGCCATTTTAAAAGCACATTTTTCTTTTTACAAACTTTTTTTAGATCATTATAAAAAAAGAACTAAATTTCAAAAGCAAAAATACTACAACACAAAAAGCATCGTTTACATCTATTTTATTAAGAAAATCGTTGTTTTTAACGATTTATTTAGAACAAAACAAATATAAAAAAGTAACTTTGTCTTTAACATTTTATTAAATTAATACCATTTATGAAAAAAATAGTAATTGCCTTATCTGTATTAGCGCTATTGACTTCATGTGTTTCTAAAAAGAAATACACTGATTTAGAAGCTAGAAATAAAGAAACTCAAGACTTATTAAATACTGCAACAGTAAAATTAAATGCTTGTTTAGAAGAAAAAGCAGGGCTTTCTGCTACTGCATCGTTATTAAAAGAGCAAAACCAAGGATTAATAAGTACTTCTAAAGACATGACGATCTTGTCTACAAAAGGAGCTGAAAACATTGAAAAAGCTTTAGAATCTATCAAAGAGAAAGATTTAAAAATCAGCAGAATGCAAGATGCTTTGACTAAGAAAGACAGTGTAACACTTGCTGTAGTTACTAGTTTGAAAAGCGCTGTAGGAATCTCTGATCCAGATATCGAAATAAATGTTGAAAAAGGAGTTGTATTTATATCTATTGCTGACAAATTGTTGTTTAAAACAGGAAGTTACGATGTAACTGACAAAGCAAAAGGTGTTTTAGCTAAAGTGGCTAAAGTAGTAAATGACAAACCAGATTTTGAATGTATGGTTGAAGGTCATACTGATAATGTTCCTTACAATGGCTCAGGTATTTTATTAGACAACTGGGATTTAAGTGTAAAACGTTCTACTTCTATCATTCGTGTATTAACAACTCAATTAGGTGTTAAACCAGAACAATTGATTGCAGCAGGAAGAAGCTCATATATTCCTTTAGTAGCAAATGATTCCGCTGAAAACAGAGCTCGTAACAGAAGAACTCGTATTGTTGTTTTACCTAAAATCGATCAGTTTTATGAAATGATTGAAAAAGAGATGAAAAAACAAAGACCATAATTTCAGATTATATTTGAAATAAAAAACGTCCCGAATATCGGGACGTTTTTTTATGGTTTTTACGGAACACTAATCCCGACTCTTCAGGACTGAATACTAATTAAAGAATGTCCAAACTTCCTTTACCTTCTCTCACTACAA
Source organism: Flavobacterium sp. XS2P24 (assembly GCF_030010285.1). Classification (NCBI taxonomy): domain Bacteria; kingdom Pseudomonadati; phylum Bacteroidota; class Flavobacteriia; order Flavobacteriales; family Flavobacteriaceae; genus Flavobacterium; species Flavobacterium sp. XS2P24. Next base: position 230,031 of record NZ_JASCRU010000003.1, read on the forward strand.
TAGGTTCATCTCCCGATAAATCAATAATTGTTGATCCCATATTATCACCATAACCGCCATCAACAACCATATCGACAAGGTTTTGCCATTTCTCAAAAATAAGTTCCGGATCAGTCGTATATTCAATCACATCATCTTCATCGTGAATAGAAGTCGAAACAATTGGATTCCCTAACTGCTTCACAATTTCTATAGCTATCGCATTATCAGGAACCCTGATTCCAACAGTAGTTTTCTTTTTGAATTCCTTTGGTAAATTATTATTTCCGGGTAAAATAAACGTGTAAGGTCCTGGCAAAGCTCTTTTTAATAGTTTAAAAGTAGGTGTGTCAATTTGCCTTACATAATCGGATATATTACTCAAATCGTGACAGATAAAGGAAAAATTAGCTTTATCCAGCTTTATTCCTTTAATCTTTGCGATACGTTCCAAAGCTTTGGTATTAGTAATATCACAACCCAAACCATAAACGGTATCCGTTGGATAAATTACTAATCCTCCATCTTTTAAAACCTTAACTACTTTGGCAATTGCCGCTTCATTAGGTTTATCTTCGTATATTTTTATAAATTGAGCCATCAGATTTAAGATTTTTGATTAATGATTTCTGATTTAAAACTTCAGTCATCTGATTTTATATTTAGTCAAACTGCCTCTGAACACTGAAGAACTGACCACTTGGTACTATCCAATAATATCCAGTTTCGCAAAGCGTAACAATAATTTCTTTATACCACCAACCTCAAATTTGATTTCGGCTTTTTTATCTGCTCCCACTCCTTCCAGGTTTAAAACTTCGCCTTTACCAAAACGTTCGTGCATTACAATATTTCCGGCAACTAATTTATTATCAAACAAATTTGCACTACCGCTTGAAGTTGCAGTATTGGATACAGGTTTCAATTTACGAATATTTATATCCGATTTGGGTTCACTATCATTACTATATTTGACTGGTGGAGTTCCGTTGGCTGGTTTTGCCAGACGCAATTTGGATTTATCTACATCTCCAAAAATATCACTGTCAATCATTGGTTTATACCTATAATTTGATTCAGCCGGAGTTAGATATTCTAAATACTGTGCATCAATTTCCTCAACAAATCGAGATGGTTCACTATCAGTTAATTTCCCCCAACGATAACGAGATTGTGCATACGTCAAATACGCCTGATGCTCCGCACGAGTCAAAGCCACATAGAACAAACGACGTTCTTCTTCGAGTTCACTTCTTGTACTCATACTCATTGCACTCGGGAACAAATCTTCTTCCATTCCTACTACAAAAACATGAGGAAATTCCAATCCTTTTGCCAAGTGAATTGTCATCAAAGCCACACGATCTTCATCGCTGGTATCTTTGTCTAAATCTGTTGCCAAAGCCACATCTTCCATAAACTCAGACAAGGCGCCACGAGTACCATCGATTTCTTTTTGCCCTTCGGTGAAATCTTTGATACCGTTTAATAATTCCTCTATATTCTGGATTTTGGCCATTCCTTCCGGAGTGGCATCTTTCTTTAATTCTTGAACCAATCCTGTTTTTTTGGCAACGTGATCGGTGATATAAAACGCATCTTGATTTTGATCAATAACCTGAAAACTCTGAATCATCGTTACAAAATCCTGTAGCTTTTGCTTGGTTCCCGAATTCAGTTTCAAGTCAATTTTATCAATATTCTGCATCACTTCCCAGATGGAACGTTTGTAGTGATTGGCGGCAATCGTAAGCTTTTCAACAGTTGTATCTCCAATTCCTCGAGCCGGATAATTGATTACGCGAACCAAAGCTTCTTCATCTTTTGGATTGATAACCAACCGCAAGTAACACAATACATCCTTGATTTCTTTCCTTTGATAAAAAGACAAACCACCATAAATTCGATACGGAATATCTCTTTTTCTAAGGGCATCTTCCATCGCACGGGATTGCGCATTGGTACGATACAAAATTGCAAAAGAGCCATTACTAAGCTGGTTTTGCATTTTTTGTTCGAAAATAGTACTGGCTACAAAACGCCCTTCTTCGGCATCAGTCATGCTGCGGTGCACTTTTATTTTTGGACCAAAATCATTGGCAGTCCAAACTATTTTATCCAACTTTACCTTATTCTTATCGATAATAGTATTTGCGGCTTCCACTATGTTTTTTGTCGAACGGTAATTTTGTTCCAATCTAAAGGTTTTCACACCTTCATAATCTTTTTGGAAATTCAAAATGTTGTTGATATTCGCACCACGAAACGCATAAATACTTTGCGCATCATCACCCACCACACAAATATTCTGGAATTTATCTGATAAAGCACGAACAATTAAATATTGAGAGTGGTTCGTATCTTGGTACTCATCCACCAATATATAACGAAAACGGTTTTGATATTTGGCTAAAACTTCTGGAAAACGGGTCAATAATTCATTGGTTTTCAATAATAAATCATCAAAATCCATCGCGCCGGATTTGAAGCATTTATCTACATAATTTTGATAAATTTCTCCTAATCTTGGCTTTTTAGCCATTGCATCCGCTTCTTGTAATTCGGGATTATTGAAATAGGCTTTTACCGTAATCAAGCTATTTTTATAACTGGAGATTCTGCTTAAAACCTGTTTGGGTTTATACACATCCCTGTCCAATTGCATTTCTTTGATAATCCCGGAAATACAACGCAATGAATCTTGGGAGTCATAAATCGTAAAATTCGAAGGATATCCCAAATGATCCGCTTCGGAACGTAAAATTCTGGCAAAAACCGAGTGAAATGTTCCCATCCAAAGATTTTTTGCCTCACTTGCTCCTACAATTTGGGAGATTCGGGTTTTCATTTCCCGTGCCGCTTTGTTGGTAAACGTAAGCGACAAAATATTAAAGGCATCAACGCCCTGATTCATCAAATAAGCGATTCTAATAGTCAACACACGCGTTTTCCCAGAGCCCGCACCAGCAATGATAATCATTGGCCCGTCTTTTTGAAGAACAGGTTCACGTTGGGCTTCGTTGAGTTGATCGATATATTTATGCATGGAGAAATTTAAATTTATTATGCAAAAATAAGAATTTAAGAATGAATTAGCGACCCCAATTGGCCATTTTACAAAATTATAACCAATCCGTTTTGGGGCTATCACTTGGGCGTGACCACAATAGAAAAAAGGGGCTATTTTTCATTGTCGCTATTCGCCCCTTTCCCTATTGCGGTCGGGCTATCCATGCTACTTCGGTAGCTTATTTCTATCCCTCACGCAAGACCCTGCAAACCCAGATTGTTTTATTTGCCGAAACTGATAATGATTCTTTGCAAGTACTTACTAGAAACAACGTGTTCGCCGTGGCGAAAGCAATCCCAATTAGTATGTCCATTCCAATAATCTATTGGGCTTGATTTTGTTAGTGAGTTTGCTACTTTCTAATTATTTATCTGAACAATGAATGATATTCGTTAAGTCCTTGCGAGGAACGAAGCAATCGCATTTAGTATATCCCTTCCAATAATCTACTGATTTTGCTTTTGTTAATGAGTTTGCTTCGTTCCTCGCAATGACTTTGATTGTAGATTTGTATCATTTGCTCGGCTTGCGTGGTAAAGTCGGGAGACTTCGCTTAGTAATTAGCAATGAACACTTTGATGAGTAGGGAAACTAAAATTTAAACAAACAGAAAAAGTCAATCTATTTTTTTATTAAGGTCACTTTATATTTAATCCTTAATTTTTGGATTTGCTAAAATATTTCAAAGACAAAACCTTTTTTAACTTAGTCCAATTGCCATAATCAATTGTGGCAGTTGTAAACGGCAGTATTGCATTTTCCAAATAATCGTCATCTGTTTCACTTTTGTCGTTTGTTGTGGGTGTTTGAAAATTTACGCTTGGTTGTCCATTTAAGGTTATTTCCGATACGTCATACGGCAATTTAATTGTATTGAATTTACCTGTTTTGTGATGACAGTAACTCACTGCACTACAATTTAGACACTTGTTAGGATGTGAAATTCTGTCACCATCTATTTCAAATTTGCTTGTTCGTTTAAATTCATTTACTCTGTTTAAAGATGCCGCCAGTTTAGATTTATTTTCGTTTGTTTTATCAACTTTGAAAATGCGATAAGTTCTAATTCTAATTTTCTTTTTGCTATTAAATTCTCCTATATCTTCCAGTTGCCAATACCAATAAATTAAGTAGCCAAAATCGATATTCAATGAAGTTAATTCAAAAATATAGCCATACAATTTTATCAGGTCGTTATTAAATGCTGTAGAAATCCCTTCTGATGTCCGTTTGGTAAACTTTTCAACTACTGCGAAACGTTTACCACTTGTGTTTTCAAATACATAGTCAGGGTTCCCCCTAACCGTATCTGTTGGATTTGAATAAAAGCTATTGTTTAAGCCGTCAAAGTTGTTGATGATAAGCTTTGCATTTAAAATTTCATTAAAGTCGTTTTTTACGGTAACATTTATTTCAATTAAGCTGTCTTTGAAAGTTTCTGCAATATTTTTTGTTCTCTGAAAATCGTTATACCTGTCAATCAAATGTTTTTTCTCTCCAAGCCATTCATCTTTTTCCCAAGTTGCATTAGAAGAAACCGCATAGGTTTCATTTATGGCAAAACTAACTGGACAAAACTCAAAGTCACTAAGGTCACTAACAAGTGTAATTTTCTTGGAATTGTAATTTTTTGTAAAAGCATTCTTTGTCCTGTTGTGAATCTCTTCTTTAAAATATTTCAAGTACAGAGCAAGGCGTAAACGAGTTACTTTAGGGTTGCCGTTATAATCTTGATAAGAGATTGTTTCAATAATGTAATTTTTGAATTGTGTTTGTTTTATTCCTTCAATTCTCAGACACATCAAGCAACTTTCAATGTATTTAATATGCTTATCTAATTTCACTAAAACGTCAGCATAACGAACAAAAAATACTTTTTGGTCGGAAGCATATTTTTGATATTGGAATGAAAAAGGAGAATTACTTAAAACACTAAAGTCCAATTTGTCGAGCCAAGTTAAGGCTATTGAATTGGAGTTTTTAGAAACCAAGTATTTTACAACAGTCAATACTGTTTTATTAAAAATACTTCCTGTGTATTTATCATACTTATTAGTTCTCGACAAAAGATTTTCAGCATCACTCAGAAGATTTAGATTTTTCCAGTCCTTAATTTTATCACTATAGTCCAACCAAAGTTCTTCGTTTTGTATTGGTTTAAAGTTAGGATAATTTGTCTTGATATAAATGTGTAATTCTCTTGCTTCAGAATATTTACTTATCTTTCGTAAGCATTGAGCTAGATAATAACCATTCCAGTCACTCTTTTCCCTTTCCCATATTTCACGAAATAAAGGAAGTGCATTTTCAAATTCTTCTTTCTTTTTTAGCTCATCAGCCTTGGCTCGTAATTCTTGGATTGTCGGCATTATGTCGTTTTTTTTCGCTTTAGTTTTATATAACTTAGCTTTTTTTACTTATAAAATAATGTAAATTCTTCTAATTTAAATATCAAAAATAAAGAAACTCGCGCTTCGTCGCCCTCGCCCTCGCTTTTGGGTTCTCTCGTGGCTCAACTTTCGTTGCCTAAATCATCAAATTTTTATTTTTTTTCTTGTGTTTATTGGAATTACTCTAATTTCAAAGAATTTTTTTATATTTAGTATGATCTTACTAATGTTTTATAAAGATGCAATGTATCTTCATTTTCATAAATTATTGCTCCTCCCCAATGTAGTATGTCATCATAAATCATTAATCCAATTTTTTCTTCTGTTTCTGTATCATTAAAATAGTATAGCGTAAACTTTCCTCTATGGGGTTCGCTTCCAATTTCTTTTGGTATATACTCTTCATATCTATATACTTCTCCGCTTTGAAAAACCACAGTTGCTGAAGTTTTTTTTCCTACATTATAGATTGTCACCGTCGTCTTGTATTTTTTAGTAGACTCAATTACTGAATCTCCATTGATCATTGATGTTCCGATAAATGTGTATTTTTTTACCTGAGCACTCATGCTCACTGGAACTAACATAACTAATAGTAATAATAACTTCTTCATTTAAATTTAATTGATTTCAAAAATATTTCTTTTTTGGCTACGTTTCTGCTAAATTCCATATGCACGAAACAAACCTTCGTTTATACACCCAAATTAAGATCTATTTGAGAAGGTTTGTTTCGCTTTATGTTTTTATAACTTAGCCTTTTTTTGAATGTAAAAGTAAAGTGAATTCTTCTAATATAAATATAAAAAGAAAGAAACTCGCGATTTGCGCTTCGGGGTTTCCGTTAAGTCCGTTCAGTCGTTGCTGTAAAAAAAACTTATAAATAGTCAAAAGACAATGGAATTGGTTTGATTCTTAATAATCTTAAAAATAATAAATTCCCTCGCTTTTCGTAAAGCTGTTGTGTATGCGTAAAGGATAGAAGCTAGCTATCAAAGTAGCGCGGATAGCCTGACCGCCGCTAGGAAAAAGGGCATATAGGCGGTACCAAGGATTAGCCCTTTTTTCTAATAGGGGTTACGCCAAAAGGATTCGGTTGATATTATTAAAAAAACACATCGTACGCAAAACGGATTAAAGTCCCGACTACCACTACCAAAAAGAAAATTCGGATAAAACTATTTCCTTTATTGATGGCCAGTTTGGCGCCAATCCAACCGCCAAGAGCATTACTGGCAGCCATAGGCAATGCAACTACCCAAATTATTTTACCTTTTAAAATAAAAAGACAAATGGAACCAAAATTAGTCGACAAATTCACCATTTTAGCATTTGCGGAAGCATGTAAAAAATCGAATCCCATAATGGCTATAAAAGCAACTACCAAAAAACTTCCGGTTCCCGGACCAATAAATCCATCGTATAAACCAACTATGAAACTGATTCCAATAGCATTCCAAATTTGGGTTCTCGAAGAATGATTCTTTTCAATATGTTGCCCAAAATTTTTCTTGGCGTAGGTATAAATCACTAAAAAAGAAAGAACAACCAGCAATAATGGTTTCATGAAATCATTGCTCACATACGTCAATAAAGTAGAGCCTAAAAATGCCGAAGGAAATGCCAAAAGCATCATAATAGCCAGCAATTTCCAGTTCATATCTACTTTTTTAAGATACTGATATGCTGCAAACGATGTTCCACTAAAAGCAGGAACTTTTAGCGTGCCAATTACAGTTGAAACAGGAAGATTAGGCAATAAAATCAAACCCATGGGAGTTTGTATCAATCCGCCACCACCAACAATTGCGTCAATAAATCCTGCCGCAAAGGCCGCTAAACAAAGTAAAACTAGAATATAAGTTTCCATTACGGTATTCGATTTTAAATAGTGTAGTTACAAGGGACAAAAATAGTATTCGTATTGATGTATTGCTATTAAATAGAAATTGTTTTGTCTTCAAAAAAGTATATTTTTGTTATTTAAATTTTAAATCAAAATGGATTCAACAAAAATCATAGAAATTCTGGCGTACACAATACCCTCACTAATTACCGGTGGAGTTGCTTATTACTTGTTCAACTCTTATTTTAAAGACCAACAAAATACTAGACGTTGGTTATTACAAAAAGAAGCACAAAAAAATGCTTTACCACTGCGTTTACAAGCCTATGAGCGCATGTCATTATACATGGAACGCATTAATCCAACTAAATTATTAATTCGGATTGCTCCAATTTCCAACGATAAAAACGATTACGAAAATCTGATAATTTCACAAATCGAACAAGAATTTGAGCACAATTTAACCCAACAAATTTACATGTCAGATGAATGTTGGACTATCATTGTAACTGCAAAAAATGCTACAATACAAATGATTAGAAAAGCGAATATGAGTGAACATGTAGACAATGCCGATAAATTGCGTGAAGTTGTTATAAGTGATTTGATGGAAAAACAATCACCTAGCAATGCTGCATTAGCCTACATTAAAAATGAAGTGGGTCAATTGTGGTAAAACATTCTAAAACAATGAACATAATCAAATTCACTAATTTCAATATCAATAATCGTTTGAAATTAGTGAATTTATGTTTTAAATCCCTGTTGATTCTGACTTATTCTTTCAACAACCGGTTCAATTGAAACCGTTCCGCTTCATTTAAATCAGGAACAATTCTTTCCAATGAAGCTCTCATTTCCGAATTTTTTAATAATTTTCTAATGTTATCTCTTCCAAATTTCGAGAAATGCCACATGTGATGCGTGGTTGAGTTGACCAAATTCTCCAAAACAACATCATTTATTATTTTGAAAGAAAGTAATTTATCCAAAGCATTTTGTCTTGTATTCGCTTCGTAATTGATTGACGAATACTGTATTAATTCGTTTATGAGGGCACCTTTTTCTTCAGCATAATTGGGTGTTGACAAAGCGAGTGTGAGCCATAATGTCCTTAAATTATAATCATTGAAACCTATCCAGGTTTTTGATTTATCCAAATACTGAATGCGTTGCACCGGAAAATTATGCCATAAATTATACAGCGCAATTTCTTGTGTTTGATATGATTTATCCTGTAATAAAGTTTCATATTGCGTTCTGAAACTCTCCGGAATTTCATTCAATGATGCAGCAACCGATTGGCGCAATTGCATATTTTTAGTTTCTAAAGCTAAAATAAAAAAACTCTTTTTATCTTCCCAATTTTCATTTTTCAATTGATTCAGAATCGCTTCTTTTACCGAAAAACAAACGTCAGATTGCATTGTTTTTTTTAGAAAATCTCTTTTCTCTGACAACGGTTTGTTTTTTAACTTATCAACTTCAAACAGTATCTGAATATCTTTATTTTTAAGCAATAAACTATTGGCTTGTTGTGTATTGAAAACGGTATTTTCAAGCCATACTTTACTAAAATTATCCAAATCATATCTTGATACTTTTTTGATTTCAGCAAAGAAATCTGGTGTATTCACACTCTTAAAAGCATGCTTTTTCAAATAGTTTGATACCGCTTTTTTAAAGGCCTTATCTCCTATTTCTTTTTGTAAAACAAAAAGTGCCCAAGCTCCTTTTTGATAAAAAGTCAATGTACTGGCTTTGGCATTCAAAACAGGAATGGTGTCCGTTCGGGAAGCAAATTTCAATTGTTGCGCCGACTCATATAATTTGGAATAGAAATAATCTTCACCATAGATTTCCTTTTCGACCAGCAACGCGTAATAGGTTGCGAAACCTTCCTGTAACCAATGGTGTTTTCCACTTTCGGCAGTGACTAAATTCCCAAACCATTGATGTGCTAATTCATGTGCATTAACATTCGTGTAACTTCTATCCTCAAAACCTGTAGAATCGACCACATAACGCGTGTTGAAAAGTGTTGCTGATGCATTTTCCATTCCGGCATACAAGAAATCTCTGACAGGCGCTTGTTTATAAATTTCCCAAGGATACTTTACTCCTATTTCCTTTTCTAAAAAATCAAACATTATTTTAGAATCACGATAGGTTGGTTCAAATTTAGTTGCGTCTTTTGGTTCCAAATACATTTCTAAAGGAATTCCCGAATTTGATTGCTGTATTTGTTTTTCAAATTTCCCGATGGCAAGCATGAGTAAATAAGAACTCATTGGTTTTTGCATGTTGAATCTCCAATAGGTCATTGAATCATTATTAACCTTACTTTTTAAAATTCCGTTAGAAATTACTTGGTATTTTGAATCAACTACTATTTCCAAACTAAAAATCATTTTCTCATTGACATCATCAAAACTTGGCAGCCAATTGCTAGTGTTTTTTCCTTGTCCTTGCGTCCATATTTGCACATTATCTTTTTCTTCAGAACCAACAAAATACAAGGCTTGCTTTGGTTTGGCAACATAATTAAAACTAACATTATTTTTTCCTTTTTTGAAATGTGAAATCAATAGAATTTGCTTTCCATTTGTAATAAATTGAATTTTTTTTTGATTTAATTCTGCATCAGAAAAATCCATATTTTGCCCGTCAATTTTAATAGTATCTGTTTCTTTTAAAACATTAAACCAATAGCTGACTGCACCGCTAACAGATTTAGCCTTAGAATTAATTGTTATCTGTCCACCAACCGATTTAAAATCGACAGATTTACTTTGTTGCGCAAAAGTGATGGCAGATATTAAGAGAAAAAGGTATTTCATGAATTTCAAAGGTTAAAACTGAGATTTCCAAAGTTACAAAGGTTTCCCAAACTAATCCGACTAATTTTGTAAGTTTACCTCCAGAAAATTACAAGAAAATTACATTGAAAACGAAAGCCTTATTTAATTGGAGCAGCGGAAAAGATTCTGCGCTGGCCTTATATAAAACACTACAAAGTCCTGAAATCGAAATTGCCTGTTTGCTGACCAGCGTAAACCAACAATACCAGCGTATTTCTATGCATGGTGTTAGAGTTGAATTATTGCAACAACAAGCTGAAAGCATTGGATTACCGCTTGAAATCATGCAAATTCCCGAAATGCCCACCATGGAAGTTTACGAAAATGTGATGCGCGAAACATTGACTACACTAAAAAACCAAGGCATAACCCATTCTATTTTTGGGGATATTTTTCTGGAAGATTTGCGTAAATACCGCGAAGACAAATTAGCCGAAATAGGATTTAAAGGTATTTTCCCGCTTTGGAAAATCCCAACTCACGAACTCATTCAAGAATTTATCAGTTTAGGATTTAAAACAATTGTGGTTTGTGTCAACGAACGATTCTTGGATAAAAGCTTTGTTGGTCGCGTGATTGACCAAGATTTCATCAACGATTTACCTGAAAATGTAGATGTTTGTGGCGAAAACGGTGAATTCCATACCTTCACATTTGATGGTCCTATTTTTTCGAAACCAATTGATTTTGAAATTGGAGAAATCGCGTACCGAAAATACGAAAAACCGGAAAAAGAAGATTCCTCAGATACCGCTTGCGATACCAGTGCTTCTGATGCATTTGATTTTGGATTTTGGTATTGTGATTTAGTATCAAAATAGTTTCTCTAAATAGAAAAACCTAGACGACTAGTTCTTTTTCGCGACCTAATGTGAATTTAAATTTTGATCCTTTTCCCATTTCAGACTCAATATCGATAGTACCGTCTAAAGCTTCCACTATCTTTTTTACCGTAGCTAAGCCTATTCCGTTTCCTTTTACACCGTATCGATCAACTGTTGAAACTACTTCAAATATTTCAAAAATAACTTTATGATATTCTTTTAAAATTCCCGGTCCGTTATCGCTAACGGCAATTTTATAAAAGTCATTTTCTTCAATTATTTCAATTTCAATCTCAATATTTTCTTTATCGTTATACTTTATAGCATTTGTAACGAGATTAATCAATATTTGCTCAATCGCAGTTTTATTGGTGTACACAGAGCTTACATTCGATTTGAAAGTAATAGAACAGTTGTTTTTGAAAATAAAAAGATTCGAAAGTTCTTTTTCTAAAACAGCAATTTCTACTTCACTATTGTTTTCTTTCTCTATCACATTTGACTTGCTGTACTCTAACAAGCTGTCAATCATCTCTCTTAACTTAGCCGAAGAACTTTTAATTAAATTAATAATTTCTTTTCCATCCTCATCAATTGTTTCGTTGTAATTATCAATAAAAAAATCAGTCAGCCCAGATATATTAGCCAAAGGAGATTTTAAATCATGCGCTGCGATGTAAGCAAATCGTTCCAGTTCCAGATTCTTTTTTCCCAAGGCTTCCATTGTTTTTTCTAATTGCAATTTATTCAACCTCAGTTCCAATAATTTCATCGTCTGTTCAGAAAGTGCTTTTAACGAACCAATTTGAGCAGGAGTCAAAATTTTTGGCTTGTGATCAATTACACATATGGTTCCAAGTGGAAATCCATCTTCATTTGTCAAAGGTACACCGGCATAAAAAATCACGTTGGGTTGGCCGGCAACTATTGGATTATCATGAAAACGAATATCATTTCTTGCATCCGGAATAATGAAAACATTTTTGGGGTCATTGATTGCATACGCACAAAAAGAATAATCTCTTGGAGTTTCTGAAATATCTAATCCTGCATGCGATTTAAACCATTGGCGTTCTTCATCAACAAAAGTGATAAGAGCTATTGGAGTTCCACATATTTGCGATGCTATCAAGGTCAAATTATCATAGTCTGCTTCTGGAAGGGTATCTAGAATAGAATAGGATTCCAATAATTTAATTCTTTCTTCTTCTTGGATATACTTTTCTGGTACAATCATTTTTGTGGTATTTTTTTATGCTTTATTTTTGGAATGCTTTGTATAATACCATCTTAAATATTTTTAGTAGCACTTATTCGCTCATCATTAATATACAAATAGTAAAACGTTTGCAAAAGTATTTATTTTCTTAAGCTTTACTTTCGATAAGCATTCTTTTTATATAAATTTTAATACAAAAAGAAAGAACCGTTCTAAGTTAATTTGTGTTTATTAACTTAGAACGGTTCCTTACGTATTCAAATCTATCGCTATTAAATAGTAAAAAGCAACAAGAAATCAATCTAATTACTTAAAAATGAATTAATTAATCTAAATTTGGTACAGCGAAAGTATCCAAAACACTTTTTTCATTCATAAGTGCTTCAATTTCATTTGATTTTCTAGGTGCTTCTCCAGATAAATTTACGGGTCCATTTGTAGTAATCAAAATATCATCTTCAATTCGCACCGCAATTCCCCACCATTTTTTATCACAATCACTACCGATAGGAATGTAAATTCCTGGTTCTACAGTAACGACCATATCTGCTTCAAAAGCATTGTACAAGCCCGGATCGTGAACATCTAACCCAATGTGATGCGAAGTTCCGTGCGGAAAATATTTACGGGATTCTTGTTCCGTTTTAACAATTCCTAGTTTCACTAAACCGGCACTGATTATTTTGCGTGCCGCAGCATCTGGTGCATTAAAATTATTACTAATTTTAGCAGCAGCAATTCCCGCTTCTTGAGCATCATATACTAAATCATAAATCAGCTTTTGCTCAGTAGAAAATTTTCCGTTAGCAGGAATCGTTCGAGTTACATCGGCAGTATATCCATGATATTCAGCACCTAAATCCATCAAAACCAAATCATTTTCGACTTTCATTTTGCTGTTTTCAATATAATGCAACACACAACCGTTGTTTCCAGCGCCTACGATTGACGGATAACCTTCAAACTCGCTGCCGTACTTTTTATAAACAAATTCGTGAATTCCCTGTATTTCCGTTTCAGACATTCCTGGATGCATCGCTTTCATAATTTCGCGTTGTCCCATTGCCGAAATTCGCACGGCTTTTGTCAACAAAACCAACTCTTCTTTGGATTTTTTCTCACGCAAACTCGCCATATAAGTCAAAATCGATTTGGTATTTATAGTGGCTTTTTTTGAAGTGATGCTTTTTTTAGCATTAATTTCGTTTTGCACATTCGAATCCATTTGAGATTTTACTTTTTCATTGTAGCCAATTTGGGATTTAAAGGCGCCAATTAACTTGTATAAATCGGCTTTTTCATTTTTCGAATTTCGAGTGTCTTCTTCAAATTCCTTAAAGAAAACAGTGTCAAAACTGGCGTAATCAATCCCCGAATTTAAAAACGCTGCTCCATTGAAAGCATTTTCAAAACCCAACTCTTTTTTGGCACCCTCCGTTCCTAAACGCACTCCTGTCCATTGCTCCGCTCTTGGATTTTTTTCCTGAACATACAATAACTCATTGAATGACCTTCCATCTTTATTAGTTTGATTGTTCGAAAAAATTACCAGAACTGAATTCGGCTCTTTATATCCTGTTAAATAATAAAAATCAGGATCTTGATGGTAGATAAAATCCACATCATTGGCTCGGTTCCTAATAGGATTACCAAAAAATACCGCCACACTATTCTGAGGCATTTTAGCACGCAAAGCTTCTCTACGCTCTTTATGGAATTGAGCCGACAAATAATCGGTTGGATTTCCGTTTTGTGCTAATGCTGCACAAACAAAAAGAACTGTAAAAACAAAAGAAAGTTTTAAATTCATAGCATTAAAATATTAGAGTTTTGCAAAATAAAGCGAGGTTTTGGATGAATTAATTAATAGGTAAATATAATTTTTTTGTGCGTACCAATTACTATTTTTATTGAAACTCCCTTTCTTTTATTCGTTTAAAAATAGAAAAAGAGCACCAAAAGTTTTTCAACTTCTGAGTACTCTTTAGCAAAAGTGCTTCATCATTCTAAAATTAACCAAAACTAAATTTTATGAAAAATGTTTTTTAATAAGCACTTATAATTTACTTTTTATACTTTAATCCGGGACCATCGCAATAACTCCAAGTGCTGGACAAGGAATTATTGTCCGTTAAATACAATCCTTCTTTTTGATTTCCGTAACAGCTTCCTATAATTTCGCTGTCATTGGGATATGTTAATTCAAAAAATATTCCGTCTGATTGAGTGGTAGTCGTGTAGGTTCCGGAAAGTGTTGTTGTTACCCCATTTCTTTCTCTGGATTTTGTAAAAGTTCCGTTGGTGTTGAACAAATAATATTCTTGCCATTCCATTGCTGCACCTGTAGTTCCAGAATTTTGAAAAGAACCTGTCATCGCAACCAAAGTCCATTTTCCGTAAAAATCCGTAGTAACAATTGCTTCAGCTTCATCCTTTGAACAGGAGCAAAAAATAGCAAGGAAAGCAACAAGAATGATTTGTTTTTTCATGTATCAGATTTTACAGATATTCTTTAGATGCTACTTCTTGCAAAAGGTTGCGTCAAATTATAATTATTTTTTTCTAAAGTAAAAAAATGCATAAAACGATACTATTTATAGGTTCTCGGTTGCCTATAAATAAATAGCCACAGATTAACTGATTTAAAAAAATCGGAGAATCTGTGGCTTATTTTATTACTTGTGAAGTCCTTATTTATCTTTCCTCGTAGAGTTTCAGTAGCTGCGTCACCGTATTCCAATTGCGGATTGTTGCGGTAACATTCAATTTTTTCTCGATGTATTTTTGGTCAAATCTAGTTTTTCCGGCTCCAACAGCGTATTTAATAAAAATTCTGCTACCGTCAATACTGGCTTCATCCGGTTTGAATTGGCTAATTTTCAAATCATTGATACTGGTACTTTGCAAGGTCGTAGAAATAAAAGCCACGTATAACTTTTTAATATCAATATCTTTTTCCTTCAAAAAAGGATTGTTCTTGAAACACGCTTCCAAGTCTTCTTTGGCAATTACCACAATAGGCACTTCATGACCAAAAACCTTGAAAATTTCCTGCTTGATTAGAAAACCAACTTTCGTAGGGCTATCTTCCTCCGTATCCACAAAAACATTTCCCGATTGAATATATGTTAGCACATTTTGAAAACCAATGGCTTCCAAAGTCGTTTTTAGCGCCTCCATTTTTATCATGTTGTGACCGGAAACATTAATACCACGAAGCAATGCGAGATGAGTTGTCATTTTTTAAGCTTTTTATTTTGCGAAGGTAGTATGTTTTTGTTTTTATTTAAATAAAGCTGGATCTTTAAGATATTTTTTCTTTTCGGATCGACTTAATTCCTCTGAAAATACTATTTCATTACAAACAGACGTATATTCTGTATTGGAAACTAATTTTTCTACACCCTTTTCAGTTACAAAATATGGAGTTACAAATTCATACTTGCTTTTGTAATTCTGCAAAGATTGCATAGTAATAGAGTTGAAACTTTTATCAGATAAAAAAGCTATAGAAATATCTGCTCTGTAAACATTTGAATTAAACTCATCTATTACTCCTAATTCAGTTTGTGGATAGACAGTTTGACCTAATTTTACAAATATTAGATTTTTTTTAAATCCATTGTACATCGCTATTGTTCCATCTGAATGTTCTACAGTTATAGAATTTCTTTTGCTCGTATAAATCATATCTCGTGAAGAATTTTGATATTGATTATCAATTTTAACGACAATTCCTTTTCTCATACTACAAATTGTATCTGGCGTTGTAGAATTGATTACATAAGATTTCCAATTTTTAGGTTTTACTTGGTCAAAATATTTTTCACCTAAATTTGAAGCTTCAATAATATTATGTTTTTTCCCTTTCTTAAAAGGTAAAACATAATGAAACAAGCTGTCGACTTTTGGATTAGGTTTACCAAATATTACATAATACTGTAATGCATAACCTACTGACTGCTTGTTATTTGATGGCTTAAGTGTAAGTAAATTGCCTGAATGACCATCGATAACGGTTTTATAATTCGAAACGTAGCTATTTGTAACATTTGAAAAATTTAAATAAATAAAATAACTACCCGGTTCTTCCTTTTTATAACTCAAAACAATACTATTATCAGAATTAACAGTTCTTTCAATAGTTATTTTTGGCGATTGGGCATTTAAATTGAAATTTATTCCTACAATAGTTAAAAGTAGTAACAAGTATTGAATTTTATATTTCATATGATTTTAGAATTTTTATTTTTATTCTTTTTTTTTCAAATATACATATTTTCCTACGCTATTTCCAAACATTCCCATTTCCAAATTTCCAAACAAAAAACTATCTTCGCTCCATCGAATTAAAAATCCGTTTTAATCTGCGTTTTGCCATCTCGAGCGAAGTCGAGAGAAGCAAATCCGTTTCATCCGTGTCCAAAAAAAACTAAATGAGCAACCTCCTACTCACTCCCATTGAATACCTCAAAGGCGTTGGACCCAATCGGGGCGAATTGCTGCGTAAGGAATTGGGAATTTATAAGTACGTGGATTTGGTTAATTTTTTTCCAAACAGATACATTGACAGAACGCGGTATTACAAGATTAACGAACTGCAAAACAACATTGCCGAGGTTCAGATTATCGGTAAAATCATCAACATAAAAACCGTTGAATTTGGACGAAACCAAAAACGATTAGTCGCTACTTTTGTGGATGATACGGGCCAAATGGAACTCGTTTGGTTTCAAGGCCACAAATGGATTCGAGAGAGTTTAAAGCTGAATGAAATCTGTGTGATTTTCGGAAAATGTACGTCTTTCGGGAATGCGTTCAATATGGCGCATCCGGAAATCGAACTGATGAGCGAACACGAACAAAGTCTGCGTTCGGCGATGCAACCCGTTTATCCTTCGACAGAAACCTTGACGAATCGCGGAATTTCGAACCGAGTGATTAATAAACTGATGCAACAATTGTTTCTTGAAACGCAAGCATTGTTTACGGAAACCTTACCGGATTATTTAATCAACGAACTGAAGCTAATTCCTAAAAAAACAGCTTTATTTAACATTCATTTTCCAAAAAGCGCAGACGTTTTGGCGAAAGCCAAATTCCGATTAATATTCGAAGAATTGTTCTTTATTCAACTGCAACTAATCACGAAGAACCTGATTAGGAAACATAAAATAAAAGGGCATCCGTTTGCAACCGTAGGCGAATATTTCAATGATTTTTATCAGAATCATTTGCCTTTTCAATTGACCAATGCCCAAAAAAGAGTTATCAAGGAAATACGAACCGACATGGGCAGCAACGCCCAAATGAACCGATTACTGCAAGGCGATGTAGGTTCCGGAAAAACCATTGTGGCTTTTATGAGCATGCTTTTGGCACTTGATAATGGTTTCCAAGCGTGCTTGATGGCGCCTACGGAAATCTTGGCAAATCAGCATTTTGTTGGTTTATCTGAATTAGCAGAAACTCTAAATATAAACATTAGAATCCTAACGGGTTCCACCAAAATAGCGCAACGCAGAATTATCCATGAAGAACTGGAAAACGGCACGTTACACATTCTCATCGGAACGCATGCTTTATTGGAAGATAAAGTAAAATTTAAGAATTTAGGGCTGGCCGTGATTGATGAACAACACCGTTTTGGGGTAGAACAACGCTCTAAATTGTGGAAGAAAAATGTGATTCCCCCACATGTTTTGGTGATGACCGCCACACCTATTCCTAGAACTTTGGCGATGAGTTTGTATGGCGATTTAGACATTTCAGTAATTGATGAATTACCTCCGGGACGAAAACCGATTCAGACCGTACATCGTTTTGACAGCAATAGATTGAAGGTCTGGAAATTCCTTCGGGACGAAATCGCTTTGGGACGCCAAATCTATATAGTTTATCCGTTAATCCAAGAATCAGAGAAAATGGATTTCAAGGATTTGATGGACGGTTACGAAAGTATTTCCCGAGATTTTCCGTTGCCGCAATATTCAATTTCCATACTTCACGGAAAGATGAAACCGGCGGATAAAGATGCCGAAATGAAACGCTTTTCGGAAGGAAAAACCAATATTATGGTCGCCACAACCGTAATTGAAGTTGGCGTGAATGTTCCTAACGCCAGTGTGATGATTATTGAAAGTGCGGAACGTTTTGGATTATCACAACTGCATCAGCTTCGCGGTCGCGTGGGTCGTGGTGCGGAACAAAGTTATTGCATCCTGATGACGAGCCATAAATTGAGTTCTGACAGTAAAACCCGAATGGAAACGATGGTGCAAACGAACGATGGTTTCGAAATTGCTGAAGTCGACTTGAAACTTCGTGGTCCGGGAGATTTAATGGGAACCCAACAAAGCGGCGTACTTAATCTTCAAATTGCCGATTTGGTTCGAGACAGAGACACTTTGGCATTAGCTAGAAATTATGCTTTGAAACTACTTAAGGAAGATGCGAGCATGCAAAAGCCGGAACATGCGGCTTTGAGAGCTGTTTTTATCGAAATGACCAAAAAGAAAAATATCTGGAATTATATTAGTTAATTCAATACGTGATGTGCATTTTTTATCTGTTTAAAATTACGCTACTAAATTTATTTTCTTAAAAAAGGTTTCTTTTTTCAATTCTTGATTAAACCATTTTCATTTTTAGCAGTCTCTACTAATTAGAGGTTGTTATTGCTTGCATTCATTTGTAAATCTTGTATTTTCTAAATGTTAATATTTGTATGTACAAACGTTAAATAAAAATTAACAAGATCATAATTGCCATTTCTAAAACCTAAATTTGTTTTTAACTAAAATTACTGAAACCTAATCCTACATTACTCTATACCTATGAAAATCAAATACCTAGTTTATGCCTTGTTGACCATTGGAATCATTGGATTTATTGGCTACCGAATCACAGAAAACAAAAATAAAAATGCCGATTCGAAAGATCAAAAAGGAAAAGGCAAATCCATGAGTGTTAACGGAATTGTGGCAATCCCACAAACTTTTGACAATAATTTATCCCTTTCGGGTTCAATTGAAGCCAATGAACAAGTAGAAATTCGTAGTGAAGTTTCTGGAATTGTGGAGGCTATTTATTTTCAGGAAGGAAGCAATGTGAGCAAAGGGCAGGTACTTTTTAAAGTAAATGATTTAGAATTAAGAGCACAATTGAGACAAACGTCTACCAGAGAAGGATTGGCTTCGGAAAACGAAAGAAGAGCTAAATTGTTATTACAAAAAGAAGCCATCAGTCAGGAAGAATATGATTTGGCCAGAGCCGATTTAAAATCTGCACAAGCACAAAGTCAGTTGATAAAAGCACAAATTGCAAAAACATCAGTTAGAGCACCATTCTCAGGAAGAATCGGATTGCGTTCTATTTCGCCGGGAACCTACATCACACCTGCAATTTTGGTGGCGAAACTAGTAAATACCGGAAAACTAAAAATCACTTTTTCAATCCCTGAAAAATACGCCAGTCAAGTAAAAACAAATACCTATATCACCTTTACCGTTTCGGGTTCTACTGAAAAATATACCGCTAAAGTATATGCTATTGAGCCAGAAGTTGCGGTTGCGACCAGAACATTACAAGTTCGTGCGATTGCCGAAAATAAAAACGGAAAATTATTACCGGGAACATTTGCTGATGTCGAATTGCCTTTGGACATCATAAAAGATGCCATCGTTGTACCTACAGAAGCTATTATTCCGGTGCAAAATGGTAAAAAAGTTTTCATCTCTAGCAATGGTCAAGCCAAAGAAGTGATGATAGAAACTGCCACAAGAACGGATGCTTCTATTTTAGTACTTTCTGGTTTGAAAGCGGGTGATACCATTATTACCAGTGGTGTTATGTCTCTAAAAAATGAAACTCCGGTGACCGTTAAAATTAAATAGATTGAGATATTAGATTCCTTCAGAGCCATCTACAATCTAAAATCAGCAATCAAAAATCTAAAATCTAAATGAGTTTATCTACAACAAGTATTAGAAGACCCGTATTTACAATAGTAATCAATTTATCCATCGTATTGTTTGGAATAATTGGCTATACCTTCCTGGGCGTTCGAGAATTTCCATCGATTGATCCTGCACAAGTTTCCATCAGTACTCGATATGCCGGCGCAAATGCTGATATTATTGAGTCGCAAATTACAGAACCGTTAGAAAAAGCAATCAATTCCATTGATGGGATTAGAAACGTCACTTCTTCGAGTGCGCAAGGAAGCAGTAACATTACCATAGAGTTTAATCTGGATAAAGATTTAGAAGAAGCCGCAAATGATGTGCGAGATAAAGTTTCTCAAGCGGTTAGAAACCTTCCACAAGATATCGACTCTCCGCCAGTAGTTTCTAAGGCTGACGCCAATGGTGAGGCGATTATTTCAATGACGGTTCAAAGTGATACGAGAAACGCATTAGAATTAAGCGATTACGCCGAAAATGTAATTTCACAACGTCTAGAAACGATTCCCGGTGTGAGCGGTGTCCAAATTTGGGGACAAAAAAGATACGCAATGCGTCTGTGGATTGATCCCATAAAACTGGCTGCTTATGGTTGCACCGTTTCTGAAGTGAGAGATGCATTGAACAAACAAAATGTAGAATTACCTTCTGGAAAACTAACGGGAGATAATACCGAATTAACGGTAAAAACAGTGGGAAACCTTTCTACAGCTGAAGAATTTAACAATATTATTATTCGTACCGAAGGGGAAAAAGTAGTTCGTTTTAGCGATGTAGGATTAGCAAGTCTTGGACCAGAAAATACGGAAACCAAAATGACGCAATCAGGTACGCCCTTAGTTGGTGTTGCTATTGTACCACTTCCAGGAGCTAATTACTTGGATATTTCTACTGCTTTTTACAAAGTTTTCGAACGTTTAAAAAAGGATTTACCAAAGGATATTAAACTTAATATTGCCATTGACAATACTATTTTTGTAAAAAAATCAGTTATTGAAGTTGCTGAAACATTGGGAATTTCAATAATTCTGGTGATTTTGATTATCTATTTATTCTTTAGGGATTGGGCGATTGCATTTAGACCATTGATTGATATTCCAGTTTCGTTGATTGCTACTTTCTTTATCATGTGGCTTTTCGGATTTTCCATCAATGTATTGACTTTATTGGCTATCGTTTTGGCAACAGGATTGGTGGTCGATGATGGAATTGTAGTCACCGAGAATATTTTCAAAAAAGTAGAAGAAGGAATGACGCCTATCGAGGCAGCTATCAAAGGATCTAACGAAATATTCTTTGCGGTAATTTCCATTTCGATAACCTTGGCAGCGGTATTTCTTCCTGTGATTTTCCTCGAAGGATTTGTCGGGCGATTGTTTAGGGAGTTTGGCGTCGTCATAGGTGCTGCGGTATTAATTTCAGCTTTTGTATCGTTGACATTAACACCAATGTTAAACGCCTATTTAATGAAAGGCGGCGAACAAAAAAAATCAAAATTCTACATTCGTACAGAACCTTATTTCCAAAAACTAAACAGTGGTTACGCCAGTGCATTAGACCGTTTTATGAAGAAAAAATGGTTGAGTTTCCCTATTTTGATTGCTTGTTTTGGATTAATTTATTTGTTTTTCAACCTTTTGCAAAAAGAAACCGCACCTTATGATGACCGTAGTGGTTTTGTATTGCGTATGTCTACACCCGAAGGTTCTTCTTATGAATATACAGATCGCTTTATGCAGGAAGTATCTCAATTAGTGGATGACTCGATTCCCGGTAAAAAAGTAGCCTTAGTTATTACGTCTCCTGGTTTTGGATCTTCATCCGTAAATAGTGGTTTTATTCGGGTATCATTGGTTCAACCTGATGAAAGAAAAGATTCTCAAAAAGAAATCGCAGAGAAATTAACCAAATGGACCAAACAATATCCAGATGCAAAAACGTCCGTAATTGAGCAACCAACAATTGCTGTAAACAGACGCGGTGGATTGCCGATTCAATACATCATACAAGCGCCAAACTTTAAAAAATTGGAAGAAAAAATTCCTGTTTTTATGGATGAAGTAGCTAAAAACCCAACTTTTGCGGTTAGTGATGTCAATTTAAAATTCAACAAACCAGAGGTTAATGTAACCATTGACCGAGAAAAAGCCGAAAGTTTAGGAATTTCAGTTATTGATATTGCACAAACCTTACAGCTTTCCTTGAGCGGACAACGTTTTGGTTATTTCATGAGAAATGGAAAACAGTATCAGGTTATTGGACAATTTGACCAAAAAGACCGTTCAAAACCATTGGATTTAACGTCAATGTATGTCAAAAATAATTTGGGACAATTAATCCAAATGGACAATGTGGTAACTATTGAAGAAAAAAGTAATCCGCCACAATTATACCACAACAATCGATACATGGCTGCAACTGTTTCTGCAGGTCTCGCTCCAGGCAAAAGTATTAGCGATGGAATTGATGCGATGAACGAAATTAAAGCTAAAGTTCTTGATGATACCTTTACCACCGATTTAGGTGGAGAATCAAGAGATTTTGTTGAAAGTAGTTCGAATACTGCTTTTGCATTCGGATTGGCTTTAGTATTAATATTTTTGATTCTGGCAGCACAATTTGAAAGCTTTATTGATCCTTTTATCATTATTTTGACCGTTCCGATGGCCGTTGCAGGAGCACTATTCTCATTATGGTTATTTGACCAGACTTGGAATATTTTCAGCCAAATTGGAACTGTAATGCTTATTGGTCTGGTAACCAAGAACGGAATCTTAATTGTCGAATTTGCTAACCAGCTTCGAGAACAAGGAAAACCAAAAATGGAAGCTATTTTAGAAGCTTCGGAAGCGAGATTACGACCTATTTTAATGACAAGTTTGGCTATTTCATTAGGAGCATTACCAATTGCTATGTCACTTGGAGCAGCTTCAACCAGTAGAATTGGGATGGGAGTTGTAATTGTTGGAGGAACTATTTTCTCTTTGGTTTTAACGTTATTCGTTATTCCTGCAATGTATTTAATGTGGTCTAAAGCCAGAAAACATTATCCTGAGTTTGATCATATTGAAGAATATGAAAAAGAAGTTAAATAATTTGAATGGAACGCTGATGACGCGAATTAAATAGATTTATCAGAATTTTTTATATAAAATTCATTGATTCGTGGCTAAAAAATATAATTATGACACATACTAAAATACTATTTCAAAGCTTTATACTACTCGTATTTTGTGTAGTTAAAACCAATGCGCAAGAAGTTTTGACATTGGAAAGCGCAGTAAAAATTGCATTGGAAAACAATTACGAAATAAAAATTGCCACCAACAATTTAACCATTGAAAAAACAAATGTAGCTATTGGAAATGCAGGAATGTTGCCCACAGTTACTGCAACCGTTGTGGATAATAACAGCATTCAGAATAGTTCACAAACGCGTCAGGACGGAACAGTAACCGAATTAGACAATGCCAAAAACAATAGTTTAACGTATGGTGTCGGATTGGATTGGACTATTTTTGATGGAATGCGAATGTTTGCCAGACTGGATCAGTTGAAAGAATTGCAAAAATTAGGTGAAGCACAACTAAAACTGACTGTAATCACACGAATCAGCGACGTGAATGCGGCATATTACAATTTGGTTCAACAACAGCAGCAATTGGCCGCTTTGGATTCGACAATTGTGATTTCAAACCAGCGATTGACTTTGGCACAAAACAGATTTACCATTGGAAAAGCCTCTAAATTAGAAGTTTTGAATGCTCAAGTAGATTTGAATACCGATCAGGTTGCATTGTTAAGACAAAAAGAATTGTATGCTAACAGCAAGATTTTATTAAACCAACTATTGGCCAGAGATGTTGCCACTGATTTCAAAGTAATTGATCAACTTCAAGTAGATGGATTATTATTACTGCCTGAACTTACTGCCTTAGCTGAAAAACAAAACCCACAATTAGAAGCCCAGATTATCAATAAAAGAGTAGCTGAATTAGAATTAAAACAAATTAAAGCGGCACGTTATCCTACTGTTCGAGTGAATACCGCTTACAATTTTTCAGAAAGTCAATCGAGTCTTGGGTTTGTAGCACAAGCACAATCAAGAGGTTTGAACTATGGTTTTAGTGCTTCCTTGAATATATTTGATGGTTTTGCACAGCACCGAAATGAGAAAATTGCCAAGATTCAAATTGAAAATTCTAAATTAAATATAGATCAGCAAAATTTAGCTTTAAATTCTCAATTAGCTACTTCCTATCAAACGTATTTAACTAATTTAGAATTGATTGCTTTAGAAGAAAAAAATGAATCTATTGCGAAACAAAATCTAAATATTACTTTAGACAAATTCAGAATTGGGACGATAACTACTTTAGAATTCAGAACCGCACAATTGAATTATGTGAATGCCAAAGTGCGTTACAGCAATGCTCAATTTCAAGGAAAGTTATCTGAAATTGCACTCCGAGAATTGGCCGGAAATCTTAATTTTTAATTCTAAAAAAGTTAAGGATAAAAAGAATAATTCAATTTTAGATATTATTCATAAATATTACACTTAAGCGTTAAAAGGAAGAGTTTAACGATTTTTATTTTTTTAAAATAATTACTTTATCATCTTGCATGAAATTAAAGTATTATCAAAATTATAACCAATTATTTAAAACTTACAAATGAAAAAATTCTATTTATTCCTTTTGTTATCTATCATTACTTTTAGCTGTAGCAATGAGCCCGTTGCTTTAGAGACACAATCAACCGCTAATAGCAACCGATCAGCAAAATCTATCAGTAATTCTGGTGATTACAACGTTGCTGTTGCGGTAAGTTTAGATGGTACTGAATGGACTTATACCATAACAAGAGCAGTTTCTAAAGCAAAAACCCTTAGTCACTTTATCATCGACCTTAATAATTGTGGTCAAGAAAGTGCTACTTTTGCCAATATTATTTCAGCTACCGTTAATGGAAGTCCCGCAAATTTGTCTCCAACTGAAGGTTCTGGAACAGGTTGTAATCCGCAAGCAATTACTACAAATTTTGTTAAATTTGATGTTGAAGAGGCAACTTCATGGGTAATCATTTTGAAATATAGCCGCGGCTATGAAATTTTCACTACTGCAACTTCATGGCTTAAAGCAGGTACTTCTTGCGAACAAGCTGTAATCTCTGCACCAGGCTGTCCAAGAGAAGACTATTTAGTAGAATAGTCTTTAATAGGTTTTTTACTTTAAAAAACAATTAAAAAAGGAACTATTCATAAGATAGTTCCTTTTGTATTTGTTATTATTTGAATTGTACTTTTAAGTAGCAGAAAATCTTAATTTTTAATTTACTTTTGCTAAAAATAGTATCTTAAATGGTTTCATATAATACAAAAGACTGGTTTACTTTTATTTTTCGTTTCCACAAAGCGGACACTTTTAGAACATTAATGCCAATAATGCTCGCTATTGGAATTTATTCTGGAGTTGTCGGTTATTTAGAGGTTGAATATTGGAAATTAGCTGACAACAGTTATGTAAAGAATATCACAATCATGCACGGAATGCTTGGTTTCGTGATTTCATTATTGCTTGTTTTCAGAACCAATACTGCTTATGACCGTTGGTGGGAAGGACGCAAAATGTGGGGTGCTTTAGTAAACAACAGTCGTAATTTTGCCATTAAATTATCGGCAATATTGCATGATGAAAAAGATCGCAAATACTTCCGAAAAATGATTCCCGGTTATGCTTCCATTTTGCATAAACATTTGAATGATAATGATACCAGCAAACAATTGTTTGAAGATGTCGATTTAGAAATAGATCATCACAAGCACAAACCCAATCAAGTCGCTAAAATGTTATTTCAGAAGATTAATGATTTATACGATTCCAAAAAAATAACTGGTGATCAACTGATTATTTTAAACGAAGAAGTAAAATCATTTACTGATATTTGTGGTGCTTGCGAACGAATCAAAAACACGCCTATTCCCTACTCCTACAGTGCTTTCCTTAAAAAATTCATCTTCTTTTATGTCATGACACTGCCTTTTGGATATTCCTTTAGTTTGGGTTATTATGTTGTTCCTGTTGTGGTATTTATTTTTTATGTTTTGGCGAGTTTAGAGCTAATTGCTGAGGAAATTGAAGATCCTTTTGGAAGCGATGAGAATGATTTACCAACTCATAAAATTGCGGAGAACATCAAAAAACATGTGGAAGAATTAATTTAAATTTTGTTAAACAGTGTTCCGGTTCTAATTATTTTCATTAAATTTAAGCTTTGCCTTTTTAAAGTTTAAAACTATGAATAGTAACCGCGCTTTTATAAATCCACCGCATTTATCAACCGAGAAATCGTTAAAAACATTAGTTGAAAACAGAACCGTTTACTCTTTAAACCATTGTGAACTGAACCTTTTTGAAACGTATGAATCTTCGGCATTAGTTCCTTTGAAATTCAATGATTTGGTCGTTACAAGCATGTTGCGAGGCAAAAAAATAATGCATCTTTTTGACGATCCAAGTTTTGTCTATTTACCGGGTGAAACCGTCGTGATTCCTTCTAATGTGGAAATGAAAATCGATTTTCCGGAAGCTTCAAAAAACAATCCGACGCAGTGTTTGGCTTTGGCGATAGACCAAACTAAAATTACCGATACTTTACAGTTTTTAAACGAACGCTACCCAAAAGAAGGAAAAGACCAATTCTGGCAATTGAATTACCAAAATTATTTCTTTTACAACAATGTGGAATTGGCAACAACGATTAATAAATTGATCAAAGAATGCATGAGTACTTCAATTACTAAAGATGCTTTGGCCGATTTGACTTTGCAGGAATTATTAATTAGAATTATTCAGACACAAACTGCAAAAGCAATAGACGACGGTTTATTTGCCGATCCAAAAAATCCTATTACACAAGTAGTAGAATTCATCCGATTGAATTTGAAGGAAAATATAAGCATGAAACATTTGAGCGAGAAAGCCTGCATGAGTACGACTTCTTTCTATCGTTTTTTCAAAAGAGAATTAGGCATGAGCCCCATAGAATTTGTGATTAGCGAAAAAATGAAATGCGCCAAACAGTTGCTGAAAAATCCTTCGATACAAATCAATGAGGTTTGTTACTTATCAGGATTTGAAGATTGTAATTACTTCATTCGTTTGTTTAAAAAACATGAAGGAATTACCCCAAAACAATATCAATTACTGTACGTAAACTAGATTATTCAATAAATGTCACTGGTTCAAGCGATAATTCTTCTTCTGGAGTAAAAATTCTATATTCAATTCGGAATGTTTTTTTCAATGGCGTTTCTAAGGAAAATCCTCCCACTCCAAACGCATCAATTACATCCAAAGTAAAATGAGCATGTTTCCAGTATTCGAATAAATCTTTATCAACCCAAAATTCAGTTTCTTCAATTTTACCAATACATACATCACCCATTCGCTGATAAAATCCGCCTTTTTCAAAACATTGTGGCTGCGTTCCCTCGCAACATCCTCCTGCTTGATAGAACATCAAATCACCGTGTTTTTCCTTTAGGATCTTGATTAACTCTATTGCTTTTTCTGTGGCATCAATTCTTTTTATCATCTTTTTTTAATTTAAAATAAAACCTGACAAATTATACAATCTGCCAGGTTTATGATTAACCAATAATCAGTAATTAACTAAAAGAAACCTAATTTCTTTTTGTCATAAGAAATCAGCATGTTTTTTGTCTGACGATAGTGTCCAAGCATCATTTTATGGTTTTCACGACCAATACCTGATTGTTTATAACCTCCAAAAGGGGCTCCCGCAGGATAAGAATGATACTGATTAATCCAAACACGACCTGCTTGAATCGCTCTTGGAACCTGATAAATTTCGTGTGCATCACGTGTCCAAAGTCCAGCTCCCAAACCATACATCGTATCATTTGCAATAGCGATAGCTTCTTCAGTAGTTTTGAAAGTAGTAACAGCTAAAACCGGTCCGAAAATCTCTTCTTGAAAAATACGCATTTTATTGTGTCCTTTGAAAAGCGTTGGTTTGATATAATAACCTCCGGCTAAATTTCCTTCCAAATGATTTTCTTCGCCTCCAATTAAAACTTCCGCACCTTCTTCTTTTCCTAATTTAATATAAGTCAGAATTTTTTCTTTTTGAACCAAAGAAGCCTGCGCTCCCATCATAGTGGTTCTGTCTAAAGGATTTCCTAATTTGATTGCAGCTGTTCTTTCAATTACTCGCGCGATGAATTTATCATAAATATCTTCGTGAACTAATAATCTGGATGGACAAGTACAAATTTCTCCTTGATTCAAAGCAAACATTACCGCACCTTCAATTGCTTTGTCAAAGAAATCATCATCAGCATCACCAACGGACTTCATGAAAATATTTGGAGATTTTCCTCCAAGTTCTAAAGTTACCGGAATAATATTTTCAGTAGCATATTGCATCACTAAACGACCGGTTGTTGTAGAACCTGTAAAAGCAGCTTTTGACACTTTTTTATTGGTAACCAAAGCTCTTCCTAGTTCAGCACCAAAACCATTAACAATATTTATAACTCCTGGAGGCAAAATATCACCAATCAATTCCATCAAAACCATAATAGAGATCGGCGTACTTTCTGCTGGTTTTAAAACCACGGTATTTCCTGCCGCTAATGCTGGCGCTAGTTTCCAAACAGCCATTAAAATAGGGAAATTCCAAGGAATAATTTGAGCAATTACGCCCAAAGGTTCGCTTAAAGCGATGGAAACAGTTTGCGAATCCAATTCGGCGATTGAACTTTCCTCAGCACGGATTACACTTGCAAAATATCTGAAGTGATCAATTGCCAAAGGCATATCGGCAGCTAAAGTTTCACGAATGGCTTTTCCGTTGTCAATAGTTTCCACAGTTGCAAGATATTCGAGGTTATCTTCCATAACCTGAGCAATTTTATTCAATAGATTACTACGTTCCGTAACAGATGTTTTCCCCCATGCCTGGAAAGCTTCATACGCTGTATCAACAGCTAAATCTAAATCTACTTTAGTGGAATGCGCAGCTCTTGTAAATACTTTCCCGTCAACCGGAGAAACTACGTCAAAATACTGCCCACCTATTGGAGCAACAAATTTGCCACCTATATAATTATCATATGTTGCCTTAAAATCAGGTCTTTTTACCACGTTATCCATGTCGTTATCTTTTTATGTTTTATCAAATATACCCTCATCCTTATTCTTAGAATAGCACAATTCATTCAACTAATAGCATTAAATTTTCATATTAGTTTTTTTAACCTAAATTTATTATTTAATTCATATTTATTTACAACTAATAGTATTGAATTCTTATTTTAAATACTTACTTAATACACTAAATCAGTTATAAAAAACCAAAAAAATTGTTTCTTACTCCAAACTGCAATCCTTATATTTGCATCCGAGACCAAAGGTCTAACTGACGAAGTAATCGCATTAAAATTGACAGATGAAAATATCTTACAACTGGTTAAAACAATTCATTAAAATAGACTGGAAATCCGAAGAAACTGCAGCACTACTTACCGATTTAGGTCTGGAAGTAGAAATTGTTGACAAATACCAATCAGTAAAAGGCGGATTAGAAGGCATTGTTGTGGGACATGTTCTTACCTGTATCCAACATCCTGATGCCGACAGATTAAAAATAATTACCGTAGATTTAGGAAATGGCGTTCCTGTACAGATTGTTTGCGGTGCCAGTAATGTTGCTGCGGGACAAAAAGTACCAGTCGCCACAATTGGAACTACATTATACGATAAGGAAGGGGTTGCTTTTTCAATCAAAAAAGGAAAAATTCGCGGACAGGAAAGTCACGGAATGATTTGTGCCGAAGATGAAATAGGTCTTGGTGAAAGCCATGATGGAATTATGATATTGGACGATGCATTAATGCCTGGAACTCCTGCTGCAACGGTTTTCAAAATTGAAAACGACGAAGTTTTCGAGATTGGTTTAACACCCAATCGTGCCGATGCAATGAGTCATTTAGGTACTGCACGTGATTTGAGAGCAGGAATGTTGCAAAGCGGTGTAAACGTAGAATTGATTACACCATCAGTGAGCAATTTCAGAGTAGATAAAAGAACTTTGAAAATTGATATTGACGTAAAAGAACCTAAACTAGCTCCAAGATATTGCGGAGTGACAATTTCTGGCATTGAAGTAAAACCATCACCAGCTTGGTTGCAAAACAGATTGAAAGCTATTGGATTGAATCCAAAAAACAATATTGTCGATGTTACTAATTACGTTTTGCACGAATTAGGTCAGCCGCTTCATGCCTTTGACGCTTCAAAAGTTAACGGTAAAATAGTAGTTCAAACACTTCCTGCGGGAACAAAATTTACTACTCTTGACGATATAGAAAGAACTTTACACGAAGAGGATTTAATGATTTGTGACGAAAAAGGACCTTTATGTATTGCAGGAGTTTTTGGCGGAAAAAAATCTGGAGTTTCAGAAAGTACCAATTCTATATTTTTAGAAAGTGCTTATTTCAATCCGGTAAACATTCGTAAAACTGCCAAAAGACATCAATTAAACACTGATGCTTCTTTCCGTTTTGAAAGAGGAAT
The DNA here is from genome assembly GCF_030010285.1 of Flavobacterium sp. XS2P24. NCBI lineage: Bacteria > Pseudomonadati > Bacteroidota > Flavobacteriia > Flavobacteriales > Flavobacteriaceae > Flavobacterium > Flavobacterium sp. XS2P24. Next base: position 260,791 of record NZ_JASCRU010000003.1, read on the forward strand.
TGACCCAACTATTACTGAATACGCATTGAAGCGTGCAGCTTTATTAATTCAAGAGGTTGCCGGCGGAGAAATAACATCAGATGTTGTTAATGTGTACCCAAAGAAAATTGAAGACTTTTCTGTGTTTTTAAACTTCAGTAAAGTAGCTAAAATTATTGGACAGGAATTACCGAAAGACACTATTAAGAAAATATTAGTTTCATTGGACATTAAAGTAAACAGCGTTTCAGATGCAGGATTAGGATTAACTATTCCTTCTTACCGCGTTGACGTTCAAAGAGAAATAGATGTTATTGAAGAAATATTGAGAGTATATGGATACAACAACATTGATTTTTCTAAAAAATTAAATGCCACGGTTTCTAATTCTCCAAGAAATGAAGACTATAAAATACAAAATGTGATTGCTACGCAGTTAAATTCTCAAGGATTTAATGAAATGATGGCAAACTCATTGACTACTGCGTCTTATGTTGAACTTTCAGAAGTTTTGAATCCAGCAAACAACGTGACAATGTTAAATCCGTTAAGTGCTGATTTAGCTACCATGCGTCAATCTTTGTTGTTTTCCGGACTAGAAGCAATCTCATATAATATCAATCGCAAAAATGCTGATTTGAAATTATTTGAATTTGGAAAAACGTACCATAACTATCTTGCCGGTTACGAAGAGAAAAAGCATTTGACTTTATTTCTTTCCGGAAATAGAAATCAAGAAAATTGGACTAGCGCTCAAAAAACATCTGATTTCTTTTTATTCAAAGGATATGTGAATGGAATCCTTTCCAGATTAGGCATTCAAAAAACACAAAATGTACCTGTAACTTCGGATGTGTTTTCTGAGGGGATTGCTATTAGCGTTGGAACCGAAATACTGGTAGAGTTAGGAGTAGTTAAAAAATCAATATTAAAACATTTCGGAATCAAACAAGAAGTATTTTTTGCAGATTTTAACTGGGCTTTGATTTTGAAATTGATTTCAACCAAGATAAAATATACTGAAATTCCTAAATACCCTGAAGTTCGTAGAGATTTAGCGTTGCTAATTGATCAAAACGTAACCTATGACAGCATTTACAATATTGCACGCCAAACAGAGAAAGCACTCTTAAAAGACATTAATTTATTTGATGTATATGAAGGGAAAAATCTTCCTGAAGGCAAAAAATCATACGCGCTAAGTTTTACTATTCAAGACAGTTCTAAAACTCTGACCGACACGCAAATTGATAAAATTATGAGCAAACTGCAAAATAATTTTGAAACTGAACTTGGAGCCAGCTTACGATAATAGCTCTTTTTACATACTATAAAATCCCAATTCTAAAATTTAGAATTGGGATTTTTTTATACAAAAAAGCCCTGCAAGTTGCAGGGCTCTTAAGACTAACAAAATATCAACCTCTAATCCAAAAATTATTGTTTAGGCAATACTACAGCATCTATCACGTGAATCACACCATTTGATTGATTAACATCTGCAATTGTTACCTTAGCTTTATTCATATTCTCATCCGTAATGTATAAATCTTTTCCTTGCATCCAAGCTGTCAAAGTTCCACCACTTACTGTTTTCATTGTAGCTTTTCCATTACCCATTTTAATAGCTTTTGCTATATCCGAAGCGTTCATTTTTCCTGCAACAACATGATATGTAAGGATTGTTTGCAATGTTTTTAAGTTTTCTGGTTTTAATAATGTGGTTACAGTTCCAGCAGGCAATTTGTCAAACGCGGCATTTGTTGGGGCAAAAACGGTGAATGGTCCTTTACTTTGTAATGTTTCAACTAATCCGGCTGCTGTTACTGCTGCAACTAAAGTTGTATGATCTTTTGAATTAACAGCATTCTCAACAATATTTTTAGATGGATACATGGCAGCTCCACCAACCATAACTGTTTTTTGAGCGAATGAAGTTGCTCCTAATACTACTGTAAATAATGCAATGGATAAAAATTTTCTAGTTTTCATAAAATCTATTTTTTAAGTTATATAATTTCATTTACGGTGTTTAATTGTGTTTGGTTTTAAAAAATGAAATTATTTTTAAAAATTTAATTTTTCTGAATGAGATGAAATTGACATTAGTTCTAATTAGCCCCGATGGCAGCAAGTATCCTTTTTATTGTGTTATACAAAAGTTGATTTTCAAAATTGTTTTCTGCACAATAAAAAGATACTGCGTACAGCGGGAGGATTGTGGATTGCGAATTCAACTGCTCTGCTCCTAAAAAATAAAGCACAAAAAAAAGCCCCGCAAATTGCGGGGCTTTCTATATTCAAAAAATTTCAAGAAATTATTTTTTCTCTGATTTTTCCATTTTAGCTTTCAATGCAGCTAACATATCATTGTTATCACCTAAAGTTGCAGCTGGTGCATTTGTAGATGAAGATGAAGTGTTTTCAGAAACTGCTTTCACATTTTTCTCTTCTTCTTCACGGAAGATAGCAGTGTGAGATGCAACTACTCTTTTGAATTCTTTGTTGAATTCGATTACTTTGAAATCAGCTGAATCACCTTTTTTCAATTTCTTTCCGTCTTCTTTTTCAAGGTGACGTGTAGGAATGAAAGCAACGATATCATCTCCGAATTCTACAGTAGCTCCTTTGTCAACGATTTCAGAAATTTCACCTGTGTGGATAGTTCCAACTGCGAAAGAATCTTCATACTGATCCCAAGGATTAGCAGTAGTTTGTTTGTGACCTAAAGATAATTTACGTCCTTCAACATCTAATTCTAATACTACTACGTCAAGTTTTTCACCAACGTTTACAAATTCAGATGGGTGTTTGATTTTCTTAGTCCAAGATAAGTCAGAGATGTAAATTAATCCATCAATTCCTTCTTCTAATTCTACGAAAATTCCAAAGTTTGTAAAGTTTCTAACGATACCTGTATGTTTAGAACCTACTGGGTATTTAGCAGTGATATCAGTCCAAGGATCTTGAGACAATTGTTTGATACCTAATGACATTTTACGGTCATCTCTGTCTAAAGTTAAAATTTGAGCTTCAACAATATCTCCTACTTTTACGAAATCCTGAGCAGAACGTAAATGAGTAGACCAAGACATTTCAGAAACGTGGATTAAACCTTCAACACCTTCAGCAACTTCAATAAATGCACCGTAATCAGCGATTACAACTACTTTACCTTTTACTTTATCACCAATTTTTAAGTTAGCATCTAAAGCGTCCCATGGGTGAGCGTTTAATTGTTTCAATCCTAATTGTATTCTTGTTTTTTCGTCATCGAAATCAAGGATTACAACGTTTAATTTTTGATCTAATTCCAATACTTCAGATGGGTGGTTGATTCTTGACCAAGAAAGGTCAGTAATATGAATCAATCCATCAACACCACCTAAGTCAATAAAGACACCATAAGAAGTAATGTTTTTAACAACACCTTCTAATACTTGTCCTTTTTGTAATTGACCGATGATTTCTTTTTTCTGGATTTCGATATCCGCTTCAATAAGCGCTTTATGAGAAACAACAACATTTTTGAATTCGTGGTTGATTTTTACCACTTTGAATTCCATCATTTTGTTTACATATACATCGTAGTCTCTAATTGGTTTAACATCAATTTGAGATCCTGGTAAGAAAGCTTCAATTCCGAAAACGTCAACGATCATACCACCTTTAGTTCTGCATTTTACAAAACCATTAACGATTTCTCCTGTTTCGTTAGCCGAAATAACTCTATCCCATGATTTGATAGTACGTGCTTTTCTGTGAGATAATACTAATTGACCAGTTTTATCCTCACGGATGTCAATTAATACTTCAACAGTATCACCTACTTTTAAGGCTGGGTTGTAACGGAATTCGTTTAATGAAATAACACCTTCCGATTTTGCGTTGATATCAACGATAACGTCTCTATCTGTAATTCTAACAACTGTACCATCTACAACTTCTTCTTGATCAGTAGCGATAAATGTTTTTGAAACTAGTTCTTCGAATTCTAATAAGTTTTTCTCATCAACAGCATCAATACCTTCTTCGAAATTGTGCCAGTTAAAATTTGCTAAAAACTCTTCTTGTGATTTTAATTGTTCAGACATGCTGATTAAAAATTTGTATTCTGTATTTTCTCGAGTTTCTTAATGTGCTAGAAAACAACAGAAGTTGTTTGTATAATTAGTTGAACCCTAAAGGAAACTCTTATTCACCAAAAGGACTGCAAAAGTAACACATTTATCTTAAACTGCAAAATTTTACAGACAAGATAATCGATTGATAATCAGGAGCGAATTAATTGGCTTTTTTGCTGGCAAAGTTCCCGCTATCGCCTTTATCTCTCCTCTCGTCCCAAAAGACGAGATGCGAGGATATCAGCTCCATCTTGGCTAGATAGGCTTTACCCTGATTTTTCAGCATAAAAAAACCCGATATCGTATAAAAATATCGGGTTCTATATTATTTTAATCCTGTTTTAGTGACTTACATTTTCAACATCCATAGGATTGTGTTTGTGCTTAAATAAAACTGCAAATGCAACGGCAATTATCAATGCGTAAATTGCAAAAGCCAGCCAAATTGTATGCCAGTCTTTCATGAAAATTACTTTACTAAACAATCCATCGGCAGTAATTGAATTCCCTTGACCGGTAACAAATTCCAACATTTTTGGATTAGTCGTTTCTGTTTCCAAGAAACCAGCCAAATCAGTAGTATTATTAAATGATTTTGTAAAATATTTATCAATAGCCCATCCCGAAGTAAAACTTCCTAAAACTGCTCCAAAACCATTGGTCATCATCATAAACAAACCTTGGGCTGAGGAACGATTTTTAGGGTCTGTATTCGTTTCAACAAATAATGATCCTGAGATATTAAAGAAATCAAATGCCATTCCGTAAACCACACAAGACATAATAATCATCCATAAACCACTTGTCGGATTTCCGTAAGCAAATAGTCCAAAACGCAATACCCAAGCAAGCATACTAATCAACATCACTTGTTTGATACCAAAACGTCTTAGAAAAAAAGGAATCGCAAGAATAAATAATGTTTCCGAAATTTGAGAAATTGACATTATAATAGTTGAATATTCCACAACGAACGAATCCGCATATTTTGGAAAATGTTTGAACTCATCTAAGAAAACATCTCCATACGCATTTGTCAATTGCAAAGCGCCTCCTAAAAACATAGAGAAAACAAAAAACAAAGCCATCTTATAATCTGCAAATAATTTAAACGATTCTAACCCTAATGTTTCCATGATAGAAGCATTCTCTTTAGACAAACGTTGCGGCTTACACTTTGGCAAAGTGAAGGAATAAATCCCTAGAAATACTGCCGCTAAACCTGCGATATAAAACTGATATTCTGTTGATTTGTTTCCCGTTAAATTAGTAATCCACATCGCTACAATAAAACCAATTGTTCCCCAAACCCGAATAGGTGGAAAATTTTTAATAATATCTTTATTGTTTAATTTGAGTGCATTATACGATATAGAGTTGCTCAAAGCAATCGTTGGCATGTAAAAACACATCGCCAAAAGCATAATATAGATAAAGGTATTGGGAGTGGTAACTTGAGGAATATAGAATAAAACCGCAGCATATAGAATATGTAGTGTTCCATATAATTTTTCAGCATTTATCCATCTGTCAGCGATAATCCCCGTTAGTGTTGGCATAAATAATGAAGCAATTCCCATAGTCCCAAAAACCAACCCAAATTGAGTTCCTTCCCAGTTTTTTGTGCCAAACCAGTAATTTGCAATGGTAATCAGCCAAGCTCCCCAAACAAAAAACTGAAGAAAGCTCATTATTACCAATCTATTTTTAATTCCCATGAGATGAATTGTTTTTTATTTTTAAAAATTAACAAGGCGTAAATCTACTATTAAAAATGAGATCTGCAAATAATTATGCCGTTTTACTAATTTCATTTACCAATTCCAACACAAGCTCGAATTGTTCCTCACGATTCAAATGCGAATTATCAATTTCTATAGCATCTTCCGCCATAACCAAAGGGGAATCCTTACGGTGCGTGTCAATGTAATCGCGTTCTTCTACATTTGCCAAAACTTCATCAAAAGTTACTGTATCACCTTTTTTAACTAATTCATCGTAACGCCTTTGCGCTCTAGTAGTTGCACTTGCTGTCATGAAAATTTTAAGCTCTGCATCCGGAAAAACTACAGTCCCAATATCTCTTCCGTCCATTACTATTGCTTTGTCTTTTCCCATTTCTTTTTGCTGCTCGACTAATTTGGCACGAACTTCAGAAACTTCAGCTACTTTACTCACAAAACTGGAAACTTCAATCGTTCTGATTTCGGTTTCAACATTTACTTCATTCAAATACATTTCGGCAAAACCTAAATCAGCATTGAATTTGAATTGCAATTTTATATTTGGCAAACTGTTAATTAATGTTTGTTTATCAAAAGAATCCGCATTTATGTAACCGTTTTGCATTGCAAATAAAGCTACGGCACGGTACATTGCCCCAGTATCAACGTAAATATATCCTAAATGATTCGCAAGTTGTTTGGCCAACGTGCTTTTTCCTGTCGATGAAAATCCGTCAATTGCGATGGTAATTTTTTTCAAAATATTATATTTAAATTTTAATAATTAATCAAACTGTCCTTCCATAATTTTCAAAGGAGAAAATTATTCTTGAAAGTTAATGGTTAACCCAAAAAGGCTTGTATTTCCTGCCAATGTGTATCTGGAATACGAATAATTGAATTTCAACTTATTCAATTTAAGTCCGAAACCTAATGAAACTCCCGAAAAATTACGTTGTTCCTGAAGGCGTAATTCCTCTGCTCTTCGAAAATTATATCCCACACGCAAATTAAATGCTTTTTTTGGAAAAAGCTCTACTCCTACTATTACATGTCGCAACGCATTATTTACAAATGAAATTTTTTCTTCAGTCTCAGTTCCGTCAAATGATGATTCTGCCCTGACCGGATTTGAAAAAGCTATATTCCATTGCTGCAAATTTTCCAAAGTAAGATGCCAACGAATAGGCACATTTTCTAATTCTTGCGAAACGCCCGCAATGATTTCGAGTGGCAGCTTTTCGTTTGTACCATTATAAGTAGAAAATTGAGTCCCAATATTTCGAATAGCCAAACCCCAATTCACATCATTTTTTTCATCGATAAAAAGCGCTCCAATATCAATTGCTCCTCCAAAAGAATTATAACTTTCTAAAGTCGAAGATATCAATTTGGCACTGGCTCCAATATGAATGTCGGTATACGGAATATTGTACGCATACCCAAAAGAAAGGGCTATTTCGCTTCCGGTAAATTCCGATGTTGGCTGACCATTCTCGTCATAGCCTTCAAAATTACCATAATTCACATAATTCACTCCAGCCTGAAAAGTTTGCAAATGTCGATCGTAAGTGTAGGCATAAGAAGCCGTTCCATAAGTTACTTCCTTGAAATAGCTTCCATAATTCAAAGCCAAATGGTTGTCCATTTCAGCATTTATGGTTGCTGGATTAAAATGGGCCTGATTGACATCATCATCATAAATAGTGATTACTTTTCCTCCCAGTGCCGCTTGTCTTGGCGAAGTGACCAAATTCAAAAACTGATAGGTATACTTACCTCCTATTTGACTGTAAGACACAGAACAAATGAAAAAAGAGGTGTATAATAAAAGTTTTTTTAACATGCTTTAAAGTGCAACTTATGTAAGGTAAAACGTAAATGCGAAGATAAAATTATAAATACAATAAATGGCAACTTTAAAACCCGTAATTACAAATAAAAATTCCAAATTCTAAGCACTGAAAATCAGGTTTTAGAATTTGGAATTTTAAAATATTGAATTAATTTTTATTTTAAATCCTTGGCATTTTTCACTTTCTGATCAGTCAAAGCATATTTCAATACTTCGCTCATTTCCTTCACATAATGAAAAGAAAGTCCTTCCAGATATTCTGGTTTTATTTCATCAATATCACTTTTGTTTTCGTGACAAAGAATAATTTCTTTGATATTCGCTCTTTTTGCCGCCAAAATCTTTTCTTTGATTCCGCCTACTGGCAAAACTTTCCCACGCAATGTGATTTCTCCTGTCATTGCCAAGTTTTTCTTCACACGTTTTTGTGTAAACAGCGAAACTAATGATGTCAACATTGCAATACCGGCACTTGGACCGTCTTTTGGAGTAGCACCTTCCGGAACGTGCAAGTGAATATTATATTTAGAAAGCATCTCTGAATCCAATCCTAAAAGTTTCGCATTTGCCTTGATATATTCTAAAGCAATGGTTGCTGATTCTTTCATTACCGTACCTAAGTTTCCGGTTATGGTCATAGTTCCTTTTCCAGGAGAAAGCAACGATTCTATAAACAGAATGTCACCCCCAACAGAAGTCCAAGCCAAACCAGTTACCACTCCGGCAACATCATTGTTCTCGTATTTATCTCTTTCCAATCTTGGAACACCAAGTGTTTTTATGATATCTTCGTCGGTAACTTTTTTGTTATACTCCTCTTCCATCGCAACAGATTTGGCTGCATTACGGATTACTTGAGCAATTTTGGCTTCTAAACCACGAACACCAGATTCACGTGTATATCCTTCGACGATTTTCTCTAATTGTTTTTTTCCAATAGTCAAATCTTTAGTTGTCAAACCGTGTTCTTTCAATTGTCTTGGAAACAAATGCTGACGCGCAATTTCTACCTTTTCTTCAATCGTATAGCCTGACATTTTGATGATTTCCATTCTGTCTTTCAACGCAGGTTGAATCGCTGCCATATTATTAGATGTAGCAATAAACATCACTTTAGACAAATCGTACCCCATTTCAAGGAAATTATCATAAAAAGAATTGTTTTGCTCCGGATCTAAAACTTCCAGTAATGCCGAAGATGGATCTCCTTGATTGCTGTTTGATAATTTATCGATTTCATCCAAAACAAAAACTGGATTTGAAGTTCCCGCTTTTTTCAAACTTTGAATGATTCGTCCCGGCATAGCACCAATATACGTTTTTCTATGTCCACGAATCTCCGCTTCATCACGCAAACCACCAAGCGAAATTCTAACGTATTTTCTACCCAAAGCTTCTGCAATAGAGCGTCCAATTGATGTTTTTCCTACTCCCGGAGGTCCCGTCAAACAAATAATAGGAGACTTCATATCATTTCGCAATTTTAAAACTGCCAAATGTTCTATCATTCTTTTCTTGACGTCTTCAAGACCAAAATGGTCTCTGTCCAATATTTTTTGTGCTTTTTTTAAATCGAAATCATCTTTAGAATATTCATTCCAAGGCAATTCCAAGAACAACTCTAAATAGTTTCTTTGAATTCCAAAATCAGGCGCTTGCGGATTCATGCGACGCATTTTAGACAATTCTTTATCGAAATGTTTTTTAGTTTTTTCGTCCCAGTTTTTAGTCAAAGACTTCTGCAACATTTCGTCCATTTCTTCTTCCTGAGAAACGCCACCCAATTCTTCCTGAATGGTTTTCATTTGTTGATGAAGAAAATATTCGCGTTGTTGTTGGTCTAAATCAAAACGAACTTTAGATTGAATGTCATTTTTCAATTCGAGTTTTTGCAACTCTATATTCATATAACGCAACGTTTCTAAAGCTCTGCCTTTTAATTCATTAATCGCTAACAAATCTTGTTTCTCTTCAACAGACAAGTTCATATTAGAAGTAACAAAATTGATCAAGAAGGATTGACTTTCAATATTTTTGATGGCAAAGGTTGCTTCGCTTGGAATATTTGGACTTTCTTTAATGATTTGAATCGCTAATTCTTTGATTGAATCCAGAATTGCTACAAATTCAGTATCGTTTTTCTTAGGTCTTTTTTCAGGAACTTCCTTGATTTTTGCAGTAATGTATGGCGTTTCAGAAACAACTGAATCAATTTCAAAACGCTTTTTACCTTGAAGAATTACAGTGATATTACCATCAGGCATTTTTAGCACACGTAAAATGCGGGCTACAGTTCCTATTGCATGAATATCGTCTTTGGTTGGATCTTCGTCTTCTTCATTTTTTTGAGCAACAACTCCTATCGTTTTACCGGCAGCATTAGCGTCATTGATTAATTTTATTGATTTATCTCGCCCAGCAGTAATTGGTATTACAACCCCAGGAAATAAAACCATATTCCGTAACGGTAAAATAGCCAATGATTCCGGTAAAGCCTCATTATTCATTTCCTCCTCATCTTCAGGAGTCAAAAGTGGAATTAAATCTGCTTCTGAATCAAATTCCTGAAGTGACAGATTGTCAATAGTAAGTATTTTATGATTTGACATATATTATTTAAGTCTTTTTGTCATTAAAAATTTTCATTTATTAAGCAAATATAAGGATCATGCCGTTTATTTTGAATAAAATCGACATCTGACATGTATAATTCACTTCCTACTAAAAGAGACAATCATTATGCCAAAATAAAAATTAAATCTGTTTATTCTTTGGCAAAAAAACAATGATTCTAAGGTTAGAATAATTTTATAATTTAAATAATATTGAACTCTATTTTAAAAAAATATAATTTAGTTTTATAAAAGTGTAACAAACGTGAAAAGGTCGAGTCCTTATAATAAACTAAAATCAGCTGTTTGAGTTTAACCAACCATAATATCGAAGAATTAATCTTGCTCTGCAGGCAAAAAAATCAAAAAGCACAGTGTGAACTTTACAATCGCTATGCAAAAGCGATGTATAATGTGTCCTTTCGTATTGTCAAAGATGTTCATTTTGCAGAAGATGTTATGCAGGAAGGTTTTTTAAAAGCATTCACTAAGATAAACGACTATAAACAAGAAGTTGCTTTTGGTGCTTGGTTAAAAAGAATAGTCGTGAACTGTAGTATCGATTTTTACAAAAAAAATAATCAATTCAAACCGGAAGACTTTGATACTACACTTTATAAAATTGAAGAAAAAGAAACGGTTTTAACTGAAATTATAGATTTCAATGAGTTAAAAGTAAAACAAATTTTAGAGGTCATCAACTCCCTGAAATATAATTACAGAATGGTTTTGACTCTTTTTTTCATCGAAGGTTATGACCAAGAAGAAATCAGCGAAATACTTAATATCAGTTATGCCAATTGCAGAACTACACTCAGCAGAGCCAAGGATTGTTTAAGAAAAAAACTAGAGGAAATATGAAAAAGGAAAATAAAAAACTAGACAAATTATTTGACAAATTTGAAAATCAATGGGACATTGAGACTATTGAAAATCATCATGAGGAACGGTTTTTAAAAAAATTAAAATCTAAGAAATCGAATTGGAAACGTTTCGTTTCTATTGGAATCGCTGCTTCTATCGTAGTTATGTTGGGACTTTCAATCTTCAATACTACTCCTAAAAAAACAGAAGAATTGCGATTTGCATCAAAAGAAACTAAACAAACAGATTCTATTTTTACCGTTTTAATTGAAAATGAATTAGAAAAAATAAGAGAGAAAAAATCACCTGAAAATGAAAAAATAATTTCCGATGCACTCAAACAAATGAGAACATTAGATAGTGATTATGAAAAAATAATTAAGGAATTAGAAACAAATGGAGAAAGCAAGCAAATTATTTATGCGATGATCAGCAATCTTCAAACCCGAATTTCTTTTTTACAAAATGTACTGTTACACATTGAAAACAATGAAAAATTAAAAAATATTTCTGATGAAAAAACAATTTAAACTACTCCTATTATTCGTTTTAATTCCATTTTTAGGATTTTCCAATGATCCTGATTATATCCATACCAAACAAAAAAATATTAAAAAAGCTTATTTCGTAAACTCGGATGCTGGTCTTTATATTGATAACTCATACGGCAATATTTCAGTAACAACTTGGGACGAAGATAAAACCGAATTGGATATTGTAATAAAAGTGAGTGGTGATAACGAAAATTGGGTCAACCAGCGCATCAACGATATTGATGTTGATATAATTGCACTGAAAGGGATGATTACTGCAAAAACCATTTTAGGAAACTCCAGTTATAAGAGTAATGGCAAAAACAATAGTTTTCAAATTAATTATACGCTCAAAATACCAAAAAATGGAAGTGTAAAACTTCATAATAAATATGGAAATATCACTACATCTGACTTGTTTTCTGATGCTGAAATTAAATGTAAATATGGCAAAATAGCTTTAGGCAGATTATCCGGAAACTCCAGTAACATCCTAGTAGAATATTGTTCCAACTCAAGTATTTCATTTTTAAAAAATGCTACTGTTACAGCAAAGTATTCGAATTTGAAAATTGGAGAAGTTGCAAAACTCGATTTAGCTTCTGATTATACGGATGTAGATATTCAAGAAAGTGATGTTGTTAAATACATCAGTAAATACGGAAATATTAAAATTCAAAATGTAAAATCATTAGACGCAACCGGAAATTATCTAACACTTAAAATAGGTGAATTATCCAATAATTTAAAACTGTCCACAAAATACAGCAATGTAACTATTGGAACTATTAATGCGAAAGCCAACACTGTAACTATTGCAGCTGGTTACACGGGATTAAACATTGGATTTGATGCTAATTATGCTTTTGATTTTAATGTGACTGTAAAATATGCCAATTTTAAATATGACAATGAATTAGAAGTAAATTCTAAAGAAGACTCAAACAACTTAAAAAAATACAGTGGTTTTTATAAGAAAAGAGGAGTTAACAATGTCTCTATAATTTCAGATTACGGAAATGTAATACTAGTAAAAAAACAATAATCTTAAAGCTTTATTTATGAAAAATTCAATCAAATTATTTGTTAGTTGTTCACTATTACTAACTACAATGGCTAATGCGCAATGGTCATCCAATGAAAAAATAAAAGGAAATGGAAAAGTAACTTCTGAAAAAAGAAGCACCGCTTCGTATGATGAAATTGCAATAACAGGATTTTTTGATGTCGAATTAGTTTCCGGAAAAGAAGGAAATATTACGATAAAAGGGGAAGAAAACTTATTGTCTTACATTAAAGTCGAGGTTGTCGATCAGGTATTAAAAATTTCTACTGAAAAGAACAAATATATCAGCGTAAGCAAAGGACAACAAATTATCATAACTGTACCTTTCGAGAGTATAAATCAAGTTTCTTTGACTGGTTCTGGTGATGTAATGACTAAAAATAGCATTAAAACGAAATCATTTTCAGCTAAATTGACCGGTTCAGGTGATATGAAATTAGATGTTGAAGCAAATGACTTTGATGTTAATTTAAGTGGTTCAGGAGATATAGTTCTTGCTGGGAAAACTGAAAACTTCAACAGTAATTTAAATGGTTCCGGTGATATTGATGCCGGTGATTTGAAAGCTAAAAACGCTAAGATTACCATTTCTGGTTCAGGAGACAGTAAAGTTTTTTGCAGTGAAAGTCTTCATGCCAGAGTTTCTGGTTCAGGAGATATTGAATACATTGGAGACCCAAAGAAAAAAGATACGAAAGTAAATGGCTCAGGAGCTATATCGAGAGCCTAATTTTAAAAATAATAACTATTATGAAGGTGTTTTATTAATTTAAAACGCCTTTTTTTGGCACTCTTTTTAATAACAGAATACCCACAACAAAGAATACACCAAGAAATACAATTGCTAACCTTGGACTTCCAGTGATTTGATCGATAATTCCATAGATACACATTCCTATAACAATTCCTATTTTTTCAGCAACATCAAAGAAACTAAAAAAGGAAGCTGTATCATCTGTTTCAGGTAATAATTTAGAATAAGTTGAACGTGATAAAGCTTGAATTCCGCCCATTACAAGTCCTGCAATTCCTGCCATAACATAAAAATGTATTGGCAAAGTAATAAAAAATGCAATTGCACAAAATACGGCCCAAATACAGTTAATCACAATTAACGTTGGAATATTTCCGAATTTTTCTGAGGCTCTTGAAGTGATAACTGCTCCCAAAACAGCAACTAATTGTATGATCAAAATACAAATAATTAAACCCGTAGTACTTTCAGCTTTAGAGGACCAAGCAATTTCTTGTGCTCCAAAATAAGTGGCAACTAGCATTACCGTTTGTACGGCCATACTGTACACAAAAAAACTTCCTAAATACCGTCTTAATGCAATATTTTCTTTCAATAAAAACCAAACTTTTTTCAACTCTCTAAAACCGTTAAATACAACATGATGTGTTACTTTACGGTCGGCGTTTTTATTCCCTTTTGGCAAATAATAGTACGTATATTGACTGAATAATATCCACCAAACTCCAACCATAACAAATGAATATCGCATGGCTTTCATGGCTGCTTCTCCATCAGTTCCAGTAATTCCAAAAAGTTTTGGTTTCATGATCATCGCTAAATTGATAATCAATAAAATAACACTTCCAATGTATCCAAATGAATATCCCTTGGCGCTAATTTTATCTTGTTGCTCTACAAAAGCGATGTCCGGTAAATAAGAGTTATAAAAAACTAAACTTCCCCAATACCCAATCAATCCAAAAAAATAAAATGCCAATCCAATGTATATATGTTCAAGATTAAACCAATACAATCCCATACAAGAAAGCGCTCCCAGGTAGCAAAAGAATTTCATAAATGATTTTTTATCCCCCACATAATCTGCAATACCAGACAATAAAGGCGAAATAAAAGCCACTAATAAAAATGCTAAAGCCGTAACAAAGCTAATTAAAGCTGAATTTTTTAGATGCAAGCCAAAAACATCAATGTAGTGATCACGCTCAGAAAACAAAGCTTCATAAAAAATAGGAAATACTGCAGATGCAATGGTAAGTGTATAAACTGAATTTGCCCAATCATAAAAAGCCCAAGCGTTTAATAATTTTTTACTTCCTTTTTCTAAATCTGCCATGTTTATTTTTTTAGGATACGAATTTATTTATTTTTTGCTAAGAACGATATAAAAAGTAAATATTTATGCATTAACAAATCATTAATGAATAAAGAGATGCATAATAATTATAACTCATATTCAAAAAAAAACAGGCTATCCATTTTAAGGACAACCTGTTTAGATATTTTATAATAAGTTACTATTTGTAAATAACACCAACTTTAGCCGCTAAAGCTTTTGCTTCCGGTATTAATGCTTTTAGATTTGCAATTCTGGTAGCATCAGATGGGTGTGTACTTAAAAATTCCGGCGGTGCTTGTCCTGAAGATTGTGCAGCCATTCTTTGCCAAAAAGTAATCGACTCATCTGGGTTATACCCTGCAATTGCCATTAAAGTAAGTCCTATTTTATCTGCTTCAGTTTCATGTCCTCTACTAAAAGGAAGCATTGCACCGTACTGGGTCGTTACACCATAAGCTTGTTGCCAGATTTGTTGATTCTCTTCGCTCTTACCTCCGGTAGCTACAGCAACTCCTACAGCCCCTAATTGTTGTAATTGAGCTGCACTCATACGTTGTGCTCCATGATTGGCTAATGCGTGAGAAACTTCATGTCCCACTACCGTTGCTAAACCTGCATCATTTTTAGTGATTGGTAAAATACCGGAATAAACAACAATTTTTCCTCCGGGCATACACCAAGCATTCACCTCTTTATTGTCGATTAATTTATACTCCCAACGATAATCTTGCAAATATTGATTTTGCCCTAAATAGGTCAAATATTTTTCTGCAGCAGCTTTAATTCGCAAACCAACTGTCTCTACTTTTTTAGCTTCAGCAGTTCCGGTAATTACCTTATTTTCTTTTAAGAAAGTACCATATTGTTGAAACGATGTTGGAAACAATTCAGTGTTTGAAACAATATTAAAATTTTTTTTCCCTGTTATAGGATTCGTTGCACAAGAATAAACTAATCCTACTGCAAAAATCCCTACTATTAAATGCTTTTTCATAATTTTAGATTTTAAATATTAAACAAAAATACAATTATTATAAACATTTAAATTTACATAATTAAATGTAAAAGTATCAACTTTTTTGTTATTCACCAGTAATATGAAAAGCCGTAAACCCTTTATCAACAATTAAGTAACCTTCATTTTCGAAAGTATTTTTATCAAATGACACTTCTACATTGTCAATTTCAATCATTTTAACTTTAAATGGCAATCCTATAAGATTTATTTTATATTTGGAATAATTCGTATCGTATTTTCCTTCTTTATGTAACTGAACAATCAGTTCTTTCTCTTTTCCAGTTGTTTGAAACGATAAGAAGCTGTATCTCCCTTTTTTATAATCATACCCATCTTGGGCATCTTCATAAACAACTGATTTTTCTTTTCCTTCTTTGTAGTAAATATCTAATGTTAACTCATCAAATTCTAACTCTCCAACATATTGCTGAACAGGATATTTAGGAATGATTGCCCCTGCTTTTACAAAAATTGGAATCTGATCAAATTTAGTTTCTACCCAAATTTCTTTTCCTCCTTTAACTTCTTCGTTGGTCCAATAATTATACCATTGACCACGAGGAATATACATCCTTCTGCCTAAAGCATTTGGCTCTAAAATTGGACAAACTAATATTTGATTACCAAAAACAAATTCGTCATTTCTGTAATGCGTTTGAATATCGTCCTGATCATAATACACTAATGGCTTCAACATAGGAATTCCTTCCTCAATATATTGCCAAAACATTGTATATAAATAGGGTAATAATTGATATCTCAAATTGACAAATTTTCTGGTGATATCGATAACTTCTTCATCAAAAGCCCATGGCTCCTGATCTCCGTGATCTCCAGAAGAGTGTGTTCTGCAAAAAGGATGAAAAACACCTAATTGAATCCAACGTGCATATAATTCACCCGAAGGCTGTTCAGCAAATCCACCAATATCTGATCCTGTGAAACCCATTCCCGAAATAGACATGCGCTGCACTTGAATATTTGCAATCCATAAATGTTCCCAAGTCGCAACATTATCTCCTGTCCAAGAAGACGTGTAGCGTTGTGCTCCAGCGTATGCTGATCTTGTTATTACAAAAGGCCTTTTTGGATATGCAAATCGTTTCACACCGTGATACGTTGCCCTCGCCATTTGTGTACCGTAAATATTGTGTGCTTTTCTATGACTGCAAGGATTTCCATCGTAATCATGGCGTACATCCATAGGAAACGTTTTATTAGGAACCTCCATAACCGCAGGTTCATTCATATCGTTCCACACTCCTTTTACTCCAATATCTGAAATTAATTCTTTGAATAATCCCGCCCACCATTCTCTTACTGCTGGATTTGTATAATCCGGAAAATTACATTCTCCAGGCCAAACTTTCCCTTTCATGTATGGACCATCAGCTCTTTTACAGAAATAATCTTTTTCTAAAGCTTCTTTATATATAGCGTATTCTTTGTCAATTTTTATTCCCGGATCAATAATAACCACTGTTTTAAAACCGTCTTCGGCTAATTCAGCCACCATTCTTTTTGGATCTGGGAAATATTCTTTGTTCCAAGTGAAACATCGAAAACCTTCCATATAATCAATATCTAGATACAGTGCATCACATGGAATTTTCAACTCTCTAAATTTTGCGGCAACTTCTTTTAAATTACTTTCCGGATAATAACTCCATTTACATTGGTGGTATCCAAGTGCCCAAAGTGGCGGTAATTCAGGTTTTCCGGTCAAATCAGTATAGGTAGTAACAACATCTTGCATTTGTGGTCCGTAAATGAAATAGTAATTCATTTCTCCACCTTCTGCCCAATAACTCGTTACGTTTCTTCTTTCATGACAAAAATCAAAATAGGTTCTAAACGTATTATCAAAGAAAATTCCATAAGATTGTTTGTTTTGTAATCCAATGTAAAACGGAACTACTTTATACAACGGTTCCTGGTCTTTTTGAAAAGCATATTGATCCGTCGCAAAATTTTCCAGTCTCTTACCTTTCAAATTCATTTGTGTTGCTTTATCGCCAAGTCCGTAAAAGCATTCCCCATCTTTTGAAGCCTTACTCATTTTTACGATATTCCCCCCGTATTCATAGCTTTCTTCCCAATGGAAACCCAATTCATCCTCTAAAATAATATTGTCCTCCACATCAAAAATAGACAACCTCATATCTATTTTTTGAATTCTACATTTTACTTTACTGGTTTTTATCTGATAATAATCCTCTAATTCAGAAACCTCAAGAAAATTATATCCATGAGAATGACTTTTATCAACTGCGTAAGAAAAATCGTTGCTAAAATACCCTTTAGTAGTAAATCTAAACCGGATTAAACTATCTCTTAATACGGTTACTTTTAATATGACACTATTATCGGTATGAAAAAATATTGAATCTACTTCATGCTCAAAAGAAGTTATTTTTGTGGGATATAAATCGCCTTTATATTCTAATTCTGTATTTGTAATCATTTTATATGGTATTAATTTTTATCTTTTCTTAGAACTCAAACTTACAAAATTACTTTGTAAACAGTTATATATGTGGGTTTTATTCGCGAAAACGTTATAGTGTATTTTAATATAAAAATCAACTATATATAATAATGGTTTCCATTATAAATGAAAACCATTAGTTATTCTTATTTTAAAAAAAGAACCCTTTTATACTTATGAAATTTTAAAAACGGTTACACTTAATGGCGGTAAAAGCAACTCTGTCGAATAATCTCTTCCATCGTAAGGCATAGCTTCAATTACTATTTTTTTAGCGTTAGAAACTCCGCTTCCTCCATAATTTGCAGCATCACTATTAAAAATCTCTGTCAATTTTCCTTTTTTAGGCAAACCAATTCGGTAATTAGAGCGCACCACTTGAGTGAAATTACACACTACAATTACATCCTCTTTTGGGTCATTTCCTTTACGAATAAAAGACATCACCGCATTTTGATGATCGGAGTAATTAATCCATTCAAAACCTTCCGGACTGAATTGTTTTTCATGCAAAGCAGGTTGTGTTTTATACAATTTATTCAAATCGGTAATCAATAGTTTTACTCCTTCATGATACGGATATTGCAACAAATGCCAATCTAAACTTCCTTCAAAATTCCACTCACTACTTTGTCCAAATTCACTTCCCATAAACAACAATTTAGTTCCGGGATGCATAAACATGTAGCCATATAGTAATCTTAAATTCGCAAATTTTTGCCATTCATCACCTGGCATTCTTCCTGCTATCGATTTTTTCCCATATACTACTTCGTCATGCGAAAGCGGTAACATGAAATTTTCTGAAAAGGTATAGGTCATCGAAAAAGTCAAATCATTTTGATGGTACTTTCTATACACCGTATCTTTTTGAAAATATTCTAAAGTATCGTGCATCCAACCCATCATCCATTTCATCCCAAAACCTAAACCACCAACAGATGTAGGTCTGGAAACCATTGGAAAAGAAGTACTTTCCTCTGCTATAGTTTGAGCACCTTCATAATTTAGATAAACGGCTTCATTGAATTCTTTAAGGAAACTAATCGTGTCCAGATTTTCTCTACCTCCGTAAATATTGGGTTCCCATTCACCATCATTTCTGGAATAATCCAAATACAACATCGAGGCAACTGCATCAACACGCAAAGCATCTGCATGATAATGATGTAGCCAAAATAATGCATTACTGATTAAGAAGGAACGAACTTCATTTCGTCCGTAATTAAAAACTAAACTTTTCCAATCCGGATGATAGCCTTTTCTACGATCAGGATGTTCAAAAAGATTCGATCCGTCAAAAAATCCTAAACCATGGGCGTCATCTGGAAAATGAGAAGGAACCCAGTCCAGAATTACTCCAATTCCAGCTTCATGTAATTTATCTACTAAATGCATGAATTCTTGCGGATTCCCAAAACGAGAAGTTGGCGCAAAATATCCTACCAATTGATACCCCCAAGAAGGATCATAAGGGTATTCCATAATTGGCATAAACTCCACGTGAGTAAAACCCGTTTCTTTTACATAATTCACTAAATCTTCGGCAAATTCTACATAGGTCAAAAAACGATTTCCTTCTGTATGGCGTTTCCAAGAACCTAAATGGACTTCATAAACAGAATAAGGTTTGTCTAAACCATTATGATTTTGACGCGTTTTCATCCAGTTTTGGTCTTTCCATTTATACTCTAAATCCCAAACTACTGATGCCGTATGTGGCGGTTTTTCGCAATAAAAAGCAAACGGATCGGCTTTCTCTGTTATTATCCCACCATTATTGGATTGTATTTTATATTTATAGGTTGTCCCCTTTTTGATGTTTGGAATAAATCCTTCCCAAATACCGGAAGAATCCCAACGGACTTGCAACAGATGCTCTCCTTGTGTCCAAAAATTGAACTCTCCAACAACCGATACCGAATGAGCCGTAGGAGCCCAAACGGCAAAATAAACACCATCTACTCCGTCAACCGTTATAAGATGTGCGCCTAGTTTTTCGTACAGCCGGAAATGTTTCCCTGATTTGAATAAATCGATATCAAAATCGGTAAAAAGGGAATGCGAGATAACTTTACTCATATAACAATTGTATAATTCTATTTTTAGAAAAAGAATAGAATATTATTTTTAATAAAAAACAGTTTATAAATTTATTTTATGATGTAATTATCCGGTATAACTGCTCCTTTTTTAATAACAACAATTCCGTCTTTAATGGCATACAATTCATTCGAAAAATCTTCTAAATGACTTCCTCCATTGATGTAAACATCATTACCAATTCTGCAATTTTTATCTACAAGAGCATTGTTTATAAAGCATCTTTCCCCAATACCAATCAATTGTTTACTGCTTTTAACGTCCTCATTCATATCATCAATATTCTGATAGAAATCATTCCCCATAACATAACAATTTTGAATGATAGTTCCCTCACCTATTCTGGATCTGATACCAATAACAGAATGGTTTATTTCTTTGGCATTCAAAATACAGCCTTCGGAAATTAATGATTTATCAATCATTGTTTTTTGAAATTTTGAAGGAGGCAATAATCTTGGTCTGGTATAAATTTTATTATTGTTATCGAATAAATTAAATTTAGGTAAATCTTCAGTCAGTCCAATATTCGCTTCAAAAAAAGAATCAATATTACCAATATCAGTCCAATATCCTTCATATTGGTAACTTAATATCTTTTTATTCCCTACCGCTTGTGGTATAATTTCTTTACCAAAATCTTTGGTTTCTTTGTTTGACATTATATCAACCAACAGTTTTTTGTTGAAGATATAAATTCCCATTGAAGCTAAATAATGCTTGCCTTCGCTCTTCATTTGCTCGCTCACATCCGATTCCCAGTCTGGCAACAATTCCTTGGCAGGTTTTTCAATGAAAGATTCAATACAGCTTTCGGAGTTTGTTTTTAATATTCCAAATTCAGGAGCATCTTTTGCATTTACAGGCAAAGTAGCAATTGTAATATCGGCCTCTCTCTTGATATGTTCTTCTAGCATATCGTTGAAATCCATTTGATACAATTGATCTCCGGAAAGAATCAAAGCATAATCAAAATCATGGTTCAGGAAATGAGGCATACACTGTCTTACAGCATCGGCCGTACCTTGAAACCAAGTTGGATTGTCTGGAGTTTGCTCTGCAGCAAGAATATCAACAAAAGCATGGCTAAAAATACTAAAATTATAAGTGTTCTTTATATGGGCATTTAAAGAAGCAGAGTTGAATTGCGTCAGTACAAACATTCTATAAATATCTGAATTCATACAATTTGAAATTGGAATATCGACCAATCTATATTTACCTCCTATTGGCACAGCAGGTTTAGACCTTGTTTCTGTCAATGGATATAATCTGGATCCTTGTCCTCCACCTAAAATAATTGCAATAACATTTTTCTTTTTAGCTTTCATTTTTTGTTAATTATTAAATTGTACATTTCTATATATTCCAGGCAAACTCTTTCCCAAGAATGATCAGTACTCATTCCTTTTTTTATAATTTTATTTAAATGTTTTTTATCTTCATACAAATTTACTGCCCTTTGAATCGAATAACAAACATCGTCAACAGTTGCTTGGTCGTGACAAATTCCGTTTCCATCATCTCCAAAATCAATGACTGTATCTCTCAGTCCTCCTGTTCTTCTTACGATAGGTATTGTACCATAGCGCAACGAGTACATCTGGTTTAAACCACAAGGTTCCACTCTTGAAGGCATTAATAAAAAATCAGAACCTGCATAAATCAAGTGAGCTAATTCCTCATTGTATCCAATAAATGTATTGTAATTCCCTTTGTAATCAGCTAATAAAGCGTTCAATTGATTCTCAATAGCTGTATTTCCTGAACCTAAGATTAAAATATTAATTTGTTGAAAATTTTCAGATAAAGCTAGCGCTGCAGCATGAGGCAATAAATCGCCTCCTTTTTCTTCTAATAACCTACCAATAAAACTAAAAAGTGGTTTTGTTGGATCCAAATTAAAAAGCTTGCATAATTTTTCTTTATTTTCTTGCTTTCCTTTTTCGAAATTTTTAATCGAATAGTTTTTTTCTAACATCGCATCTTTAGCAGGATCCCAGACTTCGATATCAATTCCGTTCAAAATACCTCTGGATTTATAGCGAACCAGATTAAATAACATTTCTAAACCATTAGCCGAATAATTAATCTCATTCAGGTAATTAGGAGAAACTGTGGTAACTGCCCAAGCGCATTTTATGGCTACTGCCAATGAATTGATGCAATTATCCCATTCTAAAACTTTGACATGGGCCAAATCAAATTCTGGCAAATAATACAATTTATCAAAACCAAACTGCCCTTGATACAAACCATTATGAATGGTAATCATGGAAGGAATATTTTGGAGTTTTTCGTATTTATGACTATACAACATCATAAATGGAATCAAACCAGTATGATGATCATGACAGTTAATTACATCTGGAACTTCATTTCTACCTATAATCCAATCCAAAGTGGCGATTTGAAAAGATAAAAAGCGTTCAATATCATCTTGATATCCATAAACATCTTTTCTATCAAATAATTCCTGGATTTCAACCAAATACAATTCAAATCCTAACTTATCCGTTTTTTCTTTGAGAACACTAAAAGGAAAATTAAAATTCCCCAATTTCACATGCCCCCAATGAACGCATTCAAAATCATTTTCTTTTTTGAATTTTGTATCATAACAAGGTATCACTACCCGCACTTGATGTCCTGCATTATTTTGATATTTTGGCAATGCACCCACAACATCAGCTAAACCGCCTACTTTAGCTACCGGGTAACACTCTGCACTGATATGAAATATTTCCATTTATGAAATTTTGGTGTTTTTAGTTAATACGAATTATTTAATATTTCCGCCTTTTATGTTAATCCAAACAAAAAACTTTATAAAAAATACTACTTTTATGTTTTTCTAAATTTACTAAAAAAATTATAATATAATTACACGCTTGAAAATTTATTGAAATGACAAAAAAAACTTCTAATCATACCCAATCATTGAAAATTCCTAGGATTATCTTATTAACCAGTAAATTAATCTCTTTTATTTCTCCAAAACTAATTACACTATTTGCTGCTAAACTCTTTACAACACCCATAAAACATAAAATTCCAAAAAGAGAATTAGAAATGGATCGCAATAGCATTCAAAAATTAATCCCAGTTCCTGCAATTGATAAAGAGGTTCTTTTGTATCAATATGGAAAAAGTGAGAAGAAAGTTTTATTGGTTCACGGTTGGTCGGGACGCGGAACACAATTATTCAAAATAGCCGATGAACTGCTTAAAGCAGGATATTCCACTATTAGTTTTGATGCACCAGCTCATGGAAAATCACCCGGAAAAACTACCATTATGGTCGATTTCATCGCTACAATTTTAGAAATAGACAAACAATTGGGACCATTTGAAGCAGCAATTGGCCATTCATTAGGAGGAATGTCCGTTTTGAATGCTATCAAAAAAGGATTAAAAGTAAATCATGCCGTAGTTATTGGCAGTGGGGATATTGTGGAAGATATTATGGATGATTTTGTAGCAAAATTAGAATTGAAACCAATAATAAGCACTCTTTTACGTTTGCATTTCGAGAAAAAATACCAAGAAAAAATGAATAGCTATTCTGCTTTTTTAGCGGCCAAAGAAATTGCTATTCCAGTTTTGGTAATCCATGATAACAATGACCCAGAAGTTCCTGTAAAGGCCGGAATTCACATTCATAAATATTTGAAAAACGGAGAGTTATTATTAACCGATGGATTAGGACATCGAAAAATTCTAGGAAATCATAAAGTAATTGAAAAAACAGTTCAATTCATTCAAAATAAATAACTGTATTACAATATTATACATAAAATAAAAAATTTAAAATCATGAAATATCCTGCAGAAAAAACCGAACAAGAATGGAAAGAACAATTAGGTGAGGAACGCTACCGAATTCTTCGCCAAAAAGGGACTGAATACCCTCACACCGGAACCTATAATTTGCATTATGAAAAAGGAACATATTGCTGTGGTGCTTGTGGAGAGCCTTTATTCGAAAGTAACTCTAAATTTGATGCGCATTGCGGTTGGCCATCATTTGATGAATCCATTCCAGGAAAAGTACAATACATTTCCGATACGACACATGGCATGAAACGTACTGAAATTCTTTGCGCTAATTGCAGCAGCCATTTAGGGCATGTATTTGATGACGGACCTACAAAAACCGGACAACGCTATTGTGTGAACTCTTTATCTGTTGATTTTAAAGAATAAAGCTATGAATTTATTTGAAAATGCTACTGATTGGACTACAAATTTAGAACCAATTCTAACCAAATATAAAGGAAGAAAACACCCCCTTGAGTATCATAATTTATATCAACTTATGGTGATGGTCGTTTTATCCGCACAGGATTCTGATGCCAATATTAATAAAATTGCCCCTATCCTATTTGAAGCATATCCTAACATGGAAAGTTTAGCTGTTTCCAATGTGGAAGCACTAATTCCGCACATTTCAAAAGTCAGGAATTTTGGAACCAAAGCCAAGTGGCTTATAGAAATAGCGCAAACCATACAAAAAGATGAAAATATTCCACTTACTATGGACGGTTTGGTTGCCTTAAAAGGAATCGGACGAAAATCAGCCAATGTAATTCTTCGCGAAGCAAAAATTCCGGCTGAAGGAATTATCGCTGATTTACATGTTATTAGGGTTGCACCCAGAATTGGATTAATCCCAGAAACCAAAGACGGAATCAAAGCCGAAAAACAGCTAATGCAAGTATTACCAAAAGAAATTTGGGGAGAAATCGGGATGGCTATTTCATTTTTAGGAAGAGAAATTTGTCGGCCACAGCCTAAATGTCCGGAATGTCCAATTAACTCCATTTGTGAATATTATAAAAATATAAAAGGGTAAAAAGCGATTCACTCTTTACCCTTTTAAATATTTTTTAATCTAATTTATTACAAAAAAGAAGGTTTCAAAGCTGGTTTTAAGCGCTTTTTAGAAGCTTGCTCATAAGCATAACCTAATCCTATTAATTGTCCCTCAGCATAGGGAGTTCCGAAAAAAGATAAACCAACAGGAAGATCATAAACCATCCCATTAGGAACCGTAATATGTGGATATCCACTTGCCGCAGCAGGAGATGTCAAAGAATATCCTCCCCAACGATCACCGTAAATCACATCAATACTACAAGCAGGTCCCATCGTTATTCCACAAATGGCATCCAGCTTATTTTCTTTAAAAACAGTATCTAAAATACCTTTACTACCTTCAAAACTAACAGTTAATGCATCTACATATTTTTTATCATCCAATCCTTTTTTAAGGTTAGAACTCTCTAGTGTTTCTTGTTTAAAATAAGGCATTGCTTTATCTTCATTACCAGTATTAAAATCAATGACCTCTTTTAAATTTTTTACTTTTGCATTGGCTGTAGCCAAATAATTGTTCAATCCGTCTTTAAATTCATACTGTAAAATTTCAAATTCGGCTTGACCCAAAGCATTAATTTTATCCAAATAGTCAATTTCGATAATGACAGCTCCTTGCTTTTTTAGAAGTTTAATGGCATCGTCTAAAAGTACATTAATATATTTATTATTTCCTTGTGGCTTTTTCTCAATCCCAATGCGCTTGCCTTTCAATGCATTTACATCTAAAAAAGTGGTATAATCCTTCTGCGCTTTTCCTTTGCTTTCAAGCGTTATAGCATCATCTTGGTCAACAGCTGCCATTGCGCCTAATAAAATAGCCGCATCGGTTACAGTTCTCGCCATAGGACCAGCTGTATCTTGTGTTCTTGAAATTGGAATAATTCCAGATCGACTAACCAAACCTACAGTTGGTTTAATGCCTACAATTCCATTTACCGAAGCCGGACAAACAATAGAACCATCCGTCTCGGTTCCAACAGCAACTACACAAAGATTCGCTGACACAGCAGTTCCGGAACCCGCACTGGAACCACATGGATTATGATCTAAAATATATGGGTTTTTAGTCTGACCGCCTCTGCTGCTCCATCCGGAACACGATTGGGTAGAACGAAAATTTGCCCATTCACTCAAATTGGTTTTTCCAATGATTATTGCGCCGGCCTCTCTCAATTTTTGTACTACAAAAGCATCTTTTGAAGCAATATTTCCTGCCATTGCCAAAGATCCCGCAGTTGTTTGCATTTTATCCGCTGTATCGATGTTATCTTTTATTAAAACTGGAATTCCATGTAAAGGTCCTCTGCTTTTACCAGCTTTCAACTCTTTATCCATAGTCACTGCAATAGCAACTGCGTCAGGATTGACTTCTATAACAGAATTCAATTGAGGTCCATTTTTATCTATAGCTTCAATACGTTTTAAATATAATTGTACTAATTGTTCCGAAGTATATTTTCCAGAAGCTAATTTTTCTCTTAAACTGACGATGGTTTCTTCATCCAATTCAAAGATCGCATTGGAATCTTCAACTGATACTGAATCTTCTTCCTTTTTAGTACCAGAAGTACAGCCTGTAATCAAAAGTGTGGTAAGACCTGCAGACGCTAAAGTTGCAGTAGTTAAAAAAGATCTTCTTTTCATAGATTAATTGTTTTTTGGATAACGATTTATTAAACAATTAACTAAAGTACTTTTTTTTCACCAAATGCAATAAACTATTAAGTGGAACAAACGTTAAAGTTTAATAATTTATCAACAACTTCTTAAATATCTAAAATGAACCGTTAATTATAAACTAAACTTTATTACTTCTAAAAACAGCATTATATGAGAAGTATTTATCTTCATCAAAGATGAAAATATTAAATACTTATCATTTCAATGAACATTGCCTTTCAAAAATGTTAACTCCACAAATGCAGTACGCTTCGAGTAAACATTTGTAAAATATAACTATCATAGAATGAGTTATGATACAAAAATCAAATAAATGATGAGAATTCTTTATTTTTAAAACAAAAAAACTTCAGTCAGCGTTAGCCAATTGAAGTTTTTGTACTCAGAGCGGGACTTGAACCCGCACGAACATTGCTGTTCACTGGATTTTAAGTCCAGCGTGTCTACCAATTTCACCATCCGAGCATTTTGTGATACCTCCAGGGATCGAACCAGGGACACATGGATTTTCAGTCCATTGCTCTACCATCTGAGCTAAGGTACCAGTATACTTTTCTTACAATGAAGAAATATGAATAAAAAACCCCGTTCATAAGAACGGGGTTTTCAAAGAAAGGCGACGACATACTCTCCCACATAACTGCAGTACCATCTGCGCAGGCGGGCTTAACTACTCTGTTCGGGATGGGAAGAGGTGAGCCCCGCCGCAATAACCACCTTAAGAGGTTATAATTGCTTTGGGCAATTATTGTAACAATTAACAATTTATCATTGATAATTAATCACATAATATCTTAACATACTGAGATAAAGAAAATAAAAAGTTTTTCCTGAACTTGATTCAGGATCTAAGAAAGTTTCTTCTCCCGTCCCGAAAGACGGGAGAAAAGCGTACATAAGCTTACGGGTTATTAGTACTACTCGACTATGACATTACTGCCTTTACATCTATAGCCTATCAACGTGG